>NZ_JBFUCP010000006.1:0-292513 GCF_056405175.1 Pedococcus sp. P1_H8
ACGCCGCGTTGTTGTGCGGGCGGCACCACACGATCGTGCACAACAAGGGCTACCACGGCGAACTCGTCGACGGCCAGGTCCGGTGGGACCTGACCCCCGGCGCCTACGACCAGTGGCTGGCCAGCCGGACAGGCCCACCCCCGGACCCAATCCCGGACTCAGGCCCGGACCCAATCCCGGACTCAGGCCCGGACTCAGGCCCGGACTCAGGCCCGGACTCAGGCCCGGACTCAGGCCCGGACTCAGGCTCGGGTCGTGGTTTCGGAACGCCACCGGCGATCAGGACCTACGACGTGTGGGGCGAGCTGGAGACCGCCGCCATGGGTTCGGCCCTGTCCCCGCCATGGCGACCATGACCCCGCCCCACAGCCCGCCAGACCCGGCGGGCCCATTCCCATGCCTGGCGGGGGCTCCGAGCCCATTGGGGGCGCGGCGCACCGCCCACGTGAGGCGCGCAAGAGTGCTCGGATGTGGTGCACGCACGACCCGCGTGGTGACCCCTACGTCACGCTGATCGTTCGAACCAGTCGATCGCGAGGTCGGCGACCGCACCGGGGGCGTCGTCGGTCATGAAGTGCGCTGCGTCGTCGACGTAGGCGAACTCGACACGATCGGCGTACCGCCCAGGGTCGCGGCAGATGCGCTCCAGGTTCTCCTGGGTCCAGGGGCGGTCGCGGCGGCCGAAGGCGAAGAGGGTCGGCACGGTGAGCCGCCGGCGACGGTAGACGCCGCGGGTCAAGCGTACGGCTTCGGGCAGGATCATGCCGCGGGTCAGGGGACGGACGGCGCCGTCGATCTCGGGTCGGCGCATCGGGGCCAGGTGGGCTTCAGCGGTTGCCTCCGACATCGGGTGGGCGACATACGCCTCGGAGAAGATCCCCCGCAGCGACGAGCCTGGGCGGTGCCAGATGAACCGGGGCAGGTGACGAAAGCCCGGGGCGACCTTGGGGCTGAACGTCATGAAGCCCGGCGGCACACACAGTTGCACTGCCGTGCGAACCCGCTCGGGGTGGTCGTAGCTCAGCTGCATGGCGGTGAGGGCCCCCATGTCGTGGGAGACCAGGTGGGCGCGTTCGATGTGGAGGAGGTCGAGGAGGGCGAGCAGGTCACGGAGCCGGGTCTCGCGTGCGATGCGTGGATCGTCGGACACCGTCCAGCCGGCCCCGCGCAGGTCGGGGCAGAGGACGCGGTAGCCGGACGCGGCGATCACAGGAGCGATGGTGTGCCACTGCCACCAGTGCTGGGGGAATCCGTGCAAGAGCACCACCGGTTCGCCCTCGCCGATGGCGGCGAGGTGGGTCTTCAGGCCGGGTGTCTCGACGACGAGATGGTCGAAGCCGGGGGCCTTCGGCAGCGGCGGCGTCCAGGCCGAGGGGTCGACCGCGGGGGTGATGCGGGACTCGGGACTGGACATGGCGACCCCTCCGCGTGAGGCGAATACTATGTTCATAGTAGACCTCAGGGAAGGAGGGAGTCGATGCCCGCGACTACCCGGGAGCGCGGACTCGCGGCGGCGGTGGAGCTGCTCGGCGCCGAGGGCGTGCGCGCATTGACCCATGCGCGGGTCGACGAACGAGCAGGCCTGCCGCCGGGGTCGACCTCGAACTGGTTCCGCACGCGCCGGGCGCTCCTGGGCGGAGTCGTCGACTGGATGGCCGAGCGCGAGCGGGCCGACTTCGATCCGGCTGCGATGCCTTCGATCGCGGGAGTCGACGACCTCATCGAGGGCCTGTGCGTCATGACGGACCTGCAGACCGGGCGGTTCGCCGCGCGCACCCGCGCGCGCTATGCCCTGTTCCTCGAGCTCGCGAGCGACCCTGAGCTGGGAGAGCCACTACGACGACAGCGCCGCGAGTTCGAGCGGTGGACTGAGCGGATGGTGGTCGCCGTCGGCATCCCCGACCCCGTGCCGGCGACCCGGGCCCTCATGGCGCTCGGAGATGGACTGCTCCTGCACCGACTCACCATCGACCCCGAGCTTGAAATGCGCCCCGCCATCGAACGCGCAGTGCGCGCCCTCGCGCAGTCCTGACCTGACGCTGGTCGGTCTTCCTAGAATCGACTTGCAGAGCGCAGTTGACGACCGAGGAGGGCGCCCATGTCACTCGCACGAATCCACAACTTCTCCATCTCGCTCGACGGGTTCGCGACCGGCGAACCGCAGACGGCCGAGGCGCCGTTCGGTCATGCGGGCCAGCGACTGCACGAATGGATGTTCGCTACCCGGTTCTGGGACGCGGGCGGCGGGAGCGTCGGAGTCGACAACGCCTTCGCTGAGCGCCACAGTCACGGCTTCGGCGCCGAAATCATGGGCGCCAACAAGTTCGGTCCGCCGGGATGGCGCGACGATCCGGACTGGAAGGGTTGGTGGGGCCCGAACCCGCCGTTTCACACACCGACCTTCGTTCTCACCCATCATCCGCGGTCCTCGCTGGAGCTGGAGGGCGGCACCACGTTCCACTTCCTCGACGCAGCTCCGGCCCAGGCGCTCGAGATTGCCCGCGAGGCGGCCGATGGGCAGGACGTCCGGATCGGTGGTGGGGCCACCGTCGTACGCGACTTTCTCGTCGCCGGCCTCGTCGACCACATGCATCTCGTCCAGGTCCCGATCGTGCTCGGTCGGGGCGTCCGGATCTGGGATGGTCTGGATTCCCTCGAGGATGCCTACGACGTCGAGGCGGCCTCGTCCCCCAGCGGCGTCACCCACCTCACGTTCACGCGCAAGGTCCCCTCGTGAACGTCAATGTCGAACAGCAATCCCACTGACTAGGCAATCCCCACTGAGTAGACGTCCGGATCTGCCCTGAGAATGGGGTCATGGTGGACGGTTCGCAGGGAACAGTCGCGTTCCGGCTCTGGCCCCCCGTCGCGGTCGGCGCGCCCCTGCTGGTCGGCTGGCTGGCCACGGTCCTCTGGGGCGAGCCGGTCGACCTCGGCAGGTGGCGGGTTCCGCTCGGCTGGGTCCTGGTGGTCTTCTTCATCGGGTGGAACGGCTGGTCGCTGTGGCTGTTCGGCCGGCACGGGACCGGACTGCTGCCGGGGCAGGCGACACGCACGATGATCGAGGAGGGGCCCTACCGCCACTCCCGGAACCCGCTGTACGTCGGCCTGCTCGCGCTGTACCTCGGGCTGGCGCTGCTGGCACCCACGTTCTGGGGACTGGTGCTGTTCCCGGCCGCGGTGCTGCTCGTCCTCTGGGGCGCGATCCGCCCCGAGGAGCGGTTCCTGCACGAACGGTTCGGACCGCCGTACGACGACTACAGGCGGCGGGTGCGTCGCTGGCTGTGACCGCGCTGTCTGCAGCGGCGGCACCAGCGTCGTCCTCCGGTCCACAGCTGTGGACCCGCGACTGACTGCATCCGGACCCTCAGGACGATGACGGGAACGGCTGCTGGCGAGACGGTTGAGGCCCCACCCGGAAGGCGAAGAGAGATGCTCAAGTCACCACGGAACGAAGCGCCGCGGAGCACCACCCTGTGGGCGCGTCGAGGAGCGAGGTCGGCCAGTGTGGCGTTCACGGCGGCCCTCATCGGGATGACCATGGCGGCCTGCGGGGGGCCAGACAAAGAATCGCCGGTCGCCAACTCCCATACTGCGAAAGGCGAACCGCCCACCAGTGCCACCAAGACCTCGTCGACGCCGGGCGCCGAGGTCGCTTTCGTCCAGGACGCAGGGGGCGAAGGCGGTGAAGCGTCGGGGCGAGTCGAGCTGAAGGTCATCGCTGCCTCCGGGCTGGGGGTGCACGTGACCATCGCCATGTTCACCGACCCCAACGCAAAGGACCCGGAGGAGGTGCAGAGGCAGATCTGGGACGGCTCCAGACTGCTCACCTTCGGCTCGATGAGCGATCCGCAGTACATCCTGTATGAGGCAGTACAGGAACACCTCGACGCCTGGAACGGCTTGGGCCTGTGGTCGCGCGAGCTGATTGGACCGACCACGGGTACTACCTGCGATGCCCTTGATCGAAATCGAGTCATCCTGAAACGAAACGCGGCCGGGTACCGCTGCGCGACCGCCGCCACCGCTCAGCAAGACGGCTTCAGCGCCGACTACTGGTTCGACAAGGACACCGGAGTGCTCCTGGAGACCGGGGCCTTGCACGCGGCAACCTTCACACTGCGTCCGCAGGCGGATGCTGCGACCTTCTCCACAACTCCTCCATCGGGTTCAACAGCCACCGTCATTGCTGCGCGCAAGCCATCGTCAGCAGGCACTGTGAAGGTGCCGCCCCTCAGCCTCGAGATGCTCACCGGCGGGACGGCAACCTCGGCCACCTACGCCGGACACTCCTACGTCCTCGCCTTCTTCAACTCAGACACCTACTGGGACTCGCCCGACTCCTGCCCCGGCTGCCTGTCCGCCCTCAAGACCCTCCAAGGGATGACTCGCAACGGCACGACGCCCCCGGTGCTGGCGGTCCAGGTGGGCGAGAAGGGCAAACCAGGGTTCCCGTTGGTGCCACCCGGCGTCACGCTGCCGATCGCCAACGCCCCAACACCCGAGCTGCGCAACGCCCTGGGCCTGTCCAACCAGCTGGCCATGGCGTTCGTCGGGCCGGACGGGACAGTGAAGGTCAGCTACGACACGGCACCGACCCCTGCGCAACTGAAGCAGGCGCTCGACGCCATCAGCTGACGACGCCCGACCTCACGGCCAGAGCCTGTCCACCCGCCACGGACCTGAACGAACCCCTGGGAGCCCCCCATGTTTCCTCGCCGCCGAGCCCCCGGCGCCCGCAGCCGTCCCTCATCGCGATGCGCGTCGCCCGCGACCATCGGGGTGCTGACGGTGTTCCTGTTCGCGTGTGGCTCTGCACCTTCGGCCGAAGAAGTTGCCCGAAACGGGGGCGACCTGGTGTCGGGCAGCCCCGCTGATCAGCTGCCCGCATTTGCCGCCGAGCTGGCCGCCGCAGGGCAGATCGCCTACTACCTCGGGCCGACAGCTGAGGGTCACGACTTCGACGGGATCGCCCGGATCGACAACCAGGGACCACTGATCGTCATCGAGGCCCACTACGGCCCTTGCGACCCTGGGATCGAGGGATACTGCGGCGACCCGATTTCGGTCAGCACCCAGGAATGGGAGCAGTTGTCGCCCGGTTTTCCCTGTGTGCGGCTTGAGCCCCGGCTGTCGGTGCCGACCGTCGTGCTCGGCGGACAGCTCCACCTGTTCTCCGGGCGAGTGCAAGTCAAGATCGTCGACGACGCCGATCTCGACGTCCCCAATCGCCCGGTCGATCACGCCCTCGCACTGGCGGCACAGTTGCGGACTCTCGACGGCACCGAGCCGCTGGAACGGCTGCCTCCCCCCGCGCCAGAGGTCGTGGCGTGGCTGGACGAGGCCTGCCCCGCCGGGCACTAGCGCCAGCTTGGGCCGATGCTCGACCGCGATTGGCGGCAGTCGGCACGGGCATCCCGGCGTGCCGGCGTGGGTCGTCCACGCCGAGAAGGGCGACGGGGGCCGAACGATGTACCGGACCAGATCGCGTCCGTCATCAACGACGCCGTCGCCGCGGTCGGCACCTGATTCGCATCCCGATATCCGACCGGCGGGAAAGGTTGACACCGAACACCGACAGGTCGACCTTGGGGTGGTCCGTGAGCCCAGCCAAGGAGACGGTGTCATGGCCAGCTCGATTTTCGCCAGGATCGGCACGATCAAGGGTGAGTCCCGCGATGCCAAGCACAAGGACGAGATCGAGGTCTTGTCGTGGTCGTGGGGCGTGTCCCAGTCCGGTACCACCGGGCACGGTGGAGGGGGCGGTGCAGGCAAGGCGAGCTTCCACGACTTCACCTTCACCCACCACGTCGACAAAGCCTCGCCGCTGCTGATGAAGGCGTGCGCCACGGGTCAGCACGTCAAGGACGCGACGATCACGCTGCGCAAGGCCGGGAAGGGCCAGCAGGAGTACCTCATCATCACGATGACGGACGTCCTCGTGACGAGCGTCTCCACGAGCGTCAGCGTTGAGGGGGACGCCACGATGGAGAGCGTCGGGCTCGCGTTCGCCAAGGTCGACCTCGAGTACAAGCCGCAGAAGGCAGATGGATCGCTGGAGGCTGGAATCCACTTCAAGTACGACCTCAAGACGAACAAGGAGGGCTAGCCGTGGCCCGCCTACAGGGGCACTAGTCTCGGTGGGTGAGGATCCAGGAGCTCGACTGGGGCAACACCCCGTGGGGTGAGATCAGCCTTCGGCAGCGCTGGGACCGCGTCACGGAGCGGGACGTGTACGAGGTCAAGCTCGGGGACGACTTCCTCATGTCCAGCCAGTTCACCGCCGGTGAGCGGGACCTGGCGCGGATCGGTCTCACGGCCGTCACAGGCGCCTCGCTGACCGTCCTGGTGGGCGGCCTCGGGCTCGGCTACACCGCAGTCGCCGCGCTCGAGGACGACCGGGTCACCGAGCTGACCGTGGTCGAGGCCCTGCCGATGGTCATCTCGTGGCACGAGCGCGACCTGTTGCCCGATACCGTCGGGCTGGCAGCAGATCAGCGGGTGCGCCTGGTGAACGACGACTTCTTCGACGTGGTGCGTGCGGGTCGCGCCGACCGCACCTACGACGCGGTGCTGGTGGACATCGACCATGCCCCCGACTGGCTGTTGCGCGACGACCACGGCGACCTCTACACGGTCGAGGGCTTCGCGCGGGTCGGCGCGATGCTTGCCGACGGCGGAGCGTTCGCGCTGTGGTCCGACGAGCCGCCCGAGCCCGAGGTGGTGCGGCGCATGGGGGAGGCCTTCGAGCGCGCCGACGCCCACGTGGTGCCGTTCCCCAACCCGCTCACGGGCGGAGAGTCGACCAACACCGTCTACCTGGCGGTCCGGCCACGTCGGTTGGCTGGGCCATGACGAACGGCGAATCCTCCGTTCGCGCCGGTGTCGCTCGATCCGCGGCGGTCCTGGCCATGGTCTCCACGCTCGCCATCATCGCGCTCTGGTCGATCGCTGCCATGGCAGTCCAGACCGCATTCTCCCAGTGGCTGTTCAATGACCATCTGCCCCTGGCCATTGGCCTCACGATCACCGGGGGAGCGGTCTCCGGCGGACTGGCGTTGATGGCCCTGACCGAACCCAGCACACCTCCGAGGTCCAGGACGCAGGCGCGGTTCGCCCTCAGGTGCCTCGGCGTCGCTGTCCTGGTTTCGGCAGGCATGCTGCTCCTCGTTAGCGGGCAGGGCGCCTGACGGCACCCGCCACGACCGGCCCTCCCTTGGCCCACCGACTGGCACATATTCGGTTGTCGACAGGAGGGCGCCCTGAGAGGCTCGCCCCATGCAGCCCAGCGCCGTGGACCCGCCGTTCGACCAGCTCCTGGCCACCGCAGAGGCAGTCGCCCAGGCTCGGCCGGAGGTGGACCTCGAGATGGCCCGGGAGGTGTTCCTGGAGGCGGCGACGTTGCTCTACAACGGCCTCGCCCTCGATGGGCTGGACGAACACGACGCCAACGCCGTGGTCGCCGGGCTGTGCCTCGACCTCGTCGCCGCGGACCCGGGCTCCGCTGTGCGCGCGCATGCTCTGGCGGCTCTGGAGAAGCCCGGGGACCTGCATGACGCGAAAGGTGTGGCCGCGGCATACGAGGTCTCGGCGAGGATCCTGCAGCTCTGAGAAGGTGACGCCGGAAGGGGCCCCTTCCAGAATGACGGGCGTCCCGTCAGTCCCGTCGTCAGCACGCCGCGACTGTCAGAACGCCGATATCCCGACCGTCACCGCAAGGGCCAACCCGAATGCGTAGGTCCCCATGGCGCCAGTCATGCGTGGCGCCGACTCCGAAGCGAGCGTCGTGGACGTGAGCATCGAGTAGGCGTGCAGGAGGCGGGACGCAGTGGCGGCGACCATCAGCCCGAATGCCCAGGGCCCGGGCGACAGCCATCCCACGAGCAGGAACAGGGCGATGAGGGTCGGGACGTATTCGGTCGCGTTGCCGTGCGCCCGTTGCGCGATCAGCAGTGGGTCCGCGGGATCCGTCGGCATCTGGCTGCCGCCGCGCTTGGCTGCGTAGCCGCGGTTCAGCGAGACGTTGAAGCCGAGGGCGAAGATCGCGGCGGCCAGGATGGCTGAGCAGACGATGGCTGTGGTCATGACGGTGCCTTCCAGGAGGTGTGGGTGAGGACGTGGGAGACCAGGTCGGCGCAGTACGTCGTGCCCAGGAGGGCGTCGGCCTTGCGCAGCGCCCCGGGTGAGGTGACGTTGACCTCGATGAGGTGGTCGCCGATGACGTCGAGGCCGACGCACCGCAGGCCGTGCGCGCGCAGGGTGGGAGCGAGGCGGTCGACGATCTCGCGGTCGCGAGGCGTGAGCTCGGCCGGGCCGTCAGGGCTGACGATGCGGAAGTCACCCGGCACGGGGTGCCTGATGCTGGCACCGACGGCGACGCCGTCCAGCACGTAGATCCGCTTGTTGCCGGCTTCGACCTGCGCCAGGTAGGGCTGGGCGACCACCGTTCGAGTTCCGCCTGACGTGGAGGTCTCGATGATCGACGCGAGGTTCGGATCGCGGTGCGACAGCACGAAGACACCACGTCCGCTGAACCCGTCCACCGGCTTCACGACGATGCGCTCGTGCTCGGCCAGGAAGGAACGGATCGACTCGGCGTGCGCCGTCACGACGGTCGGTGGCACGAGGTCCGGGAAGGACAGGCCGAGGAGGTGTTCGCTGCAGGCCCGCAGGCCGCCGGGGGCGTTGACCATCGCCGTGCCGCTGAGGTCGACGTGGTCGAGCACGTATGTCGCGGCGAGGAAGTCAAGGTCGACGGGTGGCTCGAGGCGCATGAACACCGCGCGCACGTCCTCCAGCCGCACGAGCTCCTCGGGTCCGGCGTCGTACCACGGGTCGGGCACGGTCCAGCGGCACCCGGCTGCCGGGGTGGAGGGCGCGAGCTTCAGGGCGCGAACCCTCGCCACGGCACGTCCGTCAATGATCTCCAGGTGTCGCGCTTCGGTGGCCAACACCTCGATGCCGAGCTCCTGCGCGGCGTGCATCAGGCCGATGCTCGTGTCGAGGGAGGCGTCGAGCCCGTCGAGCGGGTCGACGACGAACACGGTCCTCATGCCGCCACCTCGCGAGTACCGACCAGGTCCAGGAGCTGGCTCGGGTCGGCCGACTGCCACTGGTCCCAGTACGTCGACAGCGTGGGGAGCAGCAGCTCGAGGGCCTCGCGACGAAGCAGTTCGTCGTACAGCAGCGCCCAGATGGTGCCCAGGAGCTCGGTCGTCGGTCGCTGGGAGTCGAGGTACCGGAGCTCGAGGTAGCCACCGCGGGGCCGGACCGGCGGGAAGATCGTGCCCAGGTGGTAGTGGTCGTCCTCGGCTTCCGGGATCGGCAACCGCTCGGCGGCCCGGGCAAACGCGGCATACGCGCCGATCGGGTCCCGCACGTCGAGGTGCCGACCGTCGTAGCCCGTCCTGACCGGGTCGATCCCCTGCCAGATCCGGGTGCGCTCGAGGGAGCCGCCGAAGGCTGCGACCAGGGCCGGGCCGGCGAGGTTCGCGACCAACCACTGCTCGTGACCGGCGGGGCCGGGCAGCAGGTCCACGCAGACCTGCAACGAGGCGGTGAGCCGCATCATCCGCCGACCGGAGTCGCCGGTGCGGTCGAACAGCTCCTGCATCGCGAGGTATCGCGGCGTCGACAGCGCCAGGGCGACCTGCCCCAGCGAGCGCCAGGGATCGACGCCGGTCAGGGCGACCCCCGCGGCCCCGGCGGCCCCCGCGGCCCCCGCGACCCCCGTGCTCTCGGCGACCGTGCGCAGGCTCCAGTCGACCTCCCGGAGCAGGGCCTCGATGGAGGTCTGCGGCGGCAGGCTGAGCTCGAGCTGGCCACCGGGTTCGTATGACGGGTGGCCGCGGTCGACGAGCTCGTCACCGATGCGCGCGGTGCCGAGGACGTGCATCTCGAGCTCCAGGCCGATCCGGCGCGGTCCGGTGGAGGGGCTGAACGCCCGAATCACTTCTTCCCTCATCGGTCCTTCTCCATTTCATCGCAGTTGCACTGCGGTCAATTAACGCTAGAGTGACCCTCGTGGCTGAACCTGTCAAGAGGCATTACCGCTCGCCCGCACGAACGGCAGCAGCGGAGGAGACACGGGCCCGCATCCGCCAGGCAGCGCTCGCGCTCTTCGTCGAGCGCGGGTTCCAGGGCACGACGCTCAAGGACGTGGCGGACCGGGCAGGCGTGGGTGAGCGGACCCTCTATGACGGCTTCGGCACCAAGCTCGGTCTGCTCCGGCACACGATCGCCATGCTGACGATGGGTGACGAGTCCCGGGTGCCAGCCGTCGACCGGCCCGAGGCGGTGGCCGCTCGCTCGATGGACGACCCGCGCGAGGCGTTGGGCGCACACCTCAAGGGCGCGACCGACCTGATGAACCGGGCCGGCGACCTCATCCTGATGGGCGACTCCGTGCCGGGCGTCGACCCCGGCCTGGCCCGCACCGTGACCCGCGGCAACCAGGCTGCCTACGAGCTGAACCTCAAGCTGGCACAGCGGTTCCACGACCGAGGTGAGCTCCGACCGGGCCTGGGCGCTGCCGACGCCGCGGACATCATGTACACCCTCACGTCTCCCGGTGTGTTCCGCACGATGCGGCGCATGCGGCGCTGGAGCCAGCGCAGGTACTACGAGTGGGTGCTGTCCACCGCGACCCAACAGCTGCTCGATGACGGCACCACGTGACGTTCGCCATGGACGTTCGGCGCGTGAGACTGGCACACAACAGTCGCCGACATGAGACAGACTCAGGCTCATGACAATTGAGGAATCGGTTGCCAGCGAGATCCTCCAGGTCGCCCGTGAGCAGGTGCTCGAGCGCGGTGAGCCCGTGGCCTACGGCCAGATCCTCGACGTGCTGAGGACGCCGGACGACCAGCTCGAGGAGCTCCTGGCGCTTGCCCACGAGGTCCGGCTGCAGTTCAACGGGCCGGAGGTCGAGGTCGAGGGCATCGTCTCCATCAAGACGGGCGGTTGCCCTGAGGACTGCCACTTCTGCAGCCAGTCCGGCCAGTTCAGCTCCCCGGTGCGCTCGGTGTGGCTCGACATCCCCGAGCTCGTGCGCGCTGCGCGGCAGACCCGTGAGACGGGGGCGAGCGAGTTCTGCATCGTCGCCGCGGTGCGCGGGCCGGACGCTCGTCTGATGACCCAGATGCGCGAGGGCGTGGCAGCGATCAAGGCGGAGGTCGACATCCAGGTCGCCGCCTCCCTGGGCATGCTCAGCCAGGACCAGGTCGATGACCTGGTCGACATGGGGGTGCACCGCTACAACCACAACCTCGAAGCCGGGCGCTCGTTCTTCCCCCAGGTCGTGACCACGCACTCGTTCGAGGAGCGGTGGGACACCTGCCTGATGGTCAAGGAGTCCGGCATGGAGCTGTGCTGCGGCGGGCTGGTCGGCATGGGCGAGACGCTCGAGCAGCGCGCCGAGCTGGCCGCCCAGCTGGGCGAGCTGGCCCCGCACGAGGTGCCGCTCAACTTCCTCAACCCGCGTCCCGGCACCCCCTTCGGCGACCTGCCGGTGATGGACTCGGGCGACGCCCTGCGCACGATTGCCGCGTTCCGTCTCGCGCTGCCCCGCACGATCCTGCGGTACGCCGGCGGACGCGAGCTCACGTTGGGCGACCTCGGCACCCGCGACGGACTGCTCGGTGGGATCAACGCCGTCATCGTGGGCAACTACCTCACGACCCTCGGCCGTGACCCGAAGGAAGACCTCAGCCTGCTCGCGGAGCTCGAGATGCCGATCAAGGCGTTGAGCGAGACGTTCTGAGAGCGAGTCGGGTATGCCGGGCGAGGACCCTTGGTGCGGCCGCTGCGGGCTGGCGCGCGAGGAGGCGGACCACTCCGCCTGCGACCGCGCGCTCGCGCTGGAGCCGCCCCGGTTCTGCGGTCGGTGCCGTCGACGGATGAAGGTGCAGGTCCTCCCACGAGGCTGGTCCGCGCAGTGCGTGGTCCACGGAGAGACCCGCAGTGATGGCTGACGCGACGGCTGGCGTGGCCGACGGACACGACCATCTGATGGCTTTCGACCGGGACCATGTGTGGCACCCGTACTCGTCGGCCGGCGCACCGGCCGCCTCCTACCTCGTCGAGTCGGCGTCGGGGGTGCGGCTATCGCTGCGTATGCCGGACGGCTCAGCACTCGACGCGATCGACGCCATGTCGTCGTGGTGGTGTGCGATCCACGGCTACGCCGTGCCCGAGCTCGACGACGCGGCGCGCGCCCAGCTCTCCAGGATGAGTCACGTGATGTTCGGTGGCCTGACCCACGAGCCTGCGGTCAGGCTGGCCGAGCGGCTCGTGGCGCTGACCCCGCCCGCTCTGCAGCGCGTGTTCTTCGCTGACTCGGGCTCGGTGTCCGTGGAGGTGGCGATGAAGATGGCCCTCCAGTTCCACGTCGGCGCTGGCACACGGCGCACGCGCTTCTTCACGATCCGCGGTGGTTACCACGGAGACACCTTCTCTCCGATGTCGGTGACCGACCCGGTCGGAGGCATGCACTCCCTGTTCACCGGCCTCCTGCCCGAGCACGTCTTCGCCCCCATCCCGCCGGCCGGCACCGACCGCCAGGCCGACGATCCGGCGATGGCGGCCTGGGAGCGCGACACCCGCAGCCTCTACGCGGATCACGCGTCCGAGATCGCCGCGGTCATCCTGGAGCCACTGCTCCAGGGCGCCGGGGGGATGCGGTTCCACAGCCCGCACGTCGTGCAGGTTCTTGCCGAGCTGGCGCGCGAGCACGGAGCCTTGGTGATCCTCGACGAGATCGCCACCGGTTTCGGGCGCACCGGCACCATGTTCGCGATGGAGCGCGCCGCGGTCGTCCCCGACATCCTGTGCGTCGGCAAGGCGCTGACGGGCGGCTACCTCTCGCTGGCAGCCGTGTTGTGCACGGACGAGGTGGCCGAGGTCGTGAGCAGCGAGCGGGCCGGGGGCGCGCTCATGCACGGGCCGACCTTCATGGCCAACCCGTTGGCCTGCTCGGTCGCACTGGCCAGTCTCAACCTGTTGCAGGACAACGACTTCGCCGCCCAGGTGAGCAACCTGGAGACCGGACTGATGGCCGGCCTCAAGCCCGCGGAGGACCTCAACGCCGTGGCCGACGTCCGCGTCCTCGGCGGAGTCGGCGTGATCCAGCTGCGCGAGCCGGCCCGTATCGCCGCGCTCACCGCCGCGGCACTGGAGCGCGGGGTGTGGGTCCGACCGTTCCGCGACCTCGTCTACACGATGCCGCCCTACGTCACGAACCCCGAAGACCTGGCCACCATCTGCGACGCCATGGTGCAGGCCGTTGCCACGGTCCACGGCTGAGAGGATGGACGTGTGAGCACCTTCCTCGACTGGCTGGCAGACCGGTCCACCGAGCGTGACCGCAAAGGACTTCGCCGTGAGGTCAGGCCGTTCAAGTCCGGTGAGCTGGTCGACCTCGCGGGCAACGACTACCTGGGACTGCGTCGACACCCGGCCGTCATCGCGGGTGCCGTCGCTGCCGCCGAGACCTACGGCGGTGGGGCCGGGGCCTCCCGCCTCGTCACCGGCACGCTCGAGATCCACGAACAGCTGGAGCGGGCCCTGTGTGTGCTCACCGGGGCACCCTCGGCGCTCGTGCTGTCGACCGGCTACCACGCCAACCTCGCCGTCCTCACGTCGCTGGCCGACCCCGACACCCTGATCGTCTCCGACGCCCACGCCCACGCCTCCCTCATCGACGGCGCCCGCCTGAGCCGCGGCACTGTGGCCGTCAGCCGCCACAACGACCTCGACCACGTCCGGGAACTGCTCGCGGAACGCACCCAGCCACGGGCGGTCGTCGTGGTGGAGTCGGTGTACTCGGTCCTCGGCGACGCTGCTCCGCTTGGTGCCCTGGCCGACCTTGCCGAGGAGTTCGGCGCCGTGCTCGTGGTCGACGACGCCCACGGACTCGGCGTCGTGGGGGAGCGCGGTGAGGGCGGAGCCGCGCAGGCCGGCATACTCGCTCGTGACCATGTCGTCGTGACAGCGACACTGTCGAAATCGCTTGCAGCCCAAGGCGGCGCGGTCCTGGCCCATGAAGCCGTGCGCGAGCACCTCGTCAACACGGCACGGCCGTTCATCTACGACACGGGGCTCGCGCCGGCCGCTGCGGGTGCCGCGCTGGGCGCCCTCGACGTCCTGGTAACCGACCTCCGCCTACCCGCCGCCGCACGAGCGAACTCGGCGCTGCTCGCCGAGGCCTGTGGCGTCGCCACCCCCGCTGGCGCGGTCCTGTCAGTCACGATGTCGGGTCCGGCGGAAGCACTCGCAGCGGTCGCCCACGCGGAGCAACAAGGCCTGCGCATCGGCTGCTTCCGGCCACCGTCGACGCCGGACGGCACCTCGCGGCTTCGGCTGACCGCCCACGCGGACCACGGTCCCGAAGTCCTCGACCATGCCCTCGAGGTCCTGCGCGCGCTGGTCGCCCATGACTGACCCGACGTCGAGCGACCCGATGTCGCCTGACCCGATGTCGCCTGACCCGATCTCCTTGCCCAAGGTCGTCGTCGTCACGGGCACCAGCACCGGAGTCGGGAAGACCGTGGTGACGGCTGCCCTCGCCGTGATGCTGCGCAGACGCGGCGCCGAGGTGGCCGTGGTGAAGCCCCTGCAGACGGGCGTGACCGACGACGAGGACGGCGATATCCAGGTCGTGCAGGAACTGCTCGGCGAGGACCCGGGTGTGACGTTCCACGAGTTCGTTCGGCTGCGCGCGCCGCTCGCGCCGGACACCGCTGCCCGACTTGAAGACCTGACCTTGCCACGGGTGGCCGAGCACGCCCGGTCCATTGCCGCCATCGCCACCGAGGCCGACGTCGTGCTCGTGGAGGGCGCAGGCGGGCTGCTGGTCCACCTCGACACCCGCGGCGGGACCTTGGCCGACATCGGAACCGCGTTGCGCTACAAGGGAATCAGCGTCGGGTACGTTCTCGTGGCGAGCCCCAGCCTCGGCACCCTCAACCACACCGCCCTGACTGCCGAAGCCCTCGCCGCCCGAGACCTCCCGCTGCTCGGCGTGGTGGTCGGGTCGTACCCGGAAACACCGGGCCTTGCCGAGCAGTCGAACCTCGTCGACCTGCCGCGCACAGCCAAGGCCCCCCTCCTGGGCCGCCTGCCAGCGGGCGCAGGCACTCTGACCAGCACCGAGTTTGGCCGCCGGGCACCTCACTGGCTGTTCAGGAGCTAGTACCGCGTCTGCCGGTGGTGACCCTCAGCCCTCGGCGCCGCGCAGCTCCGATCGTCGGCGCGGTCAGGTGGCGTCGGTCGCGCGGTAGACCTGGATGCAGGTCGGGCCCACCTCGACCGGACCGGGAGAGGTCGGGGGAGCAGGAGGCCCCGGCCGCTCGTCGGTCGAGTCCCACAACAGCTGGTATGCCGTGAGGCCGGGCACCGCGGGGAGCGTCACCTTCTCGGGATCGCGGCCGCCGTGGAGCACGACGAGCACCGACGCGTGACCGATCCACGCGCCGTTGAGCAGCATCTGCAGCGTGCGCGTGGCCGGGTCCTCCCACCGCCCGTTCTCCATGAGCTCGCCATCGGCTGCGAACCACGCGAGATCGGTCGAGCCGTCCTCGTGCACCTCGCGACCGGTGAAGAAGGTGCGTTGGCGCAGTGCTGGGTGGTCGGCGCGCAGGCGCGTGAGGAACCGTGTGGTGGCGAGGAGGTCCTGCTGCCAGCCGGCCAGGCCCCAGTCGAACCACGACATCTCGTTGTCCTGGCAGTAGGGGTTGTTGTTGCCACCCTGGCTGCGGCCGAACTCGTCACCCGCGTTGAGCATGGGTACGCCGGTCGCGAGGAGTGTCGTCGCGAGGAGATTGCGCGTCGAGCGGCGCCGGGCCTCCTCCACCTCCGGCTCGGCGGGGCCGACCTCCGGTCCCTCGACACCGTGGTTCCAGGACCGGTTGTTGTCGCTGCCGTCGCGGTTGCCCTCGCCGTTGGGGCCGTTGTGCTTGGCGTTGTAGCGGGTCAGGTCGGCGGTGGTGAACCCGTCGTGCGCCGCGACGAAGTTCACGGACGCGACTGGTCCGCGATCCCGGGAGCCGAAGAGATCCTGGGACCCGGCCATCCGGGTGGCGAGCTCGCGCACCCCGTGACCCTGGTGGTGGCCGGCCGCCTGCGCCTTGAGGTCGTCGAGCCAGAAGGTGCGCACCGAGTCGCGAAACCGGTCGTTCCACTCGGCGAAGGGCGGCGGGAACTGGCCGGTCCGCCAGCCGTGGATGCCCACGTCCCAGGGTTCGGCGATCAGCTTGACGCGGGACAGCACGGGGTCGGTGCGCAGCGCGACCAGGAACGGGTGGTTGGGGTCGTAGTCGTCGTTCTGACCGCGCCCGAGGGCCACCGCGAGGTCGAACCGGAAGCCGTCCACGTGGCACTCGTTGACCCAGTACCGCAGCGAGTCGAGCACCATCTTGCAGACCATCGCGTGCCGCAGGTCGAGGGTGTTGCCGCAGCCGGTGACGTCGATGTCCTGGCCGCGCTCGTCCAGGCGGTAGTAGGCCCGGTTGTCCAGCCCCCGCCACGACAGGGACGCTCCCACACGGCCGGCCTGCTCGGCGGTGTGGTTGTAGACCACGTCGAGGATGACCTCGATGCCCTCGGAGTGCAGCAGCCGCACCATGCCCTTGAACTCGTCGAGGGCACCTTGCGGATCAGGGGTCGAGGCATACATCGCATGCGGGGCGAAGAAGCCCAGCGTGTTGTACCCCCAGTAGTTCGTCAGCCCTCGCTGGACGACCTCGGGCTCGGACGCGAACGCCTGCACCGGCAGCAGCTCCACCGCGGTGGCACCCAGCGCCTTGAGGTGGGCGATGACGGACGGGTGGCACAACCCGGCATACGTGCCTCGCAGGTGCTCGGGCACCTCGGGGTGCTGCATGGTCAGGCTCTTCACGTGGGCCTCGTAGACCACCGTGTCGGCGAGTGGCGTGTGCGGTGGCGTGTCGTCGCCCCAGTCGAAGCCCTCCTCCACCACGACGCAGCGCGGCATCGCGCCGGCGCTGTCGATCGTGCTGCGGACCAGGTCGTCGCCCTTGAGCCGCTGGCCCACGCGGTGGGCGAAGACCTCGGGCGTCCACGCCACGTCACCCTCGATGGCGCGCGCATAGGGGTCGAGGAGCACCTTGGACGGGTTGTAGCGCAACCCCTCGGCCGGCCGCCAGGGTCCGTCGGCACGCAGGCCGTAGCGCTGACCGGCCACGACGCCGGGCAGGAAGCCGAACCAGATGCCGTGGGTGCGTTCGGTCAGCGGCACGCGACGCTCCGAGGTGCCGTCCTGGTCGCCGGTGTCGAAGAGGCAGACCTCGACCGAGTCGGCGTGACCTGCATAGACGGCGAACTCGGCCCCACCCTCGACGAGGGTCATGCCCAGGGTAGGAGGAAGGTCACGCGGGCGCGGGGCATGCGACATGGCCCTCAGCCTAGGCAGTGGTTACGGTTGGGCACATGACGGATCCGACTTCGCTGCCCAACTTCCCGCCCCCCGCGAACGAGCACCCGCTCCGCGGTCGGGTCCTGGACGCCCTGATCGACCAGGGACTGGCGCCCAACGTGGACAACGACGGCGACGTCGCCTTCACCGTGCAGGACCAGCAGCTGTTCGTGCGGTGCACCGAGGGCGACTTCCAGATCATGCGCCTCTTCGGCCAGTGGGCCATCAGCGACACGGTCCCCAGCGACCCGCTGACCCGCCTCGCGACCTGCAACGAGATCACCCTGCAGATGAACGTCGTCAAGGCCGGCCTCGCCAACGACACCCTGGTGGTCACCAGCGAGCACATCGTCGACCAGAACAGCAACGTGCCCGCCCTCGTCAACGTCTCGGTCCAGCTCGTCCTGGCCGGCGTCCAGATGTGGCACGAGCGGATCATGGGCGGTGGGGACGACTCCGGCCCCGGCGCGGGCCAGCCCGCTCCCGAGGGCGACCCGGCATGAGCGACGGCCCCTCCACCAGCGTCGTCTCCCTCGAGGTCGAGGGGGGGATCGCGACGATCCGGATCAACCGCCCGCCGATGAACGCACTCAACGCCGAGGTGCAGAGCGCCCTGTCGGCCGCAGCGATCGAGGCCGGCCAGCGCCGCGACGTGTCCGGCGTGATCCTCTACGGCGGCGAGAAGGTCTTCGCCGCCGGCGCGGACATCAAGGAGATGGAGCGGATGTCCTACACGGACATGGCCGACCACTCCGGCTCGCTCCAGGACTTCACCCGCACCATCGCCAGGATCCCCAAGCCGACGGTCGCCGCGATCACCGGCTACGCCCTCGGCGGCGGGTGCGAGGTTGCCCTGGCGTGCGACTTCCGGGTCGCCGCCAAGAACGCCAAGCTCGGCCAGCCCGAGATCCTGCTCGGCGTGATTCCCGGCGCCGGCGGCACCCAGCGGCTGGCTCGCCTCGTCGGGCCGGCCAAGGCCAAGGAGATCGTCTTCTCGGGTCGTTTCGTGTCCGCCGACGAGGCGCTCGCGATCGGGCTCGTCGACGAGGTCGCCGAGGCCGAGGACGTGTATGCCGCCGCGAAGGCGCGACTCGCGCCGTATGTCGGCGGACCCGCCTACGCGATCCGCGCCGCCAAGGAGGCCATCGACCGGGGGCTCGACACCGACCTCGAGACGGGTCTGGAGATCGAACGGATGCTGTTCAGCTCGCTCTTCGCCACCAAGGATCGCGAGATCGGGATGAAGTCGTTCGTCGAGAACGGCCCCGGCAAGGCGAAGTTCGAGGGCGCCTGAGCGATGGCACCCACGACCAAGGCAGCCACGGCCGAGCAGGTGGCCGCTGCCTACGCCGACAACAAGCTGGCCCAGGTGCTCTACCACGACTGGGAAGCCCAGACGTATGACGAGAAGTGGTCGATCTCGTTCGACCGCCGCTGCATCGAGTACGCCCGCGACCGGTTCGACGCCATCACCGGCTCGCCCGACCCGTTGCCCTATGCCACGGCCCTCGAGCTAGGTGCGGGCACGGGATTCTTCTCGCTCAACCTCAAGCAGGCGGGCATCCTCGAGGCGGTGCACGTGACGGACCTGTCGCCGGGGATGGTCGAGGCCGCCAAGGCCAACGCCGAGATGCTCGGCTTCTCCGTCGAGGGCAAGGTCGCCGACGCCGAGCGAATTCCCTACGACGACAACACGTTCGACATCGTCGTCGGCCACGCCGTGATCCACCACATCCCTGATGTCGAGGCTGCGTTCCGCGAGATCCTCCGCGTGCTCAAGCCGGGCGGGCGGTTCGTCATCGCCGGAGAACCGACGACGGTGGGGGACCGCTACGCCCGCCGGCTCGGCGGCCTCACGTGGAAGGCGACCAAGGCCGTCACCCAGCTGGCGCCCCTTCGTGAGAAGTGGGCCAAGGGCCAGGAAGCCCTCGACGAGTCGTCCCGGGCCGCCGCGCTCGAGGCGGTCGTCGACCTGCACACGTTCGACCCGGACCAGCTGGCGCGGACGGCGCTGCGAGCCGGTGCCATCGGGGTCCGCACGCAGACCGAGGAGCTGACCGCGGCCTTCGCCGGGTGGCCGATCCGGACCTTCGAGGCGGCCGTCAAGCCGGGTGCGCTGGGGTGGAACTGGGCCATGTTCGCCTACGGCTCCTGGAAGCGGCTGTCCGCGGTCGACCGGGTCCTCGCCAAGGCCGTGCCCGCACGGTTCTTCTACAACGTCGGCATCACCGGCGTGAAGCCCTGACGGCTCGACCTCGCGACGTCGGCAACGACTCGCAACGATCCGGAATGAGCCACGTGACCTCGGCAGCCAACGCGGACATGTCGCCCGCCGACCACGGCGAGCGGGCCGAGCACGGTCCCTTCGGACTGCCCCGACCGCTCGCGTGGGCCCGCTGGGTGGGCTGGGCGATGGCCAACCGCGCCTTCACCCGTCATCACCTGTTGAGCTACCTGCGGATGGCTCGGGCCAGCGCGCGCTACCCCTCGCTGCGGTTCGAGGGCCCCTGCTTCATCGGCCCCGACGTCCGGTTCGAGGTGCGTGAGGGCTACGGCCGGCTGGTCGTGGGCGCCTACACCCACGTCGGGGCGCACGCCCGGCTGCGAGCCCACGAGGGCACCCTGCGCATCGGCCCCAAGTCGGTCATCGGCATCCGCAACACCGTCAACTGCTGGATCGACATCTCCATCGGGCAGGCCTGTCTGTTCGGCGACGACGTCTACATCTGCGACTTCGACCACGTGACGACCTCGCTCGACGTGCCGATCAAGGACCAGGGCATCGTGAAGTCACCGGTCCGGATCGGCGACGACGTCTGGCTCGGCACCAAGGTCGTCGTCACACGGGGCGTCGACATCGGCGACCAGTGCGTGGTCGCTGCCTCGGCCGTCGCTCGGGGTGAGTACCCGCCGCGGTCGGTCGTCGCCGGCATACCGGGGAAGGTCGTCAGGACGCGCACCTAGGAGGTCCGCGAGGGTGGGCCCGTTCCGGTGATCAGCGGACGAGGGCAGCCGCGAGCCTGGCGTCCAGCGCCGGGAACGCCCCGTCCCGCGCCGCCAACCGCGCGGCCTCCGCGCGCGCATCGTCACGGCGACCGTCCTCGACGAGCTGGGCCAGCTGGTGGAAGTCGCGGCGGTGGCCTTCGGCCCGTCGCCGGGCGTAGTCGACCGACTGCCCGCGGGTCACCAGGAACGCCCAGTCGCTCGACAGTGCGTGGAACAGCGAGGTGAGCAGCTGGTCGAGGTCTGGCCTGCGGGTCTGCAGCCGGCCGGCGGCCCGCTCCCGGGCGACGAGGTCGAGCCAACGCCGCTGCAGCCACTCGTTCTCGTGGGCGATCTGACGCACCCCCGGACCGTCCCACACGGAGAAGTCCTTGCCGGCTCCCCAGGAACCAGGACCGAGGTCGAGGTCTCCGGCGACGTGCCCGGCCGCGATCGCCTTCTCGACGGTGGTGACGGTGATGCCGGCAGCCCGCAGCGCGCGGATCGCCTTGCCGAGAAAGGCCGGACCTTCGTGCCACCAGTGCCCGAACAGCTCGGTGTCGTATGCCGCGACGACCAGTCCCGGAGCGCCGGTCACCTCGTGCGCGTGGCCGAGCCTGGCACGGACGGCGGCGACGAAGTGCTCGACGTCGGCATCGACCTGGGCCGCTGCCTCGACCGGGTCGTAGGGCGACTTGTGCTCGACCCCGACATCGGGCTCGGTGATCGCCCAGAGCCGGATGCCGGTGAACTCTTCGCGGGCATGGAAGTCGCGATAGGCCGCCGCGCCCGGGTACCCACTCCGCGAGGACCAGATGAGGTTGGTGACCTCGAGGTCGCGGGGGACAGCCAGCAGGTCACTCCCGCTGACCCGCCAGGCGCCGTGGGGGTGACCGCCGGCGTCGCGGACGGTCTGCTCGTCGACGACGAAATGGCTGATCCCGGCCGAGGTGAAGGCAGAGGCGAGGGCGGGGGACCAGGCGCACTCCGGCGCCCAGATGCCGCGGGGCCGGACGCCGTGTCGCCACGAACTGTCGGCCAGGCCCGACTCGAGGGCGGCCCGCACGAACTCGGGTTGGAGCAGCGGTAGCAGCGGGTGCGCGGCCGGACCGCCCAGCAGCTCGACGACGCCGTCGTCCCGGAGCCCGCGCAGCACGGGGGAGCCCCCTGCGCGCCACCGCGAGGCGAGCAGACCCTGGACCCGGCTGGCAGCGGCATACTCCACAGCGGCTGTCTCGCGACGGTGCGGATCGGTGTCGAAACCCATCTCGCGGGCTCGCTGCTGCCACAGCCCGACCCACGTCTGGGTGTCCTGCCGCATGCGTGCGTGGTCGAGCTGGGCGGCCAGCACGGGGGTGACCCCCAGGGTGAGGATGTCGCGATGGCCCTCTGCCGCAAGAGCGTCGAGTTCGGCGACCAGGGGGACGTAGGACTCGGCCCAGGCCTGGAAGAGCCACTCCTCGCCGAGCGGCCAGATGCCGTGACCGGGCAGCCAGGGAAGGTGGGAGTGCAGGACGAGACAGAAGGCGCCCGGGACCGAGGAAGTCACAAGGCACCAGTCTGCCGCAGTGGGTGCGCATACTCATGCCGACGACCCGCGGACACCTCCACACTGTGCGGATGACAACCCGACGGCCGCGAGCTGCCGCGCCCCTGCGGGTGGCCCTGCGGGTGGCCCCGCGAGTCGCCCTGGTCCTCGTGAGCTGCGTGCTGCTGTCCGCCTGCGGTGCGTCGTTCGACCCCGACGGCGACGAGGCGACCCGGGACCGAGCGGCTGGCGACTCAGCCGCTGAGGTGCTGCTCGACGAGGTGACGGCAGGAGCGCGACCGGTGGGGACGGCGTTGTTCGACCTGTGCACGGAGGGCCAGCACAACTGGAAACGCCACGACGACTACGACCACGAGTGCGACCTCGCGCACTCCAGGGTCGTCGCGGGAGTGCAGACGGTCGACGAGGTCGAGCCCTCCCTCCTCGCGATGCATGAGCGAATCCTTGCCGCAGGCTGCACTGTCGACCGCGGGCGGATCGCCCTCAGCGAGGTCGCCGAGGTGTACTGGCCCTCGCGTCGAAAGACCTCGAACCCCTCGCCGGGGATCCTGCCCAGTGGCCACTACAGCTGCGCCTTCAAGGGCGAGGGCGGCCTCGAGCTCGAGGTGGAGCCCTACGCCGCCGGGCGCGACGAGCGGTACGACCTGCGCCCCGACATCATGCTCACGCCGTACATCGCCACCAGGACCCAGCGGTCCGAGCCCTTTCCCGCGTCGACGGCCTCCACAGTGGCGAGATCCGGGATGGCGCTGCACTACGTCGTCACCGCGAAGGTCGCCTACCTGGTGGTCTGAAGGGTGATCTGACGGGTCAGCCTTGCGGGCGGGCGACGAGGCGCGCGAGCCGTTGTGGCGCCATCAGGCAGTAGCTCTCGGTCAGCAGCTCGGTGACCTCTGTCCAGTCGACGTCCGTGGTGAGGACCAGCCCGACGACCTGGGGGTTCCACTCCGGCTTGTAGAACGGAAAGCCCGAGCCGACGAGTGCCTCGAGCTCGTCACCGGAGGAGCGGAACGTGATGACGTCGATCGGTCGGGTGGCGCCAGCGGCCCGCCCGAACACCGAGCGACCGGCCGGGTCGACCCGCGCCAGGTGGGCGAAGGTCCGCTGCCTGATCCGCCAGCGCACGCCGATCCACGCGTCCTGCTCGTGGGACTCGGGCAGTGACAGACAGATCTCGCCGACCCGCGCGACCAGGGCCGGGGCCAGGTCGAGTTCGGCGGGACTCATGGCTGCGACGTTACGACGCGCCACCGACAGGGGTCCACGCTGTGGTGGAGTGGACCTCGTGACGACACCTCTGGCGGGACGACCCCAACCTGGCACGGCTCTGTCCGTGCCCGCTGGTCCAGGGTTGCGCCACGGCATGGTCATCGACGCCGGCGAGCTCGTCGAGCGGTTCTCGCGCTCCTCGGGCCCCGGCGGCCAGGGGGTCAACACGACCGACAGCCGGGTCGAGCTCGACTTCGACCCGAGCACCTCCCGAGCCGTGGCGGCGCTGCCCGAGGCGACACGCGAGCGGCTGCTGGTCCGGCTCGCCCCCAAGCTCGTGGGCGGCCGGCTGATCGTGGTCGCGTCCGAGCACCGCTCGCAGCGGCAGAACCGCGTCGTCGCCCGCCAGCGGCTCGTCACGATGCTGCGCGAGGCTGCCGCACCGGAGCCGCCGACGCGTCGACCCACGCGGCCCACCAAGGGGTCGCAGCGGCGCCGGATCGAGAGCAAGAAGCGCAGGGGTCAGCTCAAGACCGGCCGCCGGACCGTCGACGACGGATAGCGCTGGCACCAGGGCGAGGCCACGGCGCGTCGGGGACCTACAAGGCGAGGACCAGCCGCAGGCTTCGGTCGACCTGGTCGAGCTCCTCGCGGGTCAGGTGCCCCACGAGTTCGCCAAGGCGGTTCGGGTCGACGGCCGCGGTCTGTTCCACGAGCACCCGCGTCTCCCGTCCCAGCACGGTGATGGGTGGGCGGAAGTCGGTCGGCCGCGCGCTCGTCGAGGTCGGAGCAACCAGCCAGGTGGACAAGGGGAGCACGTCGGACTGCACGACAACCGCCAAGCGCACACCGGACTGCTCGCTACCGCGTCCGCGCGTGCTCTTGAGCCGGTGGACGTCACCACGCACGGAGCGACTCCATGTCACGCAGGACGGAGCGGGCCTCAGCCACGTCGGCCTCGTCCGTCGAGACTGCCAGGGCCTGCTCGCGCAGGCGCTCGTCGCGCTTGCGTTGGTAGGCCGCGAGGATCGCGTCGCGGATCGCCTGGGAACGGTCGGTGCCCTCGGCGAGGTCCGCGAGGGCGACCTCGATGGTCTCGTCGCTCCGGAACGTGATACTGCCCATAGGACAGAGCGTAAGACGGCGTGTCCTACGAGGCAAGCCGCACGATGCCGAAGAGGTCGAGGCAGTCGTCGTCAGGCGCGCCGAAGACGAAGTCGTCCACCGACACCGAGTCGACGATCTCGCGCAAGCCGCCGTCCCAGCCCTCGGGTGACTGCTCCTGTTGAGCTGAGACCAGCGAGCCGTGCGTGGCCTCCCAGTCGAGCAACCGCTCACCATGGCGCAGACCCGTCACCGTCACCTCGAGCCCGGGCAGCCATCGACCCAGTTCGCCCGCGAGCTCCTCGGCGTCGTACTCGCGGCAGTGATAGAGGTTCGAGGGCTTGTCCCGTCGCCCGAGGCCGGGGGAGAAGGTCAGCCGGTTCGGGGTCGACAGCACCACCACGCCGCCCGGTCGCGTCACCCTGGCCAGCTCGCGCACGTAGTCGCCCGGCGTCCAGATGTGCTCCAGCACCTGGAGCGAGACCGTCACGTCCGCCGTGCCTGTCACCAACGGCAGCGCCGTGAGCGCACCCCTCAGGTAGGCCGCCCGCTCACCCCCGTGGGTCCGCGCGGCATGGACCGTGGTCGCCGCGTCGTAGTCGACGCCGACCACGCGCACATCCGGCCAGAAGGGGCGCAGGAGGCCGGCGGCATACCCCTCACCGCAGCCGGCGTCGAGGAGGACGGCAGGCGAGGTGGGCACCCGGCCGGGGACGGCGGCATACCCCGCCTCGTGGCGACGGAACCAGTAGTTCTCGTGCCAGGTATCAGGTCCGGTGCGTTCCCCAGTCAGCGGGAGACCGTGGGGCTCGACCTGCGGAGACACCAGTGGTGTGTTCACCCTGAAGACCCCTCCTGCGACGCACCGTGTCTGGCTACGCGCCGCCTCCGCCGTCCCCGGGGCCCCACTGACCGGGAGGGCCGCCGAGTCCCTGTCCCGATCGGGGGTCGTCCGGCCGGTAGCTCGGGTCGCCCGATCCGGTGCCGCGTCTGTTCAGCACGATGACCAGCACGACGATTGCCGCGACGATGATCAGGATCCACAACCACCACATGGCCCGCTCCCTCCCATGGCTTGGTCGCAATGACGACCCGCACTGAGTCTCTCGCCGCCGGCTGACCCTGTCTACGAGTACGGCACCACCGAGTCGCGACGAGAAACCGAGTCTTCATCGCAAGTCGTGGACTCCGCGCTCACCGCGGTCCACCTCGTGCGGTTCGCGCTGGAGCTGCGCGATGTCCTGTCGCAGGCTTCTGACCTCGGCGACGAGGTCGGCCACCTCTTCCTCCGTGCGCTCCTCGGCGGCCTGGACCTCGGCGACCTTCTCCACGAACCACGACGCGAGCGCGGCGGTGATGACGCCGAGCAGCGCTATGCCGGTGACCATGAGCCCCACCCCGACCAGTCGGCCCTCTGTCGTGGTGGGGACCTGGTCGCCGTAGCCGACGGTGGTGACCGTGGTAGCCGCCCACCAGAGGGCATCGCCGAACGTCTTGATGTTGGCGTCGGAGTTCGCGCGTTCGGCATCGAGCATCGCCAAAGCAGCAACGAGGCCAACGATGCCGACGGCGGCGACCACGTAGGCAACGACTCTGCCCCGGACGAATCCCTTGCCGCGACGACTCAGGACGTTGAGAGCCACGACGGCGCGCAGGGCCCTGAGGGGGCGGAGCATGGGGACGGCCAGCGTTGCGACGTCGAGCCAGTTGCGTCGGAGGAACGGCCAGCGGCGTTCGGCCAGAGCAAGGCGGACGAGCAGGTCGATCGCGAAGGTCGCCCACACGGTCCACGACACCAGCGAGCAGGCGAGCGCGGCCGTGCTGGAGAGGTCGGGCTGGAGGATGGGCCACGCGTAGGCCACGAGGAAGATCCCCGCCGCCACGAGGAGGGGCGCGCTGGTGCGGCGCTCCCAGCGCTCGACCTGGATGTCCGACACGCGGGCGACGCTAGCGGAGCGCCGGCCCGGACGGCCCGGTTTGGCGCATCGATGACTTGCGGCAGGTGGGTGGTGTGGGAGCCGTCACCTGCTGACGAGCAGTGCGTCGACTTGCACGGGTTGCCTCGTGGTGAGCGTCACGCGGTGCTGACATGTCGATTCCGGGCACGGGCTGTAAGGATGGCACCTGACCCATTTTCGATACTCACTGTCGACACTCACTGTCGATACCCGATGTCGATCCCAGCGGTATCCATTCCAAGAAGGGGACGATCAGTTCATGAACATCGTCGTCTGCGTGAAGTACGTGCCGGATGCACAGTCCGATCGCACGTTCAACGAGTCCGACAACACCACCGACCGAGTGGGCGTTGACGGTCTGCTGTCCGAGCTCGACGAGTACGCCGTCGAGGAGGCCCTCAAGCTCGTGGAGGCCGGAGAAGGCGAAGTGACTGTCGTCACCGTCGGCCCCGACCAGGCCGCCGACGCGCTGAAGAAGGCGCTGCAGATGGGGGCCCACAAGGCCGTCCACGTCAAGGACGACGCGATCCACGGCTCTGACGCCGTGGCGACCTCGCTCGTCCTCGCCGAGGCCATCAAGAAGACCGGCAGCCCCGACCTCGTCATCACCGGCATGGCCTCGACCGACGGCACGATGAGCGTCGTCCCCGCGATGCTCGCCGAGCGCCTCGGCCTGCCGCAGGTGACGTTCGCGTCCGAGCTGTCCGTGGACGGCTCCACGGTGACGATCCGCCGCGACGGCGACGCCGCCTCGGAGACCATCGTCGCGACGCTGCCCGCGCTCGTGTCGGTCACTGACCAGATCAACGAGCCGCGCTACCCCTCGTTCAAGGGGATCATGGCCGCGAAGAAGAAGCCGGTCGAGGAGTGGGCGTTGTCCGACCTCGGCATCGACGCCTCGCAGGTCGGCCTCGACGCCGCCTGGACCAAGGTCGAGTCGTTCACCAAGCGCCCCCCGCGCGAGCAGGGCCAGATCGTCACCGACGAAGGCGACGGCGGCACCAAGCTCGCGGAGTTCCTGTCCGCGCAGAAGTTCATCTGATCCGGCCCGGAACCGCTGCGTAGGACCAACAGAAAGAGGAACACCACTCATGGCTGAAGTACTCGTCCTGGTCGACCACGCGAACGGCACCGTTCGCAAGACCACCTCAGAACTGCTCACCATCGCCCGCCGCCTCGGCGAGCCCAGCGCCGTCTTCGTCGGCCCCGGGTTCGACGCCGCGAAGGAGACGCTGGCCAAGTACGGCGCGGAGAAGGTCTACCGCGTCGAGAACACCGACGTCACCGACTACCTCGTCGCCCCCCAGGCCGAGCTGCTCGCCCAGCTCGTCGAGAAGACCTCCGCCGCCGCCGTGCTCATCCCGAGCAACTCGGCCGGCAAGGAGATCGCGGCCCGGCTGGCGATCAAGACCGACTCCGGCCTGATCACCGACGCCGTCGACGTGCAGGCTGGCGACGGCGGTGGCGTGTCCACCACCCAGTCCGTCTTCGCGGGTTCCTACAGCGTGAAGTCGACCATCACCAAGGGCACCCCGATCATCACGGTCAAGCCCAACTCGGCCGCTCCCGAGGAGGCTGCCGGCGCGGCCGCCGACGAGGTGTTCGAGCCGACCATCTCCGAGGCTGCCAAGGGCGCCAAGGTCACCGAGTCCAAGCCCAAGGAGGCCACTGGCCGCCCTGAGCTGACCGAGGCAGCGATCGTGGTCTCCGGTGGTCGCGGCACGGGCGGCGACTTCTCGCCCGTCGAGACGTTCGCGGACTCCCTCGGTGCCGCGGTCGGCGCCTCGCGCGCCGCCGTCGACGCAGGCTGGTACCCGCACACCTCGCAGGTCGGCCAGACCGGCAAGCAGGTGTCGCCGCAGCTGTACGTCGCGTGTGGCATCTCCGGGGCCATCCAGCACCGCGCGGGCATGCAGACGTCCAAGACGATCATCGCGATCAACAAGGACGAGGAAGCCCCCATCTTCGAGCTCGTCGACTTCGGGGTCGTGGGTGACCTGTTCACGGTCCTCCCGCAGGCCACCGAGGCCGTCAATGCCTCCAAGGGCTGAGGCCTCGAAGGGCTGATCACCAGCGCGCGGAGCGACCGCGCTGAGCCAGCGCGCTGATCACCAGTACTGCACCGAAGGCCCCCGACCMCGCTGGTCGGGGGCCTTCGGCGTGCGCCGGGCACGCGGCATACCGCGCCTCTGTGCACAGGTCGGTCTTGGTATGCCGTTTCGCACCGGCACACCGAGAACGCCCCGGACCACAGGGGGTGGTCCGAGGCGTTCCCCCGGTCTGCGCCGTGCGCACGCAGGTACCGGACGAAGTTCCCGGGTCCCCCTCACAGGGCCCGGGAACTTCGCACCCTCCGCTGGCTGCTAGCGGATGGCGTTGGCGGCGGCGACGACGTCGACCAGGCCGTGGCCCTTGTCGAAGCTCGTCGTGCCGTTGGTGCCGGCTTCGTAGGAGGCACCGTTGGTGTACTTGTACGCCGTGCTCTCCAAGGCCGCCTCGATCTGCGCCGGGGTGGCGTTCGGGTTGGCCTGGAACAGCTGCGCGACGATGCCCGAGATGTGCGGGGTGGCCATCGAGGTGCCGCTGATCGTGTTGTAGTCGCCGCCGTCCTGGGGGTCGAGCCCCGAGGAGCAGATCGGCAGGTAGACGCGGCACGAGCTGGTGATGTCCTCACCCGGAGCCGAGATGTCCGGGTAGGTCGACTTGTCGCCGGCCTTGCCGCGGCTGGAGAAGTCCGACACGGTGCCGTCGCGGGTGCCGGTGTTCTGGTCGAAGAACGAGGCCACCGAGAGGATGCCGGGGGTTGGGTCCTTGCCGGGCGGGTTGGACAGGTCCTCCGACCCGTCGCCACCGTCGTTGCCGTTGGCCCAGACGCTCACCACGCCCTCCTTGACCAGGGCGCGCTGGATCTTGGCCGTGGCCGAGTTCGGGTCGAACGCGCCACCACCACTGGGGCCGTAGGAGTTCGACGTCACCTTGATCGGCGGGCAGGTGCTGGCCGGGACGCCCGCGCCACAGGGGGCGTTGTGGTTCTCGAGCACCCAGTTGAGGGCAGCATCGGCGCCGATGATGAACAGGACGGCACCGGTGCTGATGCTGACCAGGCTCGAGCCGGGGGCGGCACCGTGCATCTTCGTGCCATCCGACAGCGTGACGTCGCGACCGGCGACGATCCCGTTGACGTGCATGCCGTGCCCGCCACCGGACAGCAGGTCGGTGTTGGCCGAGCCGGCGTCGACCGGGGCGCAGGTGCTCTCGGTCAGGGGCTCACAGACCATCTTGAGGTTCTTGACGACGGCGGAGGTGCCGTCGGGGTTCTTCAGGAACGGGTGCGTCGGGTCGACACCGGAGTCGATGACGGCGACGGAGACGCCCTTGCCGTCGAGCGCGGTCCCGTTGGCGCCCGTGAGGGTGTTCCGCGCCTCGTCGCCGCGGGTGGCCTTGTTGGAGGTCGACAGCAGCATCTCGATGGGCTGGTTGCCCTCGACGTAGGTGACGCCCGGCTGCGAACGAACCGCCTGCACCTGAGCGGGCAGTCCCGTGGCCACGACGACGCCGATCTTGTCGAACGTCGTCACCTTGCGCAGACCAGCGGCCTGCACGGCCTGGGTCGCGGCCGCGGTGTCGGTGCCGTGCACGAGGACGGTGGTGGGGGTGGCGGCCTTGAGCACGCCCAGCTGGGAAGCCAGCCAGGGCTGGACCGGAGCGAGGGACGTGTTTTGGTGCGGCTGACCTGAGGACAGCAGGCCTGCCGAAGCGGGCGTGGCGAGGGCCATGGCGGCCAGGGCGGCCGTGGCGGCTGTCGCGACGACTGCCCGGGTTCTGTTCAGGGTGTGCATGTAGTTCCCTTCGTGGACCAGCAACGACGATGGTCGGTATGCCGTGTCCAACGAGGGGAGTCGGGTGCGGTTACGCCCCGTAGGTAAAGGGACGGTCAGGAAAGTCGCGCCCCGCGCTACCGGGTCACGCTGATGCCACCGGGGCGGCCGGCGAACTCCGCCTTGAGGCCCACCACGTGCTCCGGCGTGCCCTCGACGAGCACGGCGAACGCGGTGTAGGGCAGGACCACAAGGTTGGCGAGCACGGGGACGCCCACCCGCACCCCGCCGTCCACCGTCGGCCGCACCGACTTGATCCCCTGGGGGAGTACTCCCCACACCAGCGACCGGCCGTCGGCCAGGGCGATCGTGTCGTAGCCGAAGGCGGACTCGGGGTCGGCACCGACGAGCTGGGTCTGGAGCCCCCCGGACCCCACGACGACGGCACCTCCGTCGACGCTCGCCGTGAGGGGCGCTCCAATCCGAACCTCGCCCACGGAGATGCTCAGCTCCACGGCCTTCCTCGGCGGCGTGGTCGTCGACGGCGGTCCGGTGACGGTCACGTCGTAGGGCGGCAGCAGCGAAGGGACCTCGCCATCCAGGTCCAGCGCCAGACCCGCGCTGCCCCCGCCATCGCCAAGGGCCCAGGTGGGCATCCCCGCGTTGGTGGTCAGCCAGCCCACGTCCCTGGCGATCGTGGTCACGCTCTGCGGCACGGCAAAGGCGATGACGTATGCCGTGAAGTCACCGGCAGCCCGAGTCACCACGGTGTGCTCGGCCATCGACGCGGCCAGACCGGGCTGGTAGACGACGTCGTCGGCCTTGCCGGGGACGACCCCGACGAGGACGCGCTGTCCCGAGGTGCCGTCGACCGCCCGCCACGCCGCCCCGGTGCTGAGCAGCGCGGCGCTGAGGGGTGCGGCGCTGGCGCCGTCGCGGGTGACCTTGACGGTCATCACGCCTCCGTCCACCCGCAGGGCGTAGGAACCCCCGGCCGCCACGATGGTGGCCGCCCCGGAGAGCCCGGGCTGCGCGGGCTGCCAGACGTAACTGCCGGCAGAGACGCCGCTGGGGGTCCCGGCGGGTGGCGCCGTGCGTGCCGGACCGGACAGCTGGACGGCAACGGCCACCACCAGGGCCGCGGCGACGGCCGCTGCAGCACCGGCAGCAAGCCAGCGGGCGGTCCGCCGGGTGTGGCGGCGCCGGCCCTCGGTCATGACGTCCGAGAGGGAGACGTGCATCGAGGGGGCGGGGTCGGTGCGGAGGCGCTCGATGAGGTCGAGGTCACTGGACATGGGCTTCCCCCTTGTCGGAGATGAGGCTGCGCAGGCGCTCGAGCCCGCGGGAGGACGATGACTTCACGGTGCCGACGCTGACTCCGAGCAGCTCGGCAACCGCACGCTCGGACAAGTCTGCGTAGTGCCGCAGGACCACGACCTCGCGCTCGCGGGCAGGCAGCTCCTGCAGGGCACGCACCAGGTCGAGTCGTGTGCCGGCGTCGTCGGTGGCGCGGCGCCCGTCGTGGGTGGCGCGGCCGCCGTCGGCATCGTCGCGGACCTGGTCCACGAGGACGAGCCGGCGATCCTTGCGCCACGTGCTGACCACGAGGTTGCGTAGGATGCGGTGGCAGTAGGCCTCGGGCTCGTCGTGACGGACCCTTGGCCACACCCCGAACAGCCGGACGAGGGACTCCTGGACGGCGTCCTCCGCACGGGTCGGGTCTCCGGTCAGGAGCCAGGCCGTCCGCAGGAGTCGGGGCATGACCCGCTCCGCGAACTGCTCGAACGCGGCCACCTCGCGGTGCTGCACCCTGCCCCCTTCCAACAGACCGTCCCGAGCCCTGACGGTAGTCCCGAGCTCGGCAGCGGCGGTGGCTCGTCGCCCGCTGACGTACCCAACGCCACACTCCGACCGAAGGTTGAGCGGTTGACGCGTAAACTTTTGCCGGTGACCGCCTACCTCGACCATGCCGCCACCACGCCGATGCTCCCATCGGCCATCGCGGCGATGGCCGACCAGCTGGCCACCACCGGCAACGCGTCCTCGCTGCACACCTCTGGCCGGATGGCCCGTCGGGTCGTCGAGGAGTCGCGCGAGCGGTTGGCCAAGGCCCTCGGCGCGCGGCCGTCCGAGGTGGTCTTCACCTCCGGGGGCACTGAGTCGGACAACCTGGCCGTCGCCGGCACGTTCGAGGCACGGCGCGAGGCAGACCCGGGCCGCGTGCGCATCGTCTGCAGCGCGATCGAGCACCACGCCGTCCTCGACTGCGTCGAGCACCTGGTCGCGTTGGAGGGGGCCAAGGTCACCTGGGTGGAGCCGGACGCGCTCGGCTTCATCACGACCGACGCGGTGCGTGCCGCGATCGAGGAGGACCCCGACTCGGTGGCCCTGGTCACCGTCATGTGGGCCAACAACGAGGTCGGGACCGTGCAGCCCGTCGCGGCGCTCGCGGCGCTCGCCCATGAGTTCGGGGTGCCGTTCCACACCGACGCGGTGCAGGCCGCCGGACACCTCCCTGTGGACTTCGCCGAGTCCGGAGCCGACCTGATGACGGTGACCGGCCACAAGGTGGGCGGGCCGCTGGGCGTCGGTGCGCTGCTCGTGCGACGCGACGCTGTGGTCGTGCCCCAGAGCTTCGGTGGGGGACAGGAGCGGCAGATCCGCAGCGGGACCCTCGACGTCCCCGCGATCCGTTCGTTCGCTGTCGCCATGGAGGAATCCGTCGCCACCATCTCGGTGGAGGCGCCTCGGCTGATGGCAATGCGGGACAGGCTGATCCGTTCGGCGATGGACCTCGGCTACGACATCACGGCGACGGGCGCGTGGGAGGCCGGCGACGGCATACACCGGCTGCCCGGCAACGCGCACCTGCTCGTGCCCGGCTGCGAAGGCGACTCGCTGCTCTATCTCCTCGACGCCGCGGGCGTCGAGTGCTCGACCGGTTCGGCGTGCCAGGCGGGCGTGCCGCAGCCGTCGCACGTGCTGCTCGCGATGGGGATCCCTGAGGAGTCCGCGCGGGGCGCGCTGCGCCTGACGTTCGGCCACACGTCCACCGATGCCGACGTCGACGCCGTGCTGGCGGCACTGCCCGCAGCGATCGACCGTGCCCGGCGGGCCAGCGGGTGGACCGACTGATGCGGGTCGTCGCCGCGATGTCTGGCGGAGTCGACTCCGCGGTCGCTGCCGGACGAATGCTCGATGCTGGGCACGAGGTCGTCGGTGTGCACCTCGCCCTGTCGCAGAGCGCCGCGACGCTGCGCGAGTCGGCGCGTGGCTGCTGCACGATCGAGGACGCCGGGGATGCTCGCCGCGTGGCCGACGTGCTCGGAATCCCTTTCTACGTCTGGGACATGGCCGAGCGGTTCAAGCGCGACGTGATGGAGGACTTCGTCGCGGAGTACTCCGCCGGACGCACTCCCAACCCCTGCCTGCGCTGCAACGAGAAGATCAAGTTCTCAGCCCTGCTCGACAAGGCGGTCGCGCTGGGGTTTGACGCGGTGGCGACCGGTCACTATGCCCAGGTCGTCGAGCGCGACGACGGCGGCCGAGAGCTGCACCGTGCCGTCGACATGGCCAAGGACCAGTCCTACGTGCTGGGGGTGCTCGATGCCGACCAGCTGGATCGGGCGTTCTTCCCCCTGGGTGACACCGCCAAGCCCGAGATCCGCGCCGAGGCCAAGGAGCGCGGCTTCTACGTAGCGAGCAAGCCCGACTCCCACGACATCTGCTTCATCGCCGACGGCGACACCCGCGGCTGGCTCACGTCTCGGCTGGGGGAGCAGCCCGGCGAGATCGTCGACGCTGAGTCCGGTGAGGTCGTCGGCGCGCACCAGGGCGCCTACGCCTACACCGTCGGTCAGCGACGGGGGCTGGGACTCGACCGCTCGGTCATGGACGGCGACCCGCGCTACGTCGTGTCGGTGGACGCGGCCGCCAACCGGGTCATGATTGGCACGTCAGACCTGTTGGGGGTCAACGCGATTCGCGGTGACCACGCCCGGTGGTGCGGTCCGCCGCCCGAGGGCGTCGTCGAAGTGGGCGCCCAAGTGCGCGCGCACGGCGAGGAGGTGCCGGCTCAGGCCTGGGCGGCCGGCGACGACGTGGAGGTGCGCCTGTCCGGCCGGCTCCGCGGGGTTGCACCCGGCCAGTCCGTGGTCCTCTATGAAGGGACGCGCGTGGTCGGCTCGGCGACGATCGCGTCCACCTGGCTCGAGAGATAGTGGAGCGGCGACGACCGGGCGAGGACACGAGCGACGAAGGAGCGAGGCCCGGAGCCCCGAGGAGCGCGACGGCTGACCGTAGGCCGCGTGGCGAGATCCGGGACGGGTCACCGCTCGCGCGGGTCCGGTCGCTGTGTCTGGCGTTCCCGGAGACGGAGCAGCGGGAGTCGCACGGCGAGCCCTGCTGGTTCGCCGGCGGGAGGAAGACGTTCGTGATGGCTGCGCAGGAGCACCACGACGACCGCACCGCCATCTGGACGGCTGCCCCCGAAGGGGTGCAGTCCGCCTTGGTCGCAGCGGAGCCGGTGCGCTACTTCCGGCCGCCGTACATGGGTCACCGCGGGTGGGTCGGGGTCTACCTCGACATCGACGACATCGACTGGCCGCACGTCGAGGAGATCATCGAGGACGCCTGGCGCTGCGCTGCTCCGAAGCGGCTGATCGCGCAGTACGACGCGACCTGACGCTGGGAACGTGCGGAAGCGCGGGATGGTCCGGGGGCGAGCGCGGACCACCCCGGCAGACTGTGCCTGACGCCCTGCTGTCACACCATCTCAGGGAGGTGGAGATGAGCGAGCGCTACCTCCATCTCCATCACGTCGTCGACGGTCGCCCCGATGTCCCTGCTGGCTGCTTCGCGAATGCTGGCAGCGGCATCGCGGCTGGCCTCGAGCTGCTCGCGCCGCTCGAAGGTGACGGTGCCGACGGCTCGGCCGGTCTCGCGGCTGATGAGCAGACTGGCGCTGCAGAAGCCGTCGAGCTCCTGAACCCTGGGGAGGACGGCCATCCGGAAGACGTCGGAGGCACGTTCGGCATGGTCGGCCATCCCGCTCAGCCAGGTGATCCGAGCGCAGGCGCCGTCCGGCATGGCGTGGTCGCGGTGGACGACTGCGACCTCCCACGTGTCCACGGTGCTGGTGCTGGCGCCCAGGGCCAGCTCTGCTGCATCCCGGAGGGGAAGAACCTTGTCTGCGCTGTCGCGCAGCGCAGTTTCTGACTCCCACGACGACGTGGCGATGCAGCGGCCGGACGCGCGGTCGACGAGCATCGACATCCCGACACATCCATCCATCGCGGTGATCGCCGGCGTGACCTCGTCACGGACATTGGCGATCCCGTCGTCGATCTTGGAGGGGTCTGCCTGGACGGTGGTGGTGCGTGCATACACGACGAAACTCCTCTGCTCGGGGCGGCGCCCCGACGGCGCTACCGTCACGGCTAACACTGCTCCCACGTCCGCGCCCCGGCAAGAGTGATCCGGCAGATCTTCGAAAGGGATGCTCAGCCGCGAGGGATCCAGCCCGGGGCCGACACGCCGTTGCCGGTGAGGTTGTCGCACTTGACGAACTGGGTCCCCACGCGGGCGAGCGTGCAGTGGCGGTCGTCGGTGGTCGGGTGAACGACGACCGGGCCGGCGTCCTGGCGGGCGGTGGCGGGGAGGGCTCCGGCGCCCAGGACGAGGAGGCTGGCCAGGGCGATCGTGGTGGTGATGGTGCGGCGAGTGGTGAACATGATCGGTTCCTTCGAGGGTCGAGGGCGGTCGACCTGAGTGCCGGACCTCCCGTGGTCAGACCGTTGTGACACGAGGTGGTTCCAGGCTGGTGCTGGCCCGGTATCAGCCGGGTAACAGCACGGGTGACCGCAGTCTCAGCCAGTGCCGAGACTGCCCAGAACATCTGCGCCGTTCGCCGTCGGTGAACCCAGGAATCCCTCCGTGGCCACCGCTCGTTGTCACTGGCATGACCACTGACCCAGCGGCAGAGTCGGCCGCGCTGGACGCCTACTCAGCGATTGTCACCTCCGTTGCGGCCCAGCTGACGCCGAAGGTCGCCGCGCTGCGGATCCAGTCGCGCCGCGGTGAGTCCGCGGGGTCGGCCGTGGTGCTGACCGGCGAGTCCCACCTCGTCACCAATGCCCACGTCGTCGGCGACGCCGGCGGAGGCACGGCGGAGTTCGCCGACGGCACGGTCGCCCACTTCGAGGTCGTGGGCCGTGACCCTCTCTCCGACATTGCGGTCATCCGCGCGGATCGTGCGGTACCTGCCCCGCCTGAGTTCGGCGACGCGAGCTCGCTCCTCGTCGGCTCGCTGGTGGTGGCCGTCGGCAACCCGCTGGGCCTCTCGGGCACCGTGACGGCGGGCGTGGTGAGCGCCCTCGGCCGCAGTATGCCGGTGCGGACCCGGACGACCGCGCGGCTGATCGAGGACGTCATCCAGACCGACGCGGCGCTCAACCCCGGCAACTCCGGCGGGGCGCTCGCCGACAGCCGGGGTCGTGTCGTCGGGATCAACACGGCCGTCGCAGGAATAGGTCTCGGCATGGCGGTTCCCATCAATGCCACGACGCATCGGATCATCTACGCGCTGATGCACGACGGTCGGGTTCGGCGCGCGTACCTCGGTCTCGTGAGCACCCCTGCACGGCTGACGCCCACCCAGGCCGAGCGGTACGGGCAGCGCGGCGCGCTCCGAGTCGTCGAGGTCGTCGAGAAGAGCCCGGCAGCGAAGAGCGGCTTGCTCGCAGGCGACCTGGTCCTGGCGATCGACGGCGCCCCGCTCGGCGATGCCCAGTCGTTGCAGAAGCGCCTCTTCACCGACGCGATCGGGCAGCGGATGGAAGTCACCGTCATCCGCAACGGCGCGCTGGTGGACGCGGTGGTCCTGCCGAGCGAGCTCCCGGACTGAAGGACTGTCGGCAGGGCTGACTAGTCTCGGGGCGTGGCTCGCGCAACTGGCATCGGATCTCTCCCGGGCACCGACATCCGCGAGGCGCTCAAGGGTGTCCGCGACATCCTGGGCGATGGCCACCTGCCCTACCTTCCCGAGCTGCCCGCCCGCGGTCCCGGCGCGGACATGATCGGTCGCGCCGCCGGACTGCTGGTCGACCTGCACGTGGACCTCCAGCCCAGTGGCTGGCGGTTCGTCGAGCGTGGCGGGCACGACGCCCAGCGCACGGCGGCCCTGCTGCGCCAGGACCTCGACGAGCTCGCCGAGGCGTTCGACGGCTACCAGGGCGACCTCAAGGTCCAGTGCACCGGCCCGTGGACGCTCGCGGCCGGCATCGAGCTCCAGCGCGGTGAGAAGGCGCTGGCCGACCCCGGCGCGCTGCGCGACCTCGTCGGCTCGCTGGCCGAGGGGCTGCGGGTCCACCTCGCCGACGTCGCCCGCCTCGTCCCGGGCGCCTCGCTCGTGCTCCAGCTGGACGAGCCGTCCCTGCCCGCCGTCCTCGCGGGCCACCTGCCCACCGCATCCGGCTACGGCCACCTGCGCCCCGTCGACCCACTCGCGGCGATGAACGGCCTGCGCGACGTGCTCGCCGCCGCGACCGACCACCCCGCCATCGAGGCGGCGGCGACGGTCGTGCACTGCTGCGACCCCGGCATACCCCTGCCGCTGCTCCGGGCCACCGGGGTCGGCGCCGTCGCCCTCGACGTCACCGCCCTCACCCCCCAGCGCTGGGAGTCGATCGCCGCCACCGTCGAGGACGGCGTCGCCCTGTATGCCGGGTGCCTGCCCACCGATGCCAGCGGCACCGTCCGCCGGGCCGCCGACGTCGTCAGCCGGGGCTGGCACGACGCTGGCATGCCGACGAAGTCCCTGGGCGACCTCACTGCCAGCCCGGCCTGCGGGTTGCCCGGACTCACACCAGAGGGGGCCTGGCGCGTTCAACGCGCAGCGGTCGCCGTGGCCGCGGAATGGTCGGAACGAGCCGAGAGTTGACGCACCAATGAGCAGCAGTGTCGCCACCACCCCCACCGTCACCCCGACCCGGGTGACCCGCGTGCCCTGGCAGGCCAAGTACGTCCTGCTCGCCTTCATCTGGGGATCCAGCTTCCTGCTGATGAAGGTCGGGCTGCGCACCATGGCCCCGCTGCAGATCTCCGGGCTGCGCATCTTCGCCGGCACCGCGACGCTGCTGACCCTGTTGGCCATCACGGGTGGTCGCCTGCCCCGCGCGCGCCGCACCTGGGGCCACCTCGCCGTGTCGGGAGTCTTCCTCACCGCGCTGCCGTTCAGCCTGTTCGCCGCCGGAGAGGTGCGGGTCTCCTCCGCACTGGCCGGGATCGGCAACGCCACCACGCCGTTGGCCGCCGTCTTCTTCGCGCTGGCCCTGCTTCCGAGTGACCGCCTGTCACCGCGCAAGCTGGCGGCCGTGGTCATCGGGTTCGCCGGGGTCATCGTGATCATGCAGCCGTGGGAGTCCGCCGGCCGACCCGACCTGCTCGGATTCGGCATGACTCTCGTGGCCGGCGCGTCCTACGGCCTGGGCTGGACCTACAACCGGCGTTTCCTGGGCGGCGCAGACCTGGGTGGGCTCTCCATGCCCACGGCGCTGCTGCTGGTGGGGTCCGTCCTGATGGTGCCGGTCCTGCTCGTGTGGTGGCTGCTCAACCGCGACGCCTATGCCGCGCCGTGGGCCGGGCACGTCAACCTCGAGAGCGGGGGCGTGCTCCTGCCGCTGCTCTGCGTCCTGGTGCTGGGCGTCGTGGGGACCGGGCTGGCCTACATGCTGCAGTTCGACGTGGTGCGTGGCGCGGGTGCCACGGTCAGCACCACCGTCACCTACCTCATCCCGGTCGTGTCGGTCCTGCTGGGCGTCGTCGTCCTCGGCGAGCACCTGGCCTGGCCTCAGCTGCTGGGCGCCGCGATCGTGCTGGTGTCAGCCGTGGTGATCGGCCTTCCGGCCCGGCGCCGCGCCACGCCCTGACCAGGTCGACGCCGAGTTTGAAGGATCCGCCGCGTCCTGACCCTGCGGATCCTTCAAACTCGCGAACGCGCGCGCGTCAGGCGTCAGCGTCGGCCGGCTTGTGCACCTCGCGGCGCAGGATCTTGCCTGTGGGGCCCTTGGGCAGCTCGGGAACGGCCCAGATGTGGCGCGGGTACTTGTAGGCGGCGATCCGTTCCTTGACGAAGGTCTGCACGTCCTCCAGCGTCGCCGTGGCACCCGGACGCAGCGCGACGGCAGCGCCAACGTCCTCCCCGAGCAGCTCGTCCGGCACCGCCACCACGGCGGCCTCGAGCACGTCGGGGTGGGTGTAGAGCACCTCTTCGACCTCACGCGGGTACACGTTCATGCCCCCGCGCAGGATCATGTCCTTCTTGCGGTCGACGATCGTGTAGTAGCCCTCATCGTCCACGGTGGCCAGGTCGCCGGTGCGGAACCAGCCGTCAGGGATGGCCTCGGCGGTGGCTTCGGGGTTCTGCCAGTAGCCCTTCATCACGTTGTCACCGCGGATCGCGATCTCGCCGACGCCCTCACCGGCCGGGACGTCGTTGCCCTCCAGATCGATCAGCTTCATCTCGCAGCCGGGGATCGCGACGCCGATGGTGCCGGGTTTGCGCTCTCGCGTCGGCATGTTGAAGGACGCCACCGGTGAGGTCTCGGACAGGCCGTAGCCCTCGAGGATCATGCAGCCGAACTTCTCCTCGAACGCCTTCATGACCTCCAAGGGCATCGCGGACCCGCCCGAGCAGCAGGTGCGCAGCGAGGTCGCGTCGAGGGCGTCGGAGTCGGGGTGGTTGAGGATCGCGGCATACATGGTGGGGACGCCCATGAAGATGGTGACCTTCTCGTTGCCGATCACCTTGATCGCCTCGGCCGGGTCGAACCGGGGGATGAGCGCCAGCGCCGCGCCGGCGATGACCGCGGCGTTGAGCCCGACGACGAGCCCGAACACGTGGAACAGCGGCAGGCAGCCCATCACCACGTCGTCGGGCGTGGTCGCCTGGATCTCGACGGCACTGCGGTGGGCGTTGAGGTGGATGTTCCGGTGGGTGAGCTCGGCACCCTTGGGGCGCCCGGTCGTGCCGGAGGTGTAGAGCACGATCGCGGTGTCCTCGTCGTCCCGGTCGACCGGCTCGGCGATCGGGTCGCCTCCTTCGAGGGCTCCCTCGGCCGGCCCCATCGGTCCACAGGGGATGATCCGCGTGCCGGAGTTCTTGGCACCCTCGGTGGCCTCGGCGACGAAGTCGGGCCACACGAACGCGACCTTGGCGCCGGAGTTGGTGAAGAAGAAGTCGATCTCGCCCGACTTGAGCAGCGGGTTCATCGGCACGACGATCGCCCCGCCCAGGAGCGAGCCGAAGAACACGACCGGGAACGCCGGCACGTTCGGGAGGATGATCGCCACCCGGTCACCCGGCTCGACCCCCGCGGCGCGCAGCGACCCCGCCACCTTCGCCGCCATGCCGTGGATCTGGGCATAGGTGATGTCGTTGCCCATGAACTTGATGGCCGGCTGGTCCGGCCGTTCCTGAGCGGTGGCGACCAGGTTGGTGGCGAGATTGGTCATGTCGCAGGCTCCTCGGGCGGTGGGGGGTCCGGTTCCAGCCATCCTCGCCGAGAGCGGGTCCTTTGGCTACGGATTCCGGTATGCCGTGTGCCCGGCCCTGCCTCCGTCGGCGGCACAGGTGTCGGAGGCGTACGGCAGGATGGGCAGCGTGACTGAGAACGACTCGACGGCTGCCCCTGGGTCTGCGCTGGAGCACGCCACGGACGCCGCTCGCCACGAGTGGGCCGAGCTGGCCGAGCAGGCAACGGCGGCCCAGTTCGCCTACCACGTGAGGGATGCGCCGACGATCAGCGACGGTGACTACGACCGGCTGATCCGCCGGCTGGGCGAGCTGGAGGAGGAGTTCCCCGAGCTGCGCACGCCCGAGAGCCCGACCCAGCAGGTCGGCGGCGCCGTCTTCTCGACCGACTTCACCGCGGTGGACCACCTCGAGCGGATGCTCAGCCTCGACAACTGCTTCTCGCCCGAGGAGCTCGCCGCCTGGGCGGCGAGGGTCGCGCGCGATGCCGGGTCCGCGGCATACCACTATCTGTGCGAGCTGAAGATCGACGGGCTGGCCGTCAACCTGCTCTATGAGAGGGGTCGCCTCGTGCGCGCCCTCACCAGGGGCGACGGGCGCACGGGCGAGGACGTGACCAACAACGTCAAGACCATCCAGGGCATCCCGCACCAGCTGGCCGGGTCCAACCACCCGGCGCGGGTCGAGATCCGGGGCGAGGTCTACTTCCCTGTGGAGGCGTTCGGTGACCTCAACGCGAGCCTCGTCGAGGCGGGCAAGGCGCCCTATGCCAACCCGCGCAACACCGCGGCGGGTTCGTTGCGGCAGAAGGACCCGCGCGTCACCGCCAGTCGTGGCCTGCGCATGCTGGTGCACGGCATCGGCCTTCGTGAGGGCTTCGAGCTGACCCGGCAGTCACAGGCCTACGACCTGTTCCGCGAGTGGGGGCTGCCGATCTCGACGCACTACCGCGTGCTCGACTCGATCGACGGGGTCCAGCAGTTCATCGACCAGTACGGCGCGGAGCGGCACAGCGTGGAGCACGAGCTGGACGGCATCGTCATCAAGGTCGACGAGATCTCGTTGCAGCGCCAGCTCGGCTCCACCTCGCGGGCGCCGCGCTGGGCGATCGCGTTCAAGTACCCACCCGAGGAGGTCAACACCAAGCTCCTCGACATCCTCGTCAACGTCGGCCGCACGGGGCGCGTGACGCCGTTCGGCGTGATGGAGCCGGTCGTGGTGGCGGGCTCGACGGTCGAGCGGGCCACCCTGCACAACGGCGACGAGGTGCGCCGCAAGGGCGTGCTGATCGGCGACACCGTGGTGCTGCGCAAGGCCGGTGACGTGATCCCCGAGATCCTCGGACCAGTGGTCGACCTGCGTGACGGCACCGAACGTGAGTTCGTCATGCCCACCGAGTGCCCCTCCTGCGGGACGCCCCTGGCGCCGGAGAAGGAGGGGGACAAGGACATTCGCTGTCCCAACTCCCGCACCTGTCCCTCCCAGCTGCGGGAACGGCTGGCCGGGCTGGCAGGGCGCGGAGCGTTCGACATCGAGGCCCTGGGCTGGGAGGGTTCCGTCGCCCTGCTCGAGTCAGGCGTGCTCGAGGACGAGAGTGGCCTCTTCGGGTTGGCCGGTGAGGCCGGGCGCGCACGACTGGCAACGGTGCCGCTGTTCACCCGGGCCGCCAAGAAGTCCGACCCGGTGGATTCCGTCGTCGATGGAAAGGTGCTGTCCGCCAACGGGATCCGGCTCTCGGAGAACCTCGAGCAGGCCAAGCAGCAACCCCTCTGGCGGGTCATCGTCGCCCTGTCGATCCGTCACGTCGGGCCGACGGCAGCGAGGGCGCTGGCCCAGCACTTCGCCACGATGGACGCCCTACGCACGGCGGCGAAGGAGCGTCCCGAGGACCTGGCGGGCGTCGAGGGGGTCGGAGGCGTCATCGCAGAGGCCGTGGCCGCGTGGTTCTCCGTCGACTGGCACGACCAGATCGTGGAGCAGTGGCAGGCCGACGGGGTGGTGATGGCGGACGAGCGCGACGAGTCCGTCGAGCAGACCCTCGCCGGCCTGACCATCGTTGTCACCGGGTCCCTCGAGGGCTTCTCGCGCGACTCTGCCAAGGAGGCGATCCTGTCGCGTGGCGGCAAGGCGTCGGGGTCGGTGTCCAAGAAGACCGACTACGTCGTCGTGGGGGAGAACGCCGGGACCAAGGAGGACAAGGCGCGCGAGCTGGGTCGGCCGATCCTCGACGAGGCAGGTTTTCGACGGCTCCTCGAGACGGGCCAGCCGTGATCGACAAGGACACCTTCCTGAGGTTCTGCGACGAGGCGCTCGTGGCGATGCGCGACATCGTCGTCGACCTCGGCGACGACCTCGCCAACCAGCGGCCAGACCTGCCCGGCGCCAACAGCCCCTTCGCGATCCTCACCCACTGCCTCGGGATGTGTGCGGCCTGGGCCTCCACGACCAACCTCGGTGTGGTCGTCCCACGGGACCGCCCGAGCGAGTTCACCGCCACCGGCGCGGTGACCGACCTCGCGGCCCAGACCGATCGCCTGCGTCGGAGCCTGTCCGAGTGGGTGGCGGCCAGCGACGTCGGCGCGCCTCCCGCCAACCCGGATCCTCGTGACGGCTACGCCACGCAGGGTGCGGTGCTGCTGCACGTCTACGAGGAGCTCGCCCAGCACCGGGGGCAGATGGAACTCACGCGCGACGTCCTGCGCGTCCGGGCCGCTGGCTAGGGGCCGGTGTAGCCACCTCCCATGCTGGCGCCGCCGACCCACTGGCCGCCGGCACCGGAGTCCTTCTCCTTCAGGCAACGAGCACACCGGATGTAGCGCTCACCGTCAGGCGTGTGGGCCCACTCCCAGTGGTGGTGGACGTTCGTCCTGCAGAGGAGCGGCTTGGTCGGTGCAGTCATGACGGCCTCCAGGGGAGCGACCTGGGCGCCTCGGACGGCCGAGCGCAACGCCAGGGAGTGGGTCAGGATGCCCGCGGCATGGCGGGTCTGGCGTGGGCCGGGCAGCTCCGCGAGCTCCGCGAGGAACTCCAGCCGGTAGCGGTCTCGCACCGCGCCCGCCGGGAGAGCGTGCGTCGCGAGGTGCACGATGCGCGACGGCCAGGGCGAGGCAATCGTCCACTGCGCATCCGACTGGCGGGCCGCGGTCATCACGTCGTCCCACCCAGGGGATGGGGGCGCGGGGCCGCGCGGCCCCGGTAGGCGCGCGCGACAGCCCGGCGGGCACTCTCGGCGCCGGTGGCCGAGAGTCGGTAGTAGCGACGCTGGGGCCTGCCCTCGACGCGGGGATCGATGTCCTCCCAGCTGGACTCCACCCAACCGAGGCCTTCGAGGCGGGCCAGGATCGGGTGGATCGTCCCGCTCGGCAGACCTGCCTGTTCGCCGATCTCGAGACCATAGAGCTCGCGAGCCGGATCGGCGAGTAGGGCGCCCAGAACCAACTGGGTGGCGATGGTCATCCGAGGATCGGAGCGATGGGGCATGGTCTTATTCTACCTAGCCCCTAGGTAGAGATCAAGATAGGTGAGCCTGATGGTTGGCGTGCGACGCGAAGGGCACACGCGGCACACCGGGTTTGTGTGGGGCACCCACATTGAGGGGTGCTCCCGCTTGGCCTTGCATGAGCACCATGCCCCTGACCATCGCGCCACTGACCATCGCGCCGCTGACAACGACGTCACGCCGCCGCGCCGCAGCCCTGGCGGCCTCAGCCGTAATCGCCGTCGGGGCAGCGCTCGGCACGGCTGCGCCGGCTGCCGCGGACAAGCCGCAGGGTGAGCACTGCGCCCGCCAGGGCAAGATCGCGGTGCCGGGTGCGGAGCTGCAGAAGGTCGCGTGCCTCGATGACCTCACCACCGCCGGCACGGTCGCGAGCGGGCACACCAACCCCAATGACTGGGCAGGTCTACACGCGGCCGGCACCAAGAACCCCAGCGGCGTGCCGGGCATCCAGGTCGACGGGTACTTCCCCGACACCTCGACCACCAACTCCAACAACGGCTGGAAGCACGACAGCCAGTTCGTGATCAGGATCCCGGACGACTGGAACGGCGGCCTCATCGTCAGTGGCGCGCCCGGCGTCCGAGCGCAGTACGCCAACGACTTCATCATCGGCGACTGGGTGCTGAGCAAGGGGTACGCGTTCGCCTCGACCGACAAGGGCAACACGGGCACGTCCTTCTACGACGACGGCTCCGTGCCCGGCGGGTCGATCGCGGAGTGGAACCAGCGGGTCACCGAGCTGACCCTCGCCACCCAGCGCGTCGTCAAGCAGGTCTACGCCAAGGCCCCCGCGCGCACCTACCTGTTCGGGATCTCCAATGGCGGCTACCTCACCCGCTGGCAGCTCGAGAACCGCCCAGAGCTCTACGACGGCGGACTCGACTGGGAGGGCACGCTGTTCCGCGCGGAGGGCCCGAACCTGCTCACCTACCTGCCCACTGCCCTGAAGAACTACCCCCGGTATGCCGCGACGGGCGACCCAGCGGCCCACGACGCGATCATCGGGGCCGGGTTCGTGCCCGGGTCGGAGTTCCTGTGGCCGTTCCACGAGGCCGTCTACTGGGACCTGACCCAGCGCATCTATCGAGAGGAGTTCGACCCGAGCTACGACGGCAATCTCAAGGCCGGAATTCCCTTCTGTGCCAGCGGAACTCCGCACTGCGACGCCGACTACGACTACGCCTCGCGGCCCCAGCCGGTGAAGGACGCGGTGGCCTCCGTGCAGCTCACCGGCGCCATCGGCAAGCCCATGCTCACGGTGCAGGGCACGCTCGACACGCTCTTGCCGCCGACCACCGACGCAGACGTGTACGACCGACTGGTCAAGCAGGCCGGTGCCGGTGCCCTGCACCGGTACTACAGCGTCGCGGACGGCACCCACACGGACGGCCTGTATGCCGCATTCCCCGACCGGCTGCGTCCCCTCCTTCCGTGCGCGCGCACCGCGTTCGACGACCTCACCGGATGGGTCGAGCGAGGGGTGCAGCCACCGGCGGACGGGTTGCGAGCACGCCCGGTGTCCGGCGACCTCGTCAATACCTGCGACCTGTAGCCGGCGCCGTGTGCCTGGCTGTGACGCGGCACGGCTGACGGTGGGGGCCTGGCATCAACGCCGGACGCGCGCCGGGCTCAGTCCTGGTGGCCGGCGTCTTTGGCCCCTCGCACGGCAGCGCTCGCCTCGTCGATGATCGAGGCCATCGCGGCACTGGCGGCCTTGCCGTCTCCGGAACCGATGGCCTGGGCCACGTCGCCGTGCAGGCGGATGGCCGCGGGGTTCGGAGTGCGCGGCATCAGGTCGTGGTGGGTTCGACCGGAGAGCACCTCGTCGACCACGGTCGCCAAGGCGGCGAGCATCTCGTTGCCCGAGGCCTCGAGCATGGTGCGGTGGAAGTCCTTGTCCGCCTCGAGGTAGGCCACCAGGTCCCCGGACTTGGCGTGCACGGTCATCTGCATCACGGCTGCGGCCATCGCGCCGCACTGCTCCGGGGTCGCGCGGTCGGCGGCGAGCTCGGCGGCCACGGGTTCGAAACCACGCCGCAGCTCGCCGAGCGACACGAGCTGGTCCTCACGGTCGGGGCCGTCGAGGCGCCAGCGGATGACGCGCGGGTCGAAGACGTTCCACTGGGCCCGGGGGCGCACCCGTACCCCGAGCCGGCGCCGGGTCTCGACCAGCCCCATGGACGACAGGACTCGCACGGCCTCCCGGACCACGGAGCGGGAGACACCGAAACGCTCGTCGAGCTGGTCGATCCGCACGATGCTGCCGACCGGCACCGTGCCCGACACGATCTCCTGACCCAGCTTGTCGAGCACGCTGGCGTGCAGGCCAAGGTCATGCCCACCCTCGGTGGGGGAGTCGTCGGGCGAGGGGTGGTCGACGGGCATGGGCCAAGCCTGCCAGACAGGACGTGTCTGAGAGAGAGAAGGTTTAAATAATATTTATTCGAGCGGAAGTCTTGTTAAAACCGTTCTGATGCTTCACGCTGTTCTCCAGGACCTCGATGACGAGCCCGAGCCGACACAGGAGTCAGCCCATGCCTGAAGTGAAGGAACACCCCGCACCGCCCCTTGTCGTGATGATGGGGGTGTCCGGGTCAGGCAAGACGACCGTCGGCGCGGCCCTCGCCCAGCGACTGCGCGTCCCGTTCGCCGATGCGGACGACTTCCACCCCGAAGCCAACATCGCCAAGATGTCGGCGGGGATTCCGCTCGACGACGACGACCGTGGACCCTGGCTCCAGGCCATCGCCGCCTGGCTGGTCGAGCACGGCCCCTCCGGGGGAGTGGCGAGCTGCTCGGCCCTCAAGCGGAGCTACCGCGACGTCCTCACCCACGCCGCCCCGCACGCCGTCTACCTCCACCTGCACGGCGACCGCGACGTGCTGGCCGCCCGCGTCGCAGGACGTCCCGGGCACTTCATGCCGGCCGCGCTCATCGACTCACAGTTCGCCACCCTCGAGGTGCTCCAAGCCGATGAGATCGGTGCCGTCCTCGACGTGGCCAAGCCGGTCGACACCCTCGTCGACGAGTCCCTCACCCTCCTCACCCCCCTCACCCCCCTCGCTTCGAAAGGCGTGACCCAGCCGTGAACACCGACTTCCTCTCCTTGCTGCAGCCAGCCCTCAGCGCGGCTGATGCCGCCCCGCTCCCTGACATCCCCGCCTCCCGGCTGATCCCCGCGGCGCTGCTCGGCATCGCCGTCATCGTGCTGCTGATCACGCGGTTCAAGCTGCACCCGTTTCTCGGGCTGACGCTCGGCTCGCTCACCGTCGGCGCCGTGGCCGGCGTGGCGATGTCCGACACGATCGCCAGCTTCACCAAGGGCTTCGGCTCGACCGCAGCCGGCGTCGGCACGCTGATCGCCCTCGGCGCCATGTTCGGCAAGCTGCTGGCGGACTCCGGTGGCGCGGACGAAATCGTCGACACCATCGTCGGTCGGTCCTCCGCCCGCACCCTTCCCTGGGCGATGGCTGGTGTCGGCGCGCTGATCGGTCTGCCGATGTTCTTCGAGATCGGCCTCGTCCTGCTGATGCCGGTGATCTTCCTGGTCGCCCGTCGCTCGGGGTTGTCCATCATCAAGGTCGGCATCCCCGCCCTGGCCGGTCTCTCGGCCATGCACGGCCTGGTGCCCCCGCACCCCGGACCGCTCGTCGCCATCGACGCCCTCAAGGCAAACCTCGGCATCACCCTGGCCTTCGGCGTCCTCGTCGCCCTGCCCACCATCGCGATCGCCGGTCCGCTGTTCGCCCGCTTCGCCGGTCGTTGGGTCGATGTCCCCGCACCCGAGCTGTTCGCGACCGACGACGAGCGCGACGCCAGGCTCCAGCGCCCGACCTTCGCGGTCACCCTGCTCGCCGTGCTCACTCCCGTCGTCCTGATGATGGGCAAGGCGCTCGCCGACATCTTCGCCGCCGAGGACAACCCGGTCCGCACCGTGCTCGACTTCCTGGGCACGCCGCTCATCGCCCTGCTCATCGCCGTCATCGTCGGGATGTTCACCCTCGGTCGCGGCGCCGGCATGGGCACCAAGGAACTCTCCTCCTCGCTCGAGAAGTCGCTCCCGCCCATCGCAGGCATCCTGCTCATCGTCGCCGCCGGTGGCGGTTTCAAGCAGACCCTCGTCGACACCGGCATCGGCGGCCTCGTCGCCGACTGGGTGCAGGGCAGTGGCGTGAGCATCCTGCTGCTCGCCTGGGTGGTGGCCGTCATGATCCGGCTGGCCACCGGCTCGGCGACGGTTGCCACGGTCACCGCCTCCGGCATCCTCGCGCCGCTGGCGGCCGGCATGAGCGCCCCCGAGGTGTCCCTGCTCGTCCTCGCGATCGGCGCCGGCTCGGTGTTCTTCTCGCACGTGAACGACGCCGGCTTCTGGCTCGTCAAGGAGTACTTCGGCCTGTCGGTCGGACAGACCATCAAGACCTGGTCGCTCATGGAGACGCTGCTGTCGGTCTCCGGCCTGGTCTTCGTTCTCATCCTCGGCCTGGTGGTCTGACCCTCCACCCGCACCAAGCCCAGGTATGCCGCGCGGCCCCCGTCGACTTCCAGCAAGAGATCAAGCAGCTCCGCAACACCATGGACTCCGTGCGCGAGGTGACCGACCTGGCGTCCGTCCAGCAGCAGATCACCGAGCTCGAGGCCAAGGCCTCCGTGCCGAACCTCTGGGACGACCCGGACGCCGCCCAGCAGGTCACCTCCGCCCTGTCGCGGGCGAACTCCGAGTACGAGCGCGTCACCGGCATGGACCAGCGGATCGACGACCTCGAGACGCTCGTCGAGATGGGCACCGAGGACGGCGGAGACCCCGAGACGATGGTCGAGGCGGAGAAGGAGCTGGTCTCCCTCCAGAAGGCCGTCGGCGAGCTCGAGGTCCGCACCCTGCTGTCGGGGGAGTACGACGAACGCGCGGCCGTCATCACGATCCGTGCGGGCGCCGGTGGCGTCGACGCCGCCGACTTCGCCGAGATGCTGATGCGCATGTACCTGCGCTGGGCCGAGCGGCACAACTACCCGGCCCAGGTCATGGACACCTCGTACGCCGAAGAGGCCGGCCTCAAGTCGGCGACCTTCGAGATCAACGTGCCCTACGCCTTCGGCAACCTCTCGGTCGAGGCAGGCACCCACCGCCTCGTGCGGATCAGCCCGTTCGACAACCAGGGACGACGCCAGACGAGCTTCGCCGCGGTCGAGGTCATCCCGCTCATCGAGCAGACCGACTCCATCGACATCCCCGAGAACGAGATCAAGGTCGACGTCTTCCGCTCCAGCGGCCCCGGAGGCCAGAGCGTCAACACCACCGACTCCGCGGTCCGGATGACGCACATCCCCACCGGGATCGTCGTGTCGATGCAGAACGAGAAGTCCCAGATCCAGAACCGCGCAGCCGCCCTACGGGTCCTGCAGTCCCGCCTGCTCGTCCAGCGCCAGGCCGAAGAGGCTGCGGAGCGCAAGGAGATGGCCGGCGACGTCAAGGCCAGCTGGGGCGACCAGATGCGCTCCTACGTCCTGCAGCCCTACCAGATGGTCAAGGACCTGCGCACCGAGTTCGAGGTCGGCAACCCCTCCGCGGTCTTCGACGGCGACATCGACGGCTTCATCGAGGCCGGCGTCCGGTGGCGCAAGGAGCAGCAGAAGCTCGCCTAGTTCTCCCTGGGGGGCGGTTCGCCGCAACGCCGAGGAGGTGCGGCTGCGCGGCATACCGAGGTGGGCGACCTATCCTCGGGTGGGTCGTGCGCGTTCGCGCGCATTGCCCGCATGCCGTCCCATTCGTCCCCCCGTAAGGCTCACCTCGCGCGCATGATCCGTTTCGAGAACGTCAGCAAGGTCTATGCCCGGTCCACCCGACCGGCGCTCAGCGACATCAACCTCGAGATCGAGCGCGGCGAGTTCGTCTTCGTGGTCGGCGCGTCCGGATCCGGCAAGTCCACGTTGCTGCGCCTCGTCCTCAAGGAGGAGGGCGTCACCCAGGGCAACGTGCTGGTCGCGGGCCAGGATGTCGGCAGCCTGCCGCACCGCAAGGTGCCCCGGCTGCGGCGTGAGATCGGGACCGTGTTCCAGGACTTCCGGCTGCTGCCGAACAAGAACGTCTACCAGAACGTCGCCTTCGCCCTGCAGGTGCTCGGTCGCTCGGGTCATGCGATCAAGCAGGTCGTTCCCGAGACGCTGGAGATGGTCGGGCTCGAGGGCAAGGAGAAGCGGTTGCCGCACGAGCTGTCCGGTGGTGAGCAGCAGCGCGTGGCCATCGCGCGCGCGTTCGTCAACAAGCCGCCGATCCTGCTGTGCGACGAGCCCACCGGAAACCTCGACCCGACCACCAGCCTGGACATCGTGCGGCTGCTCGACCGGATCAACCGCACCGGCACGACGATCGTGATGGCCACCCACGACGACGACATCGTCGACCAGCTGCGCAAGCGGGTCGTCGAGCTCAAGAACGGCCACATCATCCGCGACGAGAACAAGGGCGTCTACGGCAGCGGCAGCTGACCAGCCGCCCCCCGAGACACGCAGCGCCCGCTCACAGAACCCACCGGAGACCCACCCCCATGCGACTGCAGTTCATGCTCAGCGAGATTGCGATCGGCCTGCGCCGCAACCTGTCCATCGCCGTGTCGGTGATGCTGGTGACGATGGTGTCGGTCTACCTCATGGGCGTGGGGTTCCTCGCCCAGGGACAGGTCGACACCCTCAAGGGCTACTGGTACGACCGCATCCAGGTCTCGATCTTCATGTGCGGCAAGGACTCCCTCGACGTCAACTGCGACGGCAAGGCCGTGACCGAGGAACAGCGGAACTCGCTGAAGTCCCAGCTCGACGAGATGAAGCCGCTCGTGAAGAACGTCTACTACGAGTCCGAGCAGCAGGCCTTCGACCGGTTCAAGGAGCAGTACCGCAACTCGCCGCTGTCGGACTACCTGCAGGTCGGTGACATCCCGGAGAACTTCCGCGTCCAGCTCACCGATCCCAAGAAGTACGACGTCGTGGTGAGCGCCTTCGAGGGCGCGCCCGGAGTCGGACGGGTCCAGGACCAGCAGAAGACCCTGGACAAGCTCTTCACCGTGATGAACGTCGTGACCGTCGGTTCGCTCTTCCTCGCGGGCCTGATGGTGCTGTGCTCGGTGCTGCTGATGGCCACGACGATCCGGCAGGCCGCCTTCAGCAGACGCCGCGAGACCGGGATCATGAAGCTCGTGGGTGCCTCGAACTTCACGATTCGGCTGCCGTTCGTCATGGAGACGGTGCTGGCGGCCCTCACCGGCACCGGTCTGGCCATCGTCGGCCTCTGGGTGACGGCCGACTCGCTGCTGCCCAAGGTCTCGGCCGTTCTGCAGGACGCGCCGCTGGTGGGCACGACCGACATCTGGTTCGTCGCGCCGTGGCTGGTCGGCTTCATGCTCGTGGTGTCGGTGCTGACCTCCTGGGCCACGCTGCGCCGCTATCTGCGCGTCTGACCCTCGGGCTGCGGACCGCCAATCGGACAATTCACAGGCCCCAATCCCCGGAAACGGGTGTGGTGTGTGTTACCAATGAGGCCTATGAGCGCAATCCCCGCGCGTCGCCACGCGTCTCATCGTGTCCGCCTGACAGCCCTCGGGCTGGCTTTCGCCTGCTCCATCGGGCTCGCCACCCCGTCGGTGGCGGCTGCTCTCGGCCACCCTGCCTCGGTGCCGGCCTCGGTGCCTGCCGCCGCGCCTGCTGACGACCCGAGCAAGGCCAAGAAGCAGGTGGACAAGGAGATCGACGCGCTCAAGGACGAGCTCGAGGACACCTCGGCCAGCCTCAAGGACGCCTACGTCGCGCTGCGTCGCACCCAGGCCGCACTGCCTGTGGCGCAGGCGGCCCTCGACCGGGCCACCGCCGCCGTGTCCAAGGCGGATGCCTACAACGACGAGATGGCGGTTCAGCTCGACGTCGCCCGCGCCAACGAGGCCCGGGCCGTCGACGAGCTCGCAGCCACCCGCGCCAAGCTGGCGCAGACCCGTACTCGCGTGGCCCGGTTCGCCTCCCAGCTCTACCAGGACCAGGGGATGGGCCAGCTGTCGGTGGCGCTGAGCGCGACCACCCCAGACGACTTCGCCAACCGCATCGCCATGAACGACACCGTCATGGACGTCCAGAACCAGTCGCTGTCCCGGCTCGCAACAGCTCGGGCCGCCGCGACCGCCCAGGAAGCCCACATCAAGGCCCTCAAGGTGCAGGTCCAGGCCGCCAAGAAGCAGGCCGAAGCCGCCCTGGCCAAGGCCCAGCAGGCGCGCGGCGCAGCGGCCGCGGCCAAGCAGAAGCTGGACGCCCTCGCGGCCCAGCAGATCGCCCAGTCCCAGGCACTCGAGGCCCAGAAGAAGGCCGAGAAGACCAAGCTGGCCGCTGCGCAGAAGGAGCAGGCGAGGCTGCACAAGATCCTCGTCGCCCGCGCCAAGGCGGCCAAGGCAGCGGCGGCTCGCCGGGCTGCCGCCCTGCGCAGGGCGGGCAAGAAGGTGCCGGCCGAGCCCTCGTCCTCCGGTGGCTTCCTGTCCCGCCCGTCTGGGGGCTGGATCTCCTCCGAGTTCGGCATGCGGTACCACCCGATCCTGCACTACTGGCGGCTGCACGCCGGGCGCGACTTCGCGGCCGACTGCGGCACGCCGATCCGCGCCGCCGCGAGTGGCACCGTCATCTCGCGCGGCTGGGGCGGGGGCTACGGCAACCGGATCATGATCGACCACGGCATCGTGCGCGGCGTCGACCTCGTGACCACCTACAACCACATGAGCCGGTATGCCGTGCGCGGCGGCCACGTCTCGCGCGGCCAGATCATCGGCTATGTCGGCACCACCGGGTCGTCCACCGGCTGCCACCTGCACTTCGAGACCTACGAGGACGGCATTCCCAAGGATCCACGTCGCTGGATGTAGCAGGCCGACACGGCGGCGGCGCAGGTAAACCGACTGGCCGGCATACCCCGTCCTGCAGGTAGCGTGGCCTCGCTGGGTCGGGACTCGACCACGCGACGATGCAGCGAAGACCGCTGAGACAACCAAGACGAGAGCGTGGGCGGGCAGTGGCCAAGGAACAGGGTCGCAAGGTGGTGGCGAGCAACAAGAAGGCACGCCACGACTACCTCATCGAGGACACCTTCGAGGCCGGGCTCGTCCTCATGGGCACCGAGGTGAAGTCCCTGCGCGAGGGGCGGGCGTCGCTCATCGACGGCTACGCCGCCTGGCGGGGCGACGAGCTGTGGCTCGAGGGCGTCCACATCCCCGAGTACGTCAACGGCAACTGGACCAACCACACCCCGCGCCGCCGTCGCAAGCTGCTGCTGCACCGCGCGGAGCTGGCCAAGATCATGAAGAAGTCCTCCGAGAGCGGCCACACCATCGTGCCGCTGCAGCTGTACTTCAAGGACGGCCGGGCCAAGGTCGAGATCGCCGTCGCCAAGGGCAAGAAGCAGTACGACAAGCGTCACGCGCTGCGCGAGCGCCAGGACACCCGTGACACGCAGCGCGCGCTGAGCCAGGCGCGACGCGCTTCGGGCGACGGACGCTAGGGACATGCGCGTGCGCGGGGGGACGCATCGGTATGCCGCGGGCGCTGGACTGGCCGTGCTGCTCGCCTTCGCTGCGATGGTCCTTGCGGGAGGCAGCGCGCAGGCAGCGGCGAGCGACGACCTGGCCACCCGGTTCCACGTCGACATCACGGTCAACGACGATGGTTCGGTCGATGTCGCCGAGAACATCACCTGGCACTTTCCCCAGGGAGAGGAGCGCCACGGCATCGAGCGGTTCGTCACGGTGCGGGTCGGCTACCAGGACAAGCAGGACACCTACCGCGAGTACCCGATCTCCGACGTGTCGGCCACCTCGCCGTCCGGGGCTCCGGCCGACGTGTCGGTCGACGACGCCACGGACGGCTCCTCGGTGCGGATCCGGGTCGGGCGGGCCGACGAGACGGTGAGCGGCACGCAGACCTACGTCGTGCGCTACCACCTCGGCTCCTACGTCAACGGCTTCAGCGACCACGCAGAGCTCTACTACAACCTGGTCGACGCGTCCGACGACAACACCTACCAGGACGTCAGCGCCACGGTGACTGGTGCGAGTCCCAGCGACCGGGCCGAGTGCTTCATCGGAGAGTTCGGGTCCACCGAGCGCTGCACGGGGACACCGGGCGCGAGCGCCGAGTTCAGCGCTCCCGAGGCTGGCAACGGGCGTGGTGTCTCGATCCTCGCGTCGCTGCCGATCGCCGACTTCGGGTCGCTCGACCCGGTGTTGCACGAGGGTCAGGTGTCCGACGACGGCAGCGTCATCACCTCCGACACCTCGAAGGCACTGGGCTACCTCACCCTGGGGGCGGGGGTGACCCTGCCACTGCTCGCGGCCGGCCTGATGGGCACTCTGGTCTACACGCGCGGTCGCGACGAGCAGTACGCCGGGCTGGTGCCGGGGCTGACTCCGGCGCTCGGGCAGGACAGGCAGGTCGTCAAGGGTCGCAACGGGCCGATCGCCGTCCGGTTCACGCCTCCGGACGGCGTCCAACCAGGTCTGGTCGGCACGGTCATCGACGAGGTGGCCAACACCATCGACGTGTCCGCCACGATCATCGACCTCGCTGCCCGGGGCCACCTGACCATCGCCGAGGAGGAGGGTGGCTTCCTGCGGGGCAAGGACTGGCGGCTCACCCGCACCACGCCGACCGCCGAGCAGGCGCGGACCGCCCTGCTGCCGTACGAGGAGGCGCTCCTCATCGGCCTCTTCGAGAACTCCCCGACGCGCACCTTGTCCAGCCTGAAGAACGCCTTCAAGCCCACGCTCGAGCGGGTCCAGGAGCTGATGTACGACGAGGTCGTGCGGCGCGGGTGGTTCCGTCGGTCGCCCGCGAGCCAGCGCGGCACGTGGACAGCCCTCGGCGGCGCCCTGGTCCTGGGCGCGGTGTTCGCGGGGGCCTGGGCGGGCGGACCGCTGGCCAGGGCCGGAGCCGGCACGGGCTCGCCGATTCCTCCGGCTTTCATCCTGCTCGCGGGCGCTGCGGTCGCCGGGTTCATCGTCGTGTTCCTAGGGCGGCTGATGGTCGCCCGCACCGCTGATGGCAGCGCGGTCAAGGCCCAGTCGGAGGGCTTCAAGAAGTACCTCGTGACAGCCGAGGCCAACCAGATCAAGTGGGAGGAGGCGCAGGACATCTTCAGCCGCTACCTGCCCTACGCGATCGTCTTCGGCGTGGCCTCGCAGTGGGCAGGCACCTTCCGCCAGGTCGCGGAGTCCGCCGCCGCAGCGGGGCACACCCTCACCCCACCCCTGTGGTACATCGGGTCCGGCGGTTTCGACTACGACGGCATCGCGCAGGACATGGACTCGTTCGCCACGACTGCGGGCGGGACGTTCACCAGCACGCCGGGCAGCTCGGGGGGTTCGGGCTTCTCTGGCGGCGGCGGCTTCTCCGGCGGTGGCGGCGGCGGGAGCTCGGGCGGCTCCTGGTAGGACCACGCGGCCCTTTCACCGCTGCGCACCACACCTGCCCACCACACCTGCCCACCACACGCAGGTATGCCGCGCACGATCTCTCGCACGCGGCATACCAAGGTTGATAACGCCTAGTCCTTGAGGGCGTCCTTGACCTTCTCGCCGGCCTGCTTCAGGTCGGCTCCGGCCTGGTCGGCCTTGCCCTCGGCCTCGAGGCGCTCGTTGTCGGTCACCTTGCCGGTGGCTTCCTTGGCCTGGCCGGTGGCCTTGTCCTTGGCGTTGTCGAGCTTGTCGTCAAATCCCATGATGGGCTCCCTTGGTTGGGTGCGATCTCGTTGGGTGTTGCTCTGCTGACACAGCCGCTTCTTGACCGCGTGCCCTTCGACCGTAACCCGGAATCGACGTCTTCGCAGGTCAGGGGCGTGGGCGGGCCCGCGGCAGGCCCCTGGCAGGTCCGTGACAGGCCCGTGCGAACAGGCCTAGCCGAGGACGAGGAGGAGGTCGCCGCCCTCCACCTGCTGCTGCGGCCCGATGGCCAGCCGCAGCACCGACCCGGCGACCGGCGCGGTGATGTTGGCCTCCATCTTCATCGCCTCGATCGTGGCGACCACCGCCCCGGCCTCGACGCTGGCGCCCTCTTCGACGGCCAGGCTGACGACGCCGGCGAAGGGTGCGGCGACCTGTCCCTTCGCGCTGGGGTCGGCCTTCTCGGCAGCCTTGACGTCGACGGCGATCTTCTCGTCGCGCACCTGCACCGGACGCAGCTGGCCACCCATGGTGAACATCACGGTCCGCATGCCTCGGTCGTCGGGGTCGGACACCGACTGCAGGCCGAGGAGCAGTCGCTTGCCGGGTTCGAGGTCGATCTCGTGCTCGAAACCCACCTCGAGCCCGTGCAGGAACTCGCGGGTGCCGAGGACGGCGAGGTCGGAGTAGGCGTCGCGCGACTTCTCGAAGTCGGAGGTGGGGCCGGGGAACAGCAAGCGGTTCAGGGTATGCCGGGGGCTCGCCTCGAGGGCCTGGCTGTCCTCCGCGCTGAGCTCGCTGACCCGGGGCTTGGTGGTGCGGCCCTGCAATGCCTTGGTGCGGAACGGCTCGGGCCAGCCGCCGGGCGGGTCGCCGAGCTCGCCGGAGAGGAAGCCGATGACGGAGTCGGGGATGTCGTACTTCGTGGGGTTGGCCTCGAAGTCGGACGGGTCGGCCTTGGCGCCGACCAGGGCCAGCGCCAGGTCTCCGACGACCTTGCTGCTCGGGGTGACCTTGACGATGTTGCCGAGGATCCGGTTGGCCGCGGCATACATGTCCTCGACCTCCTCGAAGTGGTCGCCGAGCCCGAGGGCAATGGCCTGCTGGCGCAGGTTGGAGAGCTGGCCGCCGGGGATCTCGTGGGTGTAGACGCGACCGGTGGGGGAGGGCAGGCCGGACTCGAAGGGGAAGTAGAGCTGCCGCACGGCCTCCCAGTAGGGCTCGAGGTCGTTGACGGCGCCCAGGTCCAGTCCGGTGGCGCGGGGGGTGCCGTCGGTGGCCGCGACCAGGCTCGACATCGGTGGCTGCGAGGTGGTGCCGGCCATGGCTGCGCTGGCGACGTCGACCGCGTCGACACCCGCGTCGATGGCGGCCAGCAGGGTGGCCAGCTGACCACCTGCCGTGTCGTGGGTGTGCAGGTGCACGGGCTGGTCGAACCGTTTGCGCAGGGCCGTGACGAGGGTGCGTGCTGCAGGAGCCCGCAGCAGACCGGCCATGTCCTTGATGGCGATGACGTGGGCGCCGGCGTCGGCGATCTGCTCGGCCAGGCGCAGGTAGTAGTCGAGGGTGTAGAGCTTCTCCGCGGGGCTGGTGAGGTCGCCGGTGTAGCAGAGCGCGACCTCGGCGACGGCAGTGCCGGTGGACCGCACCGCCTCGATGGCGGGGCGCATCTGGCCCACGTCGTTGAGGGCGTCGAAGATCCGGAAGATGTCGATGCCGGTGCGCGCGGCCTCGGTCACGAAGGCATCGGTCACGGCCGTCGGGTAGGGGGTGTAGCCCACGGTGTTGCGCCCGCGCAGGAGCATCTGCAGCGGCAGGTTGGGCATCGCCTCACGCAGCCGCGAGAGGCGGTCCCACGGGTCCTCGGCCAGGAAGCGCAGGGCCACGTCGTACGTCGCGCCGCCCCAGGCCTCGACGGACAGCAGCTGGGGCGTCAGCCGGGCGACGTGCGGGGCGACGTGCATGAGGTCACGGGTGCGGACCCGGGTGGCGAGCAGCGACTGGTGGGCGTCGCGGAAGGTGGTCTCGGTGACACCCACCGCCTCCTGGGCCCGAAGTGCCTCGGCGAAGGCCTGGGGGCCGTGCAGCAGCAGCCGGTCGCGGGCGCCGGGCGGCGGGGGAGTGGCCCGGTCGATCGCCGGCAGCTTGGAGCGCGGCGAGACTCGCGTGCGCCCGGGGCCGTGTGGCTGGTTGACCGTGACGTCCGCGAGGTAGGTGAGCAGCTTGGTGCCCCGGTCGGCGGGGACTCGCGCGGTGCGCAGTTCTGGGCGTTCGTCGATGAACGCCGTCGTCAGCCGGCCGGCCTGGAAGTCGGGTTCCTCGAGCAGCGCCTGGAGGAACGGGATGTTCGTCGAGACCCCGCGGATCCGGAACTCGGCGAGCGCGCGCCTGGCCCGACGCACTGCCGTCGGGAAGTCCCGGCCACGGCAGGTGAGCTTGACCAGCATCGAGTCGAAGTGGGCGCCGATCTCGGCCCCGACGAAGATGGTGCCGCCGTCGAGCCGGACGCCCGCGCCACCGGCAGAGCGGTAGGTCGTGATCCGACCGGTGTCGGGCCGGAACTCGTTGGCCGGGTCCTCGGTGGTGATGCGGCACTGCAGCGCGGCGCCCCGGATCTGCAGCGTCTCCTGGGACAGGCCCAGGTCCTCGAGGGTCTCGCCGCTGGCGATGCGCAGCTGGGAGCTGACCAGGTCGACGTCGGTGATCTCCTCGGTGACGGTGTGCTCGACCTGGATGCGCGGGTTCATCTCGATGAAGACGTAGCGGCCGTCGGGCGCGAGCAGGAACTCGACGGTGCCCGCGTTGACGTAGCCGATCTCCTTGGCGAACGCGACGGCGTGGGCGCACATGCGTTCGCGCAGCTCGGGAGCGAGGTTGGGAGCCGGGGCGATCTCGACGACCTTCTGGTGCCGCCGCTGCACCGAGCAGTCCCGCTCGAACAGGTGGATCACGTTTCCCGCCCCGTCGGCGAGGATCTGCACCTCGATGTGCCGTGGGCTGACGACCGCCTCCTCGAGGAAGACGGTCGGGTCGCCGAACGCCGACTCGGCCTCGCGCATGCAGGCCTCCAACGAGTCGCGCAGGTCCTCGCGCCGCTCGACCCGTCGCATCCCCCGACCGCCACCTCCTGCGACCGCCTTGGCGAAGATCGGGAACCCGATCTCCTCGGCGGCCGCGACGAGGGTGTCGATGTCGGTGCTCGGCTCGGCCCCCTTGAGGGTGGGCAGGCCGGCCTTCCTGGCGGCGGCGATGGCGCGGGCCTTGTTGCCGGTCAGGTGGAGCACCGACGCAGGGGGCCCGACGAACGTGACGCCGGCATTGGCGCAGGCCTCGGCGAGGTCGGGGTTCTCGGACAGGAAGCCGTAGCCGGGGTAGACGGCGTCGGCGCCCGCCTCGACGGCGGTGCGCACGATGCCCTCCGGGTCGAGGTAGGCCCGGACCGGGTGCCCCTCCTCGCCGATCCGGTAGGCCTCGTCGGCCTTGAGGACGTGTTCGGACTTGCGGTCCTCGTAGGGGAAGACGGCGACCGTCTTGGCGTTGAGCTCGGTCGCGGCGCGAAACGCGCGCACCGCGATCTCACCACGGTTGGCGACGAGGACCTTGCTGAACACTTGACCTCCAGGGGATCGGCACCCAGGGGTGATGGGGCCGGTGGGGGGACGGGCAGCGTGCGTCCGATCCTAGTGAGATCCCGACTCGTGAGACGGCTCGCCCGCCATGCGGACTAGCGGCCGTCGGTATGCCGCGTGCTCCGGGGGCGGGGCGAACGCGCTGCTGCCGCACGGCATACCGGACGACCGCGACGAGGGGCTGCCTCGGGCCACGCCCGATGGCTACGCTGGACGGGCGTGCAGGGGTCGCGGCGCAGCCGGGGCAGGCACTCCGCGACGTCGACGTCCGAACCGAGGCGGCTCATGGCAGGCAGGCATGTGCGCAAGGCCCCCGTGGTGATCTCGCGCGTGATCGCCACCGTGACGGTGTCGGCGCTGCTCCTCGCGGTGGGAGTCGTGGCCATGACGATCTTCACGGGCGGCGAGCGACGAGCGACCGGGGGTCCGCAGGGGCGGGCGCCCCACGTCGTCACCGGACCCTCGGCTGTCCCCTCCAGCGCGACCAGCCTGCCGACGTCTGACGGCACATCCGGCCAAACCTCGCCTGGCCCCTCGTCCGGGGGCGGAGCCGTGGTGGGTGCAGTGGGGGCGGATGGCGGCGGGCCAGCCACTCCCGCGTGGGCCTTCGCGCTCCAGAGCGCCCCGAGCAGCTCCAGCACCACGAGCGCGGAGGGACCCTCTCGCTTCGGGCTCCCGCTGGTCCCTGTGGGAGTCGACGTGGGAGTCGACGCCTACGCCCGGGGATGGCTGCAGCGCAGCGACAACGGCCGCGCCCACGGGAGGGCGGTCGGCCTCCTCGGTCGGGTGGGGACTGCGCACGGATGCCGTCCCGTGCCGAAGAAGTCGAAACCGTTCGCCGCGCAGGTCGAACCCCGTGCGTGCCGCTGAGCGGCGCTTGACCGCCCGTGGTCAGTTCGCGGCGGTGAAGCGCTGTCGACGGTGCTGCGGGTGCTCGATCTCGTCGACCAGGGCGACCGCGTAGTCCTCGGCGCTGATGGAGTCGCCCGCGGGGGTGTCCTGCGCCACCGTGTACTTCCCGGAGCGCTCGCCAGGGGCGATGACGGGGGCAGGTGAGAAGAACGTCCAGTCCAGGTCGTCCGGCGCGGCCTGGAAGATGTCGAGCGCGGCGGCGCCGGCCCGGGACTCGGCGAGGTACTCGGTGGGGAAACCTGGGGAGTCGAGCAGGCGGGTGCCGTCCGGCGTGAGGAGTGAGCCGGCTCCACCGACGAAGAGCACCCGTGCCCCGATGGCGTGGTCGACGAGGTTCTGGACCGCGGCCAGCCACGGTTCGTGGCTTCCCCCGGTGCGGCTCGGGCCGGTCGCCGACACCACCACGTCGTGGCTGGTGGCGGCCTCCTTGACGGTCGCCTCGTCGGCGAGGTCGCCCGGGGCGGCAGTGACGCCGTCGGGGAGGGGGGATCCGGTGCGCGTGTAGCCGGTGACCTGGTGGCCGCGGGAGAGGGCCTCGGTCGCGATGCGAGAGCCGATCATGCCGCTGGCGCCGAACAGGGCGATCTTCATGATGGTGCCTTCCGTGGGTGGTTTGTCGTGACTGTCTCTGTCAGGCGCGACAGTAACCAGTGGTAACTGAGCACTTCAACGTGCTATAAGTACCTGATGGTTACCAAGCAGGTCGGAGCGGCAACCCGGACTCCCGGCGAGGAGCGGGGCAACGCCTTCGACCCCGACTGCCCCACCCGCGTGGTGCTCGACAGGATCGGCGACAAGTGGACGGTGCTGGTGATCGGCGCGCTCGCAGGTGGTCCGCTGCGGTTCACCGAGCTGCGCGCGCGGGTCGGTGGGGTGGCACCCAAGGTGCTCACCCAGACGGTCCGCGCGATGGAGCGTGACGGCCTGCTCACCCGCACCGTCTTCGCCCAGGTGCCGCCCCGCGTGGACTACGCGCTCACCGACCTCGGGGTGTCGCTGGGTGGACCGATCGCCGTGCTCACGGACTGGGCCGAGACGCACGTCAGCACGATCCTCGCTGCTCGCGACGAGTTCGTGGCGCACGAGGCGTAGGTTGGACTGCTTGCCCACCCTTCTGCTCCGCACTGGCGGTGTCGCGGCGGCCGCGGCTCTGGCCCTGGCCGCGTGCAGTGGCGCGTCCTCCGACGAGGCCCGGGGGCCTACTCGCAGCGGCTCCGCGCTGTCGGCGAGCGCCAGCACCACGACGGGTGCGGCCACGACGACGACCAGTCCGGCCTCGCCGAGCACCACTACCGCGACCAGCCGCCCGCCCGTACCGACCCGGGCGACGACGCAGAGGCCGCGAGCCACGCCGGCGCCGAAGGTCACCCCGAAGCCGACGCCGAAGGCCGCGCCCCCGCCTCCGTCCGGCACCACTGTCGCCGCCCAGGTGCTGTCCCTGGTGAACTCCGAACGGGCCAAGGCGGGATGCGGCTCCGTCCGGACGAACTCGGCCCTGCAACGGGCGGCCCAGGGGCACAGCGCCGACATGGCAGCCAAGAACTACTTCTCGCACACCAGCAAGGACGGACGCACCTTTGCCGACCGGATCCGGGCAGCCGGGTACGCAGGGGGCGCGATCGGCGAGAACATCGCCGCCGGGCAGGCCACGGCGTCGGCGGTGATGCGCTCGTGGATGGGCAGCTCGGGCCACCGGGCGAACATCCTGAACTGTTCCTTCACAGCCCTGGGCGTCGGATACGCGAGGGGCGGCTCCTACGGCCACTACTGGACCCAGGACTTCGGGGGCTGACCGGGCCGCGGGCGCGCCCGCTGCAGCGCCCGCGGCCGGTCAGTCGTGCGGATCAGAGGTCGAGCGGTCGCAGCACCTCCGAGATTCCGTGGGCGATCTGGGCGTTGCCCCTGTTGATGTTGGCCCGCACCACGTAGGGGTTGCGGTCGGTGGGGTCGGCGTCCACGAGGGACACGAAGCACCGTCCGACGACGTCGACCGTCACGGTGCCGCCGGAGGCAGTGGTGAGGGTGGCGCCATCGGACTGCAACGCCTGGCGGTAGGTGACGGTGGCCCCCGGGACCACGTGGTAGAGCAGCACGGCCTCGACGGTGTCGATGCCCAGGGAGGCGACATCGGCGAAGACGGCGGACTCCGAGGTGTAGTGCTTGCCCGTGAGGTCGGACGCGAGGTGGCGGAAGGCGCGCTCGGTGGGCAGGAACGCCGTCAGGGCGACCGTCCCATCGGCCAGGACCCCGACGGCCGAACCCGGCTTGGCCGTCAGCACCGCCGTGACCGCGTTGTCGACGATGTCGAAGTCGTTCCAGTTGCCGTCGAAGCCGGGTCCGTCCTTGGCGAGGACGGCGGCCAGGCTCCGGGTGCCCGTGGCGGAGTGGTCCCATCCGTGCGCCGAGGCTGATGGGGCGCTGACGAGTGCGGCCGTGCCGGCGAGGCCGAAGGCCGTCACCGCTGTCATGAAGCGTCGAGCGAACATGCTTGTCCTCCAGGATTCCACTGCGGTGTGGTGGTCCCGGACCTGCGGTCACCGCTGGCCACGGATCCGGGCCCTGCGAATGGGGTTCGGAACCGCGCGGCGGTCAGATTGGACAAACCTTGTACACGATGAGGCCCGGCAGGAAATGGGTGAGGGACTGTCGCTGTTGGACGGTAGGCTGGGGACAGCAACAACTGAACAGCGGTCGTGTGAACACCCCTGCACTCGCAGGAGCACGGGGGTGATCGGTTTCGACATTGGTCGGCATTTCAGGGGAAGCGGGTCGAGGATGCCTGGTTATCTCGTTAACGCTCCTGGCAAACCAATAGGTGCCGATTCCAAGCGCACCGACTTTGCCCTCGCCGCCTGAGCGAGCTCCAAAGTCCGTCAGCCTGAGCTAGTTCTCGTCTCAGTGTCTGGCGTCAACTAGAGAACTTGCTGCGCAGTCATGTCGAGGGGCTGCGCGGGACTCTTACTCGACTGGGCCTGTCAGTGGACGTGTGCGTGCGAGCACTGGGGCCGAGAAAATCCACAGCGCACTGCACCCGGAGAAGTCCTGGTTTCCCGTCAATGGACGCGGGTTCAATTCCCGCCACCTCCACCACCGCGGTGTTCACACGGCAGTTCAGCCTCGAGGCCCGGTCGTTCGCGACCGGGCCTTCGTGGTGCCTGGGCGAGCCCGCGTGCGGTGCCCGGCGACGCGCCATACCGGCAGCGCCGCAGGCCAATGCGTATGCCGCATCGCCGACTTTGCGAGGATGGCCCGATGCTGCGCGACGACACCTCCGCCGAGGAGCGGATCGGGTCCCGCGACCTGACCGACTGGCGCACCTCCGCGGGCCGTCGGCTGGCGTCGTGGGTGCTGCAGCGAGCAGTCGGCCTCGCCCGGTGGAGCGCTGCGCACGTCGTCCTGGTCGTGACCGCCCTGGTCGGTGGCGCTGCCGCGGTGGCTCTGACCGCCGTGGCGACCGAGGTCTACGAGGCCGTGGTCGACGCCGACGGCATCGCGGGGCTCGACCAGCCGGTGCTGGACCAGGCGATCGCCTGGCGCTCGCCGGGGCTGGACCATGCCGTCACGCTCTACACCGACGTCGGCGGACCGATCGGGATGCCCATCGTCGCGACCCTCCTGACGTTGCTCATGGTCTGGCGCTGGCGGTCCCGAACTCCGTTGGTGCTCATGGTGATCGCGGCGATCGGCTCGCTGGCGATGACGACGACCGGCAAGGCCCTGATCGGCCGGGCCCGGCCGCCTCTGTCGGAAGCCGTGCCGCCCTACGAGAGCTCGCCCAGTTTTCCGAGCGGGCACACGCTGAACGCGACGGTGCTCACGGCGATCCTCGTCTACCTCCTGTTGCGCCGCCTCGACGCCGCGTGGACGCGAACGGCCAGCGTGGCGCTCGCCGCCGTCTTCGTGGTGACGATGGGCCTGAGTCGGGTCTTCCTCGGCCACCACTGGCTCACCGACGTGCTGGCCGGATGGGCGCTCGGGCTGGCGTGGGCGGCTGCAGTGATCACGGCCCACCGGCTCTTCCTCACCGTGCGTCGTGAGACCGAAGGCCGCTGACCCGAGGTTGGTGGGGTTGGGTCAGGCCAGGTCGGCCACCCAGTGGTCGCCCTCCTCGCGGAAGCCGAGGCGCGCGTAGTAGGGGTTGACCATTCCCGGGGGCGTCACGATCTGGCGGATGCCCTTGCCTCGGAACAACCCGCTGCTGCGGTAGACGAACTCGCCGGGGGAGAAGTCCCGGAAACGGGGCGTCACGTAGTCGAGCTCCACCTGGGCCACGCCGTCACCGGCATCCCGCACGACGACCACCCCCACGGTCTCGTTGCCGCGCTCGACGAGATAGGCGCTGCGGCCCGTCCCGAGGTCGGCCGCGTCGAACTGGGGGAAGTACCGGGCGATGTCCTTGCCCTGCACCTTGAGGAAGTGCTGGAGGTAGGACTCGTCCGGACCGACTGCCACCACCTCGTAGACCGACTCGTCGCCGCGTTCACGCAGCAGCTTGGTGATCATCCAGACGTTGATGCCCGCGGTGACGGTGTTCATCCCCACCATCGGCCAGACGTGCAGCATCGCGTTGAACAGGACGAGCGTGCAGCTCGCAGTGAGGTTGAGCAGGCGGAAGCGCAGCACGCGCTGCTGGAGCAGGGAGAAGATGAGCAGGGCAGAGCCTGCCCACCCCAGGGCTTGGATGGACCACGACGACATGGAGGGCAGTCTGCCAGTCCAGCTCTACTCTTCCGACCGGCTCGACCCGTCCGACCAGCTCGCCAGGAACCGTGGGGAGAGCGCATACCGCAGCAGGGCCACGTCGCCGATCTGCTGGGCCCCGACGAGGGTGGCCCGATGCCCTGCCGACCACGGGAAACGGCCGTCGCCGACGAACCGCCGGGCGCGGGAGTCGCCGACGAAGACGGGAGCGACAACCAGCTGGAGCTCATCGGCCAGGTCCTCGGTGAGGAACTGCGTGAGGACCGAACCCCCGCCCTCGACCATGAGGCGCCGCACCCCGCGGGCGTGGAGGTCCTCGGTGACCCGGCGCAGCGTGACCGGCTCCCCGGCATCGACGACGGTCGCCACGCCTCCCAGTCGCTGCCGAGCGTCCGCCGTTGTCGCGCTGGAGCAGTACACGAGCTTCTCGGCGTCGCCGGCGCGAAAGAACGCGGCGTCCGGGTCCAGGCGCGCTCCGCTGGTCACCGTGACCTTGCTCGGCGACGGCGGGCAGCCGCGCGCCACGCGGTCAGCCCGCCGTTCGGGGGAACGCACCAGCAGCCGGGGATCGTCGTCGCGGATCGTCCCGGCTCCCACGAGGATGGCATCGCAGGTGGCCCGCTCGGCGTCGACGCGGTCGAAATCCGCGGCGTTCGACAGCTGCAACCGCCCCGCTGAGGCGCTGTCGAGGTAGCCGTCCATCGAGATGCTGCAGCTGAGCAGGGTGTAGGGACGGTCAGTCACGAGCACCTTCCCCGGCCGCCGTGACGAGCGCTGGGCCCCCGGCGACGCCGACGACGGGGACGGGGACGGGTTCAGGCGGATCGACCTGCGCCCGAGCAGCGCTCGACGGGCCTGCCGCGAGCATCACGACCGCGCCCGGCAGGCAGGCGACGAACACGAGCACGCCGTAGACCACGGCCGTCGAGAGCCCGGCATCCGCGCCGAGGCCAGCGGCCCCGAAGGCCCAGGCAGCGACGCCTTCACGCGGTCCCCACCCGGCGAGGTTCACCGGCACCGCCATGGAGACGAGCACGACGAACGCGAGGGGGACGAGCCGTGCCGTCGGAGCGGTCGCCCCGGCGATGCGGGCCGCCACGACGAAGGTCAGGACGTGCCCCGCCACGGCAAGGGCGGAGGCGAGGACGACCAACGGCCAGGTGCGGCGCGCCAGAAACGCGCGACGCATCTCCGCCAGGGTGGCTGTGACGAGGGGTGGGGCGAGCGCGTTCCCGCCACCGCTCGCCGACCCTCTCCGCCTGAGCCACCAGACGCCGACGCACACACCCCCCGCCACCACGGCGAGCCACCCCCATGCCAGGAGGGGGCGGACGGGAGAGGGCAGCAGGGTCAGCACCACCAGGGCCATCACCACCTGGACGACCTGGCCCGCGCTGCGCTCCCAGAACACGGATCGGACGCCCTTGGCCGGGTCGCCGTGCTGGCGCCCGTGCCGCACGCCCCGGTGGACGTCCCCGAGCACACCACCAGGGGTCGCCGTGTTGAGGAACTGGGAGCGGTAGCAAGCCGCCACGGCGGGCAGCAACGGCACCCTGGCGCCGAGCCCGGCCGTCACGAGGCTCCAGCGCCAGGCGCAGCAGAGGGTCGTGAGGGCAGTGAGGACCACCGCGAGACCGAGCGACCACCCGTCGATGGCCGCCAGGGCGTGCAGGGACGAGCCGACGCCCAGCCGCCAGACCACGAACCCCAGGACCGCCGCGCCGCCGACGCGATGGGTCAGCGGTGAGCGGCCGACGCGCCGCGCCATCGCGGACAGGACACGCCGCGCGCTCGACTGGTCGTCGTGGCGTTGGGTCATCGCCAAGGCGCACCTCTCCTGATTCGGTCCAGCCTGGTCAGGTCCTCCACGGACCATCCGCGCACGGACAGGCCCTGCGCCAACCCTGCCTTCGCAGCCCGTCCCCGCACCTGCCATGACGTATGCCGCGTGGCTGGAGTTCACCCCCACCCGTCGCCACCCGGTGCGCCGGCCGGCCCATGGCCCGCTGGCTTGGCACACACAGACCGTCATGCCGCGAGCTCGGCCAGCACGGCGGCGACGGCTCTCGCCGTCGTCGACCACGGCGACAGCGTGATCCGGCGCCCACGGGCGGCCGCGCGCAGCCGCTCCCGGTGACCCGCATCCTCGAGCCAGGTCCGCAGCGCCCCGCCCAGCGCGTCAGGCTCGGTCGGCGACACGAGCAGGCCCGGCACCGTGCCGTCGGGAGCTGCCCCCATCGCCTCGTCGACACCGCCCACCGAGGTCGCGATGACCGGGAGCGCACGGGCCAAGGCCTCGGTGACGACGAGGCCGTAGGTCTCGATCCGTGACGCGTGCACGAGCACGTCGGCCGCGGCATACGCGAGGTCGAGGTCGTGGTCGGTGAGGGCACCGACGAAGGCGACCCGATCGCTGATCCCCGCCCAGTGGCACTGCGCCCGCAACCGCGCGACGTGGTCCGGGGCGAGGTCCAGGGCTCCCGCGCAGACCAGCCGCCACGGCAGGTCGTCCATGGTGGTCAAGGCGTCGAGCAGCGCGGCGTGGCCCTTGGCCGGGATGACCGCTGCCACGCTGAGCAGCTCACCACCCGACCGGCTGCCCGTGGCTGGGGAGGCGCGGTCGACGCCGGGCGGGGCCACGCGCACGCGGTCGGGAGCCAGGTCGTAGTGGTCCACGAGCCACCGCCTCGTCCAGTCGCTGGTGGTCAGGACGGCTGCGGAGGCTTCGAGGACCAGGCGCTCACCCTCCGCGGCATCGTGCTCCCGGTCCAGCGGGTGGTCCGGCGGGTGGTCCGGCGGGTGGACCGGCGGGTGACCGAGTGGCAGGTGGACGAGCACCACGACCCGCAGCCTGGCCGCCTCCGGCACGAGCACGTCGGGCGCGCACGACGCGACGAGGCCGTCGAACAGCACCAGGCTGCCGCGCGGCAGAGCCGCCAGCTCGGCTGTGAGGTTGGCGCGGGACCGGACGTCGGGGTGTGGCCAGGACCCGGGCGCCGCATGGACCTGCACCGACCACCCGAGCGCCGAGAGCCCCGAGCAGACCCGGCGGTCGTAGGTGTTGCCCCCGCTCGGTCGCGTCGCGTCGTCAACGGTGTCGGGGACGACGATGTGCACCGTGGTCACAGGGTCCGCTCGTAGCTCGCCCACGCCACCGGGGACTCCGACAGGGTCACGGTGATGGCACTGACGCGCCGTGCCGTGTCGCCGAGGTCCCCGGCGTGGACGCGGTCGGCCAGGCGGTCGGCCACCAAGCGGGCCAGGACCTCCGTCGTCGTGTTGGTGTCCGCGAGGGTGGGGTCCTCGTCGAGGTTGCGGTAGGTGAGGTCGGCGAGCACTTCGTGCAGCGCGGCATCCGCCCGCCCGATGTCGACGACGATGCCGTCGTCGTCGAGGCTCTCGCCGTGGAAGGTCGCGTCGACGACGTAGGTCGCACCGTGCAGTGCCTGGGCCGGGCCGAAGACCTCGCCGCGGAAGCTGTGGGCGATCATCATGTGGTCCCGCACGGTCACTCTGAACACGGTCTACCCCTGGTCGTAGGTGATGAGGTGACAGATCGCCGGGAGGCTCCCGTCGTGGAGGCGGGCCATGACGGCCGGCAGCTCGTCGAAGGCCGACCTGCCGGTGAGGAGGGCGTCGAAGGCGGAGTCGTGCAAGAGCTCCAGGGCCAGGGCCAGCCGGTCGGCCGGGGAGCGCCGCGTGCGTCGGGCGGGCGAGACCAGGCCGACCTGGCTGGCACGGATGCCCAGCCGGCGTGAGTGGAACGCCGCCCCGAGGGCCACGCGCACCTCACGGTCGCCGTACCAGCTGAGCTCCACCACCTCCCCCTCGGTGGCGAGCAGGTCCAGGGACAGCTGGAGGCCCTCCGAGGTGGCGCTGGTGTGCAGGACCAGGTCGGCACCGCCCTTCTCCACCCCGCCGGGGACGGCGAAGTCGACGCCCAGGGCGGCCGCCACCGCTGCTCGGGACTCGTCCACGTCGACCAGGGTGGTGCGGACACCGGGGATCTGCGCCAGCAGCCGCGCGATGCAGCACCCGACCATGCCCCCACCCACGACGGCCACGCGGTCACCGACCAGGGGAGCGGCGTCCCAGAGGGCGTTGACCGCGGTCTCGACCGTGCCCGCCAGCACAGCACGCTCAGGAGGGATGCCGGGCGGCACGACCGCGACGGCTTCCACCGGGACGACGTACCTCGTCTGGTGGGGGAAGAGGCAGAACACGGTGCTGCCCACCAGGTGGTCCGGGCCGTTCTCGACGACGCCGACGCTCAGGTAGCCGTACTTCACCGGCGCCGGGAAGTCACCTTCCTGGAAGGGAGCCCGCATCGCGGCATACTGACTCTGCGGGACGCGACCCCCGAAGACGAGGGTCTCGGTGCCGCGGCTGATGGCCGAGCACACGGTGCGTACGAGGACCTCCCCGGGTCCGCACGCGGGTAGCGCCGAAGGCCGGATCTCACCGACCCCGGGTTCGGCCAGCCAGTACGCGCGGGCGGCGGCGGACACGAACCCACCCTAGCCATCGCCCGTGAACGCGGGCGCCCACTGAGTCGTCCTAGAGGTCAGACGCTGCGACAGAGGAGGTGCGGTGCGCGCGTTCCGAGCCCTCCCTGTGCACAGCGTGCGCAACGTCGTCGCCCAGCTGGTGCTGCTCGGCGTCCTCGACGTCGCGGCCGGCGTCGGCCGAGCAGGGTTGGCGACCAGTGTCACCTGCGCCGTGGTCGGCTGGACGCTGCTGACCCGCGGCCTCGCGGCGCACGGGCGACGAGACCTGGGACCTGCGGACCACGTCACGGTCACCCGGGCCACGCTCACGTGCGCCGTGGCGGCGCTGACCGCCCAGTCCCTGCTCGGCCCTGGAAACCGGACCCTGCTCGTGGCGATCGCGGGTCTGGCGCTGGTGCTCGATGCCGTCGACGGGTGGGTGGCCCGGCACACTCGGACGGCGACGCCGCTGGGAGCCCGGATGGACATGGAGGTGGACGCCTTCCTCATCCTCGTCCTCAGCGTGGCTGCCTCGATGGTGATCGGCTGGTGGGTGCTGGTGATCGGCGTCTTCCGCTACGCCCTGCTCGCTGCCACGTGGGTGGCGCCCTGGCTCGGTGCTGCCGTGCCGCCCCGCTTGTCCCGCAAGGCGGTCGCCGCCCTCCAGGGGATCGTCCTGAGCGTGGTCACGGCCCAGGTGCTCCCGCCTGAGCTGTCGGCTGCCGTCGTGGTCATGGCGCTCGCCCTCCTGGCCTGGTCGTTCGGGACCCAGGTCGCCGAGCTGTGGCCGCGACGCGAACCTCGCAGTGGCCGGACGTTCACCCGGGATCCCGTCGTCAGGGCGATCGAGTGAGCCGGGTGCCGTGGCGGCGTCGCCTGCTGCGGCTGGTGGGGACGGCTGCCGCCCTCGCGACCGGCGTCGTCGTGTGGGTGGTGCTCCTCGCGCCGGACGACGCCATCGCGAGACCGGCCGACTGGCTGGGGCGCCTGCCCCTCGAGCCGGTCGTCTTCCTGGCGATCGTGCTCGTGCTGCCCTCGCGCTGGCGAAGCCCAGGGGCCGTGCTCGGTGGCCTGGTGCTGGCCGTCCTGACGGTGGTCAAGCTCCTCGACATCGCGTTCACCTCGGCCCTGAGCCGACCGTTCGACGTCGTGACCGACTGGACCTACCTGCGGGACGCCCACGGCCTCGTCGACGACTCCGCGGGACGGGTCGCGGCCACCGCGGCCGTCATCGGTGCGCTGGTCCTCGTCCTCGGCCTGCTCGCAGGAGTTCCCCTGTCCGCGAGACACGCGGTGCGACATCTCGATGCCCACCTCGACCGGCACCGGGGCGGGTGGACCAAGGGACTCGCCCTCGTGACCGCCGCCTGGCTCGTCGTGGCGATCGGCCACCTCCAGGTCTCTCCGGGCCTGCCCCTCGCGGCCACGCCGTCGGTCGGGCTCGTCACCGACCACGTCCGTCAGGTCCACACGGCAGTGCGCGACCGTGAGGTCTTCGCCCGCGCGGTTGCGCGCGATCCCTTCGCGGCGACACCTGCAGTCGACCTGCTGTCCGGGTTGCGCGGCAAGGACGTCCTCGTGGTCTTCGTGGAGAGCTACGGCGAGGTAGCGGTGACCGGCTCGCCGGAGTCGGCCGCCGTGTCGTCGACGCTGGACCAGGGCACGAGCCTGCTGCGTGCCGCCGGCTACTCCACGCGGAGCGCCTGGCTCGACTCACCGACGTTCGGGGGCACGAGCTGGCTGGCCCACTCCACCCTCCAGTCAGGTGTCTGGGTCGACAGCCAGCGGCGCTACGACCAGCTCGTCGCCACGGACCGGCTCACCCTGAGCGGCGCCTTCAAGCGCGCGGGATGGCGCACGGTCGGCGACGTCCCCTCGAACCGGCGCGACTGGCCGCAGGGCCGGTCCTTCTACCGCTACGACCAGGTCTACGACGCCCGCAACGTGGGGTATGCCGGCCCGGCCTTCGGGTACGCGACGATGCCGGACCAGTACACCCTCAAGGCTTTCGCCGACCGGGAGCTGTCGAGCGGGGCACGCGCCCCGGTGATGGCCGAGATCGACCTCGTGACCAGCCACGTCCCGTGGGCCCCGCTCCCGAGGATGGTCGACTGGTCGTCGATCGGAGACGGCTCGGTGTTCGGCCCCATCCGTGCCGAGGCGCAGACCAAGGCGCAGACCTGGCGGGACCCCGCGTCCGTGCGCGCGGCCTACGCGGAGTCGATCTCCTACTCGCTCGAGAGCCTCGTGTCGTTCGTGCGGACGGTCCACGACGACAACCTCGTCCTCGTGCTGCTCGGCGACCACCAGCCCTCGACCGTGGTCTCGGGACCCGGGGCTAGCCACCGGGTGCCGGTCACCATCGTGGCCCACGACGCGGGCGTGACCCGGCGGATCGGTGGCTGGGACTGGCAGGAAGGCCTGCGCCCCGGTCCGGACGCGCCGACCTGGCGGATGGATGCGTTCCGCGACCGCTTCCTGGCGGCGTTCGGTGGCCGCGCCGACTAGCTCTGGCTGGCCTTCTGGGACTCGATGTCGGCGCGCACGGCGTCCATGTCGAGGCCCTGCACCTTGGCGATGACGTCCTCGAGCATGGGCGCGGGCAGCGCGCCCGCCTGGGCGAAGACGAGGATGCCGTCACGGAAGCCCATGAGCATGGGGATCGAGGTGATGTTCGCGGCGGCCGCGAGGGCCTGCTCGGCCTCGGTGTCGACCTTGCCGAAAACGATGTCGGCGTGCTGCTCGGAGGCCGCCTCGTAGACCGGTCCGAACCGCTTGCACGGCCCGCACCACTCGGCCCAGAAGTCCACCAGGACGGTGCCGCCCTGCAGGATCGTCTTCTCGAAGTTCTCCGCCGTCAGCGTCGTGCTTGCCATCTCTAGGTCCACTCCCACCGGACCGCGACGGTCGCGGTCACCGAGTTCTCGCCCAGCTCGACGGACAGGTCTGCCGCCTTGCCGGCTGCCATCATCGCAAACCGGGGCTGGACTCCACCCCGGTCAACATCGGACAGCCGCTCAACCTTCCCGAGCTCGCGGCCGGCCAGCGCGGCATACTGCTCCGCCTTGGCCCTGGCGTCCGCGAAGGCGGCCTCGCGCGCCTGCGCGAGCAGGGGTGCGGAGTCGGCCAGCTCGAGCCCGATGTGGTCGATGGTGAGGGCGTTGCCGGCGACGCCGGCGAAGGCCTCGACGAGGCTGCCGACGCGGTCCGGGTCACGCACCGTCACCGACAGGCTCTGGTATGCCGTGTAGCCGACGACCGTGACCCCCTCGCGGTCGTGCCGGGGATGGACACCGGTGCCCGTCGTCCGCAGGTCGGCATCCACGACTCCGTGGTCGCGGGCGGCCTGGGCCAGGCCTCGGGCGCGGCTGCCCGCGTCGGCGAGGGCTGACGAGACGTCGTCGCCGTCGCAGCGCACCCCCGCCCTGACACGGACCACGTCGGGCGCCGCGGACGCGGTGCCGGAGCCGGTGACCTCGACGTGGGACCCGCTGTGTCCTGTCATGCGTTCAGCCTAGGCTGGAGCCGATGAGCACTCCTGGAACTTCGACAGATGTGATCCGCCGCTACTGGGACGACTTCGCAGCCGAGTACGACACCTACCCCGACCACGGGCTGCTCGACTCCGACATCCGCGCTGCGTGGAAGGACCTGCTGCGCACCTGGCTGCCCACGACACCCTCGCTGGTGGCCGACCTGGCCTGCGGGACGGGCACCATGAGCGTGCTCATGGCCGAGATGGGCCACCAGGTGCGAGGCATCGACCTGTCGCCGGAGATGGTGCGGCGGGCCGTGGCCAAGGCCGCACCGTTCGGGTCGGCCATCGAGATCGCGGCGGCCGACGCCAGCGAGCCGCCCTTCGAGCCGGGGTCCTTCGACGTCGTGTTCGCCCGGCACATCCTGTGGACGCTTCCGGATCCCACGGAGGCGCTGCGTCGGTGGGCCACGCTGCTGCGACCCGGCGGCCGGCTGGTGCTGGTCGAGGGCCGCTGGGGCCTGGAGGCGGCCGACGACAAGCCGGACCTGCCGTGGCGCGCCGGCGTTCCCTCCGACGAGCTCGCGGCGCTCGTCGGCGAGCTGGTGGGGGAGCCGGTCGTGGTCCAGCTCACCGACACCGTCTTCTGGGGTCGCGAGATCGAGCACGAGCGCTACCTGCTGAGGGCGATGGCCCCGACGGCAGCCCCGACTGCCCCGACAGCCCAAACAGCCCCGACGGCGTCGGCCTGATGCGCGCCCGGGCTCGTCGGGTCACCGTCGTCGGATGGGTGCTCGCCGGACTTGCGGCCCTGATGCTGCCCTGGACGGCATACCTGTTCGTGGCGTTGCCCGGCACCGCGCCGGCGGCGCACTTCGACCTCGCCTGGGGTGGCTTCGACGTGGCGCTGTTGGTGCTTCTGGCGGTGACCGGGTGGGCGGCGGTGCGTCATGCGCGCTGGCTCGGCGCCGTGGCCGGTGCCACTGCTGCGCTGCTGGCGACCGACGCATGGTTCGACGTGGTGACGGCGCCGACGCCGAGCGAGCGGTGGGTCGCCCTGGGGATGGCCGTGGTCGTCGAGCTGCCGTTGGCGGTGGTGTGCGCCTGGCTCGCCGTGAGGGGACAGGAGCTCGTCGAGCAACGTCTGGCCCTCGGCCTGCGGCGGAGGCGGGTCGCTGGCCACGATGCGGCACCGGTTCGGCATACCCCGCGGTAATCGGGAGAATGCCGACCATGAGTGCAGCCCCGTCCGTGTCCAACTCCATCACCGTCCGGTTGACCCTCCCGGCCCGCGCGACCGCGGTCTCCGAGCTCACCGGCGTCATCGAGAAGGGCGGCGGGCTGGTCACCGGCCTCGACGTCACGGCCTCCGGCGCCGACCGGCTGCGCGTGGACGTCACCGCGGCTGCCCGCGACACGACCCACGCCGATGAGCTCGTCGAGGCGATGCGCGGGGTGCACGGCGTCGAGATCGGCAAGGTCTCGGACCGCACGTTCCTCGCCCACCTGGGCGGCAAGCTCAAGATCGAGTCCAAGGTGCCGATCCGCAACCGCGACGACCTCTCACTCATCTACACCCCGGGTGTCGCGCGGGTCTGCCTGGCCATCGCGGAGAACCCCGCCGACGCACGGCGTCTCACCATCAAGCGCAACACGGTGGCCGTGGTCACGGACGGCTCGGCGGTCCTCGGGCTCGGCAACATCGGCCCCCTGGCCGCGCTGCCGGTGATGGAGGGCAAGGCTGCGCTGTTCAAGCGGTTCGCCGACATCGATGCCTTCCCCATCTGCCTCGACACCCAGGACACCGAGGAGATCATCCGCACCGTCAAGGCGATCAGTCCCGTCTTCGCGGGCATCAACCTGGAGGACATCTCGGCGCCGCGCTGCTTCGAGATCGAGGCCCGGCTGCGCGACGAGCTGGACATCCCCGTCTTCCACGACGACCAGCACGGCACCGCCATCGTCACTCTGGCCGCCTTGCGCAACGCACTGCGCGTGGTCGGCAAGGACCTCAGCGAATGCCGCGTGGTCATGTCGGGAGCGGGTGCCGCCGGCACCGCGATCCTCAAGCTGCTGCTCAAGGCCGGTGCCACGGACGTCGTCGTGGCCGACCAGTACGGCGTGCTGCACCCCGACCGTGAGGACATCGCGTCGGGCGAGCACCCCGCCCTCGCGTGGTCGGCCGCGAACACCAACCACCGCGGCGTCTCCGGCACGCTCAAGGACGCGATCGCCGGCGCCGACGTCTTCGTGGGGGTCTCCGCGCCAGGCATCCTCACCGGTGACGACATCGCCACCATGAACGACGGGGCCATCGTCTTCGCGATGGCCAACCCCGAGCCGGAGGTCGACCCCATCGCGGCCGCCCAGTACGCCGCCGTGGTGGCCACCGGCCGCTCCGACTTCGCCAACCAGATCAACAACGTGCTGGTCTTCCCCGGCGTCTTCCGCGGCCTGCTCGACGCAGCCTCCACGTCCATCGACGAGGACGTCATGCTGGCCGCGGCCAAGGCGCTCTCGGAGGTCGTCCACCCCGAGGAGCTCAACGCGGCCTACATCATCCCCAGCGTGTTCCACCCCGACGTCTCCAAGGTCGTGGCTGCGGCGGTCAAGGCAGCGGTGCTCGGCACCACGCCCGAGCAGGTCGTGACCCGGCGGATGGCCGAGGAGCCCGAGCTCATTGGCTAGCGAGTCGCCGGACGACCAGCCTCCGCAGGACTCTTCGCGCCTCGCGCTCAGCGCCACCCCCGGACCCGCGACCATGGTCGTCGGCCCACGTCACCGTGCCGCGGGCGTGGTCTTTGCCGTCCTGTTGGCCGTCCAGGTGGCCGCGCTCTACTGGCCGAGGGTCGACCTCCAGGGCCCGGTGTCGTGGAGCGACAAGGTCGTCCACGGCCTGCTCTTCCTGCTGCCCACGGTGGCGGGGCTGTTGGCCGGCGTGCGACCCGCCTACCTCGTGGGGTTGTTGGCCCTGCACGCACCGGTGAGCGAGCTCGTCCAGCACTACGTCCTCCCGAACCGTTCGGGCGACCCCTGGGACGCCGTCGCGGACCTGTCCGGCGTGGTGGTCGGGGTCACTTCTGTCGTGGTCGGACGGTCCCTTCGGCGCTGATAGACTGCTCTGGCTCAGTTCGGCGGCGCCTGGCAGCGCCATCAGGTGGCATAGGCGCCACAGACGCATTCCCTACTCCGACTGCAGTCCCACCGGATGACAACTGTTGATCCGGTCCAACGGGCCCCACGGGCCTGAGGCTCGTCTTCTTCGTTGCCCTCGCCAGGTCGCTCGAGACGTGTCTACCTCGAGTACCTGAAGTGAGTTGAATATCAGTGCCCAAGAACCTGCGATCCGGCGCGCCCAAAAAGGCCCGGTGGACCCCAGAAAAGAAGGCTGACGCGAAGAAGGGCCCCAAGAAGGCCCACCGTGGCCAGTCCTCCGCCCCCTCCGGTGGCAGCTCGTATGCCGCTCGGCCGGCTCGCGACGGTGACCGTCGCCCGGAGCGCTCGGACCGCGCCGAGCGACCGGCCCGTAGCTTTGACCGCAGTGACCGTCCGGCTCGGACGTTCAACCGTGACGACCGTGCGCCGCGCAGCTACGACCGCAGCGACCGTCCCGCGCGCAGCAACGACCGCGATGACCGTGCGCCGCGCAACTACGACCGCAGCGACCGTCCGGCTCGCACGTTCAACCGTGACGACCGTGCGCCGCGCAGCTACGACCGCGGCGACCGTCCCGCGCGCAGCAACGACCGCGATGACCGCGCTCCCCGTTCCTTCAGCCGCGACGACCGTCCGGCCCGCACCTTCAACCGTGACGACCGGCCGCAGCGCCGCGACTCCACCCGTGACGACCGCCCGGCTCGTCGCAGTGACCGTAGTGCCAGTGACCGTAGTGACAGCCGTGGTCCCCGTCAGTACACCAACCGTGAGGACCACCGAGTGACCAGTTTCAACCGTGACGACCGTCCGGCTCGCAGCTATGACCGCAGCGACCGTCCGGCTCGCAGCAACGACCGCGATGACCGCGCGCCGCGCAGCTATGACCGCAGCGACCGCCCGGCCCGCACCGACGACCGGCCCGCGCGCAGCTATGACCGCAGCGACCGTCCGGCCCGCAGCTACGACCGCAACGACCGCCCGGCCCGCAGCTTCGACCGCAGCGACCGTTCGGCCCGCAGCTACGACCGCAACGACCGTTCGGCCCGCAGCTTCGAGGGTCAGGTCGACCCTGAGGCGGAGCGCATGGAAGCCGACACCTGGGTAAAGGCCACCCGCAAGAGCGTCGACGGCCCCGTGACCGTCGACGCCGACAACGGCTTCGCCGGACTCGGCCTCAGCGAGCGTCTCGTCGAGCGCCTGGCCCGCGACGGCATCACCACGCCGTTCCCGATCCAGTCCGCGACCATCCCGGATGCGCTCGCAGGCATGGACATCCTCGGCCGTGGCCAGACCGGCTCCGGCAAGACGCTGGCCTTCGGCCTGCCGATGCTGTCCCGTCTCGCCGACGGCGACAAGGCTGCCCCCCGTCGTCCGCGCGCCCTGGTGCTCGTGCCGACCCGTGAGCTGGCCATGCAGGTCTCCGACGCGCTCGAGCCGCTCGTGCACGTCCTCGGGCTGAAGCACAAGCTCGTCGCCGGTGGCCTGTCCTACACGACCCAGATCAGCGCCCTGAACCGTGGCGTCGACCTGCTCATCGCCACCCCCGGCCGGCTCAAGGACCTCATCGAGCGCGAGGCCGTCCAGCTGCGCGACATCCAGATCGCCGTCCTCGACGAGGCCGACCACATGGCCGACATGGGCTTCATGCCCGAGGTCACCGCGATCCTCGACCAGATGCCTGCCGGCGGCCAGCGGATGCTCTTCTCGGCCACCCTCGACAAGGGCGTCGACAAGCTCGTGGAGGGCTACCTCACCGACCCGAAGACGCACTCCACCGACGACGCCAAGGCCTCCGTCACCACGATGGAGCACCACGTGCTGCTCATCGACCCGATGCACAAGAAGACGATCACGGCCGAGGTCGCCAACCGTGAGGGCCGCACCGTGGTCTTCGTGCGCACCAAGCTCGGCGCCGACCGCGTGGCCCTCCAGCTGCGCGAGCAGGGTGTCTTCGCCGCGGCGCTGCACGGCGGGCTCAACCAAGGCGCGCGCAACCGCGTCCTCGGCGCCTTCCGTGACGGCAGCCTGCCGGTTCTGGTCGCCACCGATGTCGCCGCCCGCGGCATCCACGTCGACGACGTCTCCGTCGTCCTGCAGGTCGACCCGCCGGCCGACCACAAGGACTACCTGCACCGCTCGGGCCGTACCGCCCGCGCGGGTGACAAGGGCACGGTCGTGACCCTCGCCCTGCCGCACCAGCGTCGCACCATGGAGCGGATGGCCAAGGACGCCGGCATCGACGCCGTCCCGACCAAGGCGATCCCCGGAGACGCTCGCCTCGCGGCGACCGGCGCCGTGACCCCCAGCGGCATCCCGGTGCCCGAGGACAAGGTTCGTCGCGTCCTCGAGGGCAACAAGCGCAGCGGACGCCCGTCCGGCCAGGGCGGCCCCCGTGGCGGCGGCCCCCGTGGCCCGCGCCAGGGTGGCGGCAGCCGCTCCTTCCGTGACGACCGCTCCGGCGGCTCGCGTGGTGACCGCCCCAGCTACTCGCGCGCTGCGCGGGGCTGAACCACCCGGCATACCCGGCACGCGGGTGACGCGCGGTGGCTGACCGTCGCGGCACCTGAGGCCCGCATCACCCAGCACCACCTCAACTGAACGGCCAGAGCCCCGGTCCCCGCGACCGGGGCTCTGGCATGGGCAGGCAGAATGGACCCGTGGAGACCACCGACCTGTCGGGCAACCTGCTCGTCGCGACGCCCCAGATCGTCGACGGGGTGTTCTGCCGCAGCGTCGTCCTCCTCCTGCACCACGACGCGGAGGGCGCGCAGGGCGTGGTGCTCAACCGCCCCATGGATGCGCGCATCGACATCGTGCTGCCCGACTGGCAGGCGTACGCCACCGCGCCCTCGGTGCTGTTCGAGGGCGGGCCGGTCGGTCTCGACAGCGCCCTGGGACTCGTGACGGTGCCCGGTGACGTCGAGCCGCTCGGGGTGAAGCGCCTCTTCGGCGGCCTCGGACTCGTCGACCTGGACACGCCTCCGGCGATCGTGGTGCCGGAAGTGGCCGGCCTGCGGATCTTCGCGGGGTATGCCGGGTGGTCACCGGGGCAGCTCGAGGAAGAAGTCGCGTCGGGCAGCTGGTACGTCGTGGAGTCGGAGGGCCGCGACGCCTTCGACGACGACCCCGAGCAGCTCTGGACCCGGGTCCTGCGTCGCCAACGTGACCACCTGGCGTTCGTGGCGACCTTCCCGACCGACCCCGAGATGAACTGAGCCGCAGCACGACCCGGCATACACTCGGGGGATGAGCGAGCCCCAGATCCCCCTGGACGACCCGCTGGTCCCGCAGGCCCAGCCCTCCACCACGACCGCCGTGCTGGAGCGCGAGCAGGTCGAGGAGCAGCTGCAGGAACCGGGCGACCACGAGCGGTTCTCGCACTACGTCCGCAAGGAGAAGATCCTCGAGAGCGCCTTGTCCGGCGACCCCGTCGTGGCCCTGTGCGGCAAGGTCTGGATCCCCGGACGGGACCCGAAGAAGTTCCCGGTCTGCCCCACCTGCAAGGAGATCTACGAAGGGCTGCGCGCGCCGCAGGACGGCGGCGAGTGAGCCGATGCGCTCGCCGCGTCGACCCAAAGCCTGAACGACTCTTTACCTTCTTGCGTCCCTGAGCAGGGGCGACGCCTCCTAGCGTGCGAGGTCGAGCCACTTCCCAACCCGGGAGGTGGTGACCCGCGAAAGGACGCACATGTTGCTTCGCTCTCGAATCGCGCTGTCCACGCTGGTGTTGGGGGTCGCCGCACTCGGCCTCGGCCAGGGCAGCGCAGTCGCCCAGCCGATGGCCGGCGAATCCACGGTCGCCGCCGACTGCGCCACGCACGCCGACTCGGTCAATGCCGCCAGGAGCGCGCAGGGTGGCAACCGCAAGGACGGCAACGAGCTGTCCGCCGCCCAGACCAAGGCCATGGAGGCGAGCCTCGCGAAGGCCATGGCGGCCAAGGGCTACACCACCGGGGCCAACGGCTCGGCAAAGAGGCCCGGCGGTGGTGGTGCCTTCACGCCCGCCTCGGTCAACGTCTACTTCCACATCATCACCAGCGGCACCACCGGCGACGTCTCCGGTCTGGTCGACGCCCAGCTGAGTGTGCTGAACAGCGCCTACGGCGGCTCTGGCTTCTCGTTCGTCAAGGCCGGGGTGAACAAGACGAACAACGCCAGCTGGTACAACCTCTCCCAGGGCAGCAGCGCCGAGCGGGCCATGAAGACGGCCCTGCGCCAGGGCACCATGGACGATCTCAACGTCTACACGGCGAACCTCTCCGGTGGGCTGCTCGGGTGGGCGACCTTCCCGAAGTCGTCGTATGACGTCATGGACGGCGTCGTCGTCCTCGACCAGAGCCTGAAGGGTGGCAACGCCGCGCCCTACAACCTGGGTGACACCGCGACCCACGAAGCGGGCCACTGGTTCGGGCTCTACCACACGTTCCAGGGTGGCTGCGCGGGTCAGGGCGACTACGTCAGCGACACCGCGGCCGAGGCCTCGCCCGCCTTCGGTTGCCCGACCGGTCGCGACACCTGCACGAGCCAGGCCGGCCTCGACCCGATCAGGAACTTCATGGACTACACGGACGACGCGTGCATGGACAACTTCACGGCCGGCCAGATCGTCCGGGCACAGAACGCCTGGGTGACCTACCGACAGGGGCGCTGACCACGAGGCACTGACTCACCGCGGCGGGCCGCCGACCAGCGACACGCTCTAGCACACCCCCGAGGCCCCGGCTCAGACGCCGGGGCCTCGGCATGTCGTCTGGCGGCAACAGATACCGTGGCCGCCCTATGAGTACCGCCGCCGCCTCGCACCTGTCACCAGCGTTCCCGGAGCGGGCGGCCTGGGGGACGGCCGCCAAGCTGCGCGCCTGGCAGCAGGCCGCGCTCACGGCATACCTGCAGGCGGATCCCCGCGACTTCCTCGCGGTCGCGACGCCCGGCGCGGGCAAGACGACGTACGCGCTCCGCCTGGCCACCGAGCTGCTCGGCCGCGGCACCATCTCGGCTGTGACGATCGTGGCGCCCACCGAGCACCTCAAGACCCAGTGGGCCGACGCCGCCGCCAAGGTCGGCCTCCACATCGACCCGAAGTTCTCCAACTCCTCGGCCCGCCACTCCAGCGAGTACGACGGGGTCGCGCTGACCTATGCGCAGGTGGCCAGCAAGCCGTCGCTGCACCGCACCCGCACCGAGTCCGCCCCCACCTTGGTGATCCTCGACGAGATCCACCACGGCGGCGACGCGCTGTCCTGGGGGGACGCGATCCGTGAGGCGTTCGAGCCCGCCACCCGCAGGCTGGCCCTGACGGGCACGCCGTTCCGCTCGGACACCTCGCCGATCCCGTTCGTGACCTACGCCGAGGACCGTGACGGCATCCGGCGCTCCTCCGCCGACTACACCTACGGGTATGCCGAGGCGTTGCGTGACGGTGTCGTGCGGCCCGTGCTGTTCCTCGCCTACGGCGGCGCGATGCGCTGGCGCACCAAGGCCGGTGACGAGATCGCGGCGCGGCTCGGCGAGATGCTCACCAAGGACTCGATGGCCCAGGCGTGGCGGACCGCGCTGGACCCCAAGGGGGAGTGGATCCCGTCGGTGCTGGCGGCGGCCGACAAGCGGCTGACGGAGGTGCGCCGTGGCGTGCCGGATGCCGGCGGCCTCGTGATCGCGTCCAACCAGACGGCGGCCCGTGCCTACGCGCGGATCCTGGAGTCCTTGACGGGGCAGAAGCCCACCCTGGTGCTCTCCGACGACGCGGGTTCGTCGGCGCGGATCGAGGAGTATGCCGCGAGCGACTCGCGCTGGATGGTGGCCGTCCGCATGGTGTCCGAGGGCGTCGACGTGCCTCGGCTGTGCGTGGGCGTCTACGCCACCTCGACGTCGACCCCGCTGTTCTTCGCCCAGGCTGTCGGGCGGTTCGTGCGTGCCCGGCGCCGTGGCGAGACCGCCTCGGTGTTCCTGCCGTCGGTGCCGGTCATCCTGGAGCACGCGGCCCGGCTCGAGGACGAGCGCGACCACGCCCTCGACCGCGTGACCAAGGAGTCCGACAGCGCCGCGGCGATGTGGGCCGAGGAGGACGCCCTCATCGATGCGGCGAACCGCACTGCGCGGACGCCCGACATCGACGCGATGGCCTTCGAGGCGCTGGAGTCGGACGCGGAGTTCGACCACGTGCTGTTCGACGCCAAGCAGTTCGGGCTGAACGCCATGACGGGCTCGGACGAGGAGCAGGAGTACCTCGGGCTGCCTGGCCTGCTCGAGCCCGACCAGATGGCGGTCCTGCTGCACGAGCGGCAGACGGCCCAGAGCACCCGTCGGCCACGCAAGGTCGAGCAGCCGGTCTCGGCGCACCGGGCGCTGGCCGCGCAGCGACAGGAGCTCAACAAGCTCGTGGCCGCCTATGCCCGCAAGAAGGGCACCCCGCACGGCGTCGTGCACAACGAGCTGCGGCGCGCCTGCGGTGGACCCTCGTTGGACGAAGCCACCTCAGAACAGGTCGTGGCCCGGGTCGAGAAGATCAGGGCCTGGTTCGTCGGCCGCCGCTGACGCACCGCGCTGTCAATCCGTTGCTCGCGTGGGCCGGTATCGCAGGGCGACCGCCCCCGAGCGGAACTCATGGCGATCCACGAGCTCGAGCTGGATGCGCTCGCGCAGACCGGCGAGCAACGTCGGCCCGTGTCCGGCAAGGACCGGCTGCACAAGGAACGCGTACTCGTCGATCAGTCCCAGATCTGCCAACGCCAGGGGGAGCGTCACGCCCCCCACGAACAGGCCCTGGCCCGGCTCCTGCTTGAGCCGCTGAACCGCTTGCCCCAAGTCGCCTCGCACCAGCTCGGCATTCCAGTCGACCCCGCTCAGGGTGCTCGACACGACGTACTTCTTCGTCCGGTCGATGGTCTCGGCGAACGGGATCTCCTTCTCACCCATCCAGTCGGGCCACGTGCCCGTGGCCGGCTGCCGCCACGCCGACTCCATCATCTCGTAGGTCACCCGGCCGAATATCAGGGCATCGGCTCGTTCCATCTCAGCGGTCCAGTAGCGCATCGACTCCTCGTCGGGCGGGAGCCCTGCCTCGTGGTGGCAGCAGCCGTCGAGGGTGACGTTGATCGAGTATCGAAGCGGCCTCATCGCGTTGCCCTCCTTGATGTGCGCAGCGGTTTCACCGAACCGTACTCAGACCACTGTCGGCGCCATTTCTCATCGGCGCCCGATCCCAGCGGTCACGTGGTCCGGCTGACTCGCCACTCATCATCCCTGGCAGGACGGATTGGAACCGGGCGTGCCCCCGGAGGTCACGGCGGCGGGGGCACGCCCGGCGGCTTGACGGTCACACGTCGCTGTCGCCGTAGCGGTCGTTGATCGGATCGGTGTGCCGTGGGTTGTGCCCGTCCTGAAGGCGGCCGGGGCGCCGCTCGAGGTCGTGGTCGCAGCGGACCTTGGGGCGCACGCTCAGCTGCGCCGCGAGGATGGTGGCGACGTCGGACATCATCGACTCCGCCGTGCTCTGGATCTCGGCGACCGGCAGGTCGGACCTGGCCAGTGCCTTGAGCTGGTGGCGCAGGTCGTTCAGCTGCTGTCGCCCGTCGTTGCTGAGGACGAGGCGCCGGTCGCTGGCCAGCACCACCTGGAACGCGACGGCCACCGACTCGCAGCCCGTGCAGTTCTCGTTCATCGCCACCGCGAGGTTGCCGACGTCGAGGACCTGGGGCGCGCCGTCGGCGATGACGACCTGGAAGGACAGCGCCACGGCCCGGCAGCCGTCGCAGGCCGTGTAGGCGACGGCGGCGTTGGTGGCGGTGACGGCCTCGGCCCGGGTCTGGTGGAGGGCCAGTCCGGCCCTTCCCCGTGACCCCTCGGTGGTCAGCTCCACGATGCGCTGGTCGTCGAAGGTGGCAGTCGTGCCTTGTCGTGCCTTGGCGTCAGGGGCTTGCTGGGCCTGGGCGGTGGTGGCCTGGCCCAGGACGAGCGCAAGCGCCACGACACCCCCGGCGGCGACGCGAATGGAACGCCGCCGCGTGCCGTGGAGCCTCACCGCGAACCACCGAGGGGCACGGCCCCGGCTCCGCGCGACTGCCCGAATGCGCCGGCCACGGTGGCCGCGAGCTCGAGGTAGGCGTCGCGTGTCGGCTGGCCGAGGTCGCCCAGGGCTGTGTGCGCACCGGCCTGGAGTACCGGGTCCCACGGGATCCGGATGACGCCCCTGCACCGGGCTGAGAAGTGCTCCTCGATGCGTTCGATCTCGAGCTGCCCCCTGCCGTGGACGGCGTTCACGACCGCGACGGCGCCACTGACCAGCTCACCGTGGTGGTGCTCCTCGAGCCAGTCCAGCGTCATCGCGGCGACCCGGGCGCCGTCGAGGGCCGGGGGCATCACGACCACGAGCTGGTCGGCCTCGGCGAGGATGCCCTGGATGGCACTGTCGAGGATGCCGGTACCGGTGTCGACGATCACGAGGTTGTAGTGGCGGTCGAGGATCTCGATCGCCCGGCGGTAGTCCTCCTCGCCCAGGGCCTGGGTGATCCGGGGGTCGTCGTCGGAGGCCACCACCTCGAGCCTCGTGTCCGCCGCCTGTGACGTGAAGCCGCGCATGTCGGCATACCGGTGGATCCAGTCGCGCTCCGCGAGGAGCGTGGTGACGGTGTTGGTGGTCTCGCGCCGCATGCGGTGGGCGAGACTGCCGGCGTCGGGGTTCGCATCGAGGGCCACGACGCGGTCGCCGCGGTAGCTCGCGAGGGTGTGGCCGAGCATGAGGGCCGTCGTGGTCTTGCCGGCGCCACCCTTGCGGGAGATGACCACGATCCGGCGACACCCCCGGACCGGCGTGCGCACCCGACCCAGGAACTCGAGCTGACGGCGCTCCTCCGGGCTCGGGCCGAGGTTCACGCCGCCCCGGGTCGCGGTGTACACCCCACGACGCCAGCCGCGAGCCGGGGGACGCGACGACGGACGGAGCATCGCCTCCTCGGTGAAGTCGGCTGCCGAGCGGGACACCGCCGCCTCGCGGGCGGACAGGCCGGTGGACGCGGCCGGTTCGGAGAGTTGGGGTTCGGAGAGCTGCGTTTCAGCGAGCAGCGGCTCGGGGTGGCTGGATGCCGAGCTCGCAGGTGCGCGCTCAGCGGCTTCGGTTGAGTCGTTCGACTGCAGCATCGGCAGGACTGGTGCAGGCTTCGATCCGGACATCGTGACCTCCAGTGGACGGTGGCCCGCGCGGTGCGGGCCGTGGACGGTGGGACGGCCGAGGCGGGCGGTGACCCGAGTGGCCAGACGGCGGAGGATCCCGCCGACGAGCAGGGCGAGCCCTGCGAGCGGGAGGGGGAGCAGCACGAGCGACAGGCCGGCCAGGACCACCGCTGCCGGGTCGACGAGCGAGATCCCCTGCACGAGCTGTCGCCACTGCTGCTGCTCGGCCTCCCAGATGGACGCCACCATGGCGGGCGTCTTGTACAGCGTGTACACCAGCGCCCCGACCATGACGGGAACGGCGGTCAGCACCCAGGCCGTGATGACCACCCGGGCGGTTCGGCGCAGCTCGCGCACCCGGGGACCGGCTGTGCGTCCAGGAAGGAGAGCCGCAAGGATCGGCCCGACGCGCCCGAAGAGGTCAGGAACGCCCACCAGGTCGGCCACCACGAAGTAGCCGTCGAGGCGGGCGATCGGCATCAGCTGCTGGAGCAGCTCCACGTGCACCAGCACGATGGCCAGGATCAGCGGTTGGTAGCCCGTCACGGCGAGCAGGGCAGTGAGCAGGCCGATGGTGAGGGCGTTGAAGTAGACGCCGCCGAGATCGGTGCGCAGCCGCCCGACGCGGCCCAGCCGATAGGAGGACGTGACGTCGGTGAAGAAGGCGGGATAGACGAGGTAGACGGCCACGCCGATGGCTCCCGGCTCGGCGCCTCCGCGGTGGCACGCAGCGGCGTGGCCGAACTCGTGGAACAGCGTCGATACCAGCAGGAGCCCCGTCAGACCGAGCAGCAGCACCGGTGTCGTGAGTGCGGCCGCGGTGGCGGCCGACAGGGTGGCGGTGCGCACCAGCCAGATGTCGCCGCCTACGACGGCCGCGAGCGCGATGAGGACCACGACGGGGTGGAACAGTGGCGCCAGGTAGCGGGCGACCACCCGGGTCAGGTGGGCCGGGACGAGGGTGCGCTTCAGGCGCAGCTTGAGAAGAACGTCCGCTCGCGGTGGTTGGGGAGTTGTGGTCGCGGACCTGAAGGCTGGCACGCGGGTCAGGTCGTGCGCCGCGTCGTGCGCCAGGTCGTGCGCCGCGTCGTGCGCCGGCTCGGTTGCCGCCACCCCCATCGGGCGCAGTCGCTCCTCGATCAGGAACTGCAGGCCTTCGAGCGAGAGCGTGCGGCCGTACTCCTCGCTCACGGTCGCGGCGACTCGCTCGGGTTCGGTCCTGGCATCGAGGTGCGCGGCCACCAGGTAGAGGAGCTGGGAAACGTGCAGGACCTGCCCGTCCGAGCGCGCGATCAGGTAGTGCGGTTCGGTGAAGCCGGAGCCCTCGTACTCACCGAGCAGCGTCACGCCGGCGGCTAGCTCTGCCGCCCCGCCGGTCCAGGCCTCCCGTGCCACCGTGCTGGCTCGTTCGGTCATCGTCGTCCTTCCTCGTCCCCTGCCCCCGATGCAGGGCAGGTGGGGGTGCTAGGCGCGCCCCCACCCGCCTGCACTTCAGTGCTGTATCACCACGACGTACTGGTTCGCGTGGGCGACGGCAGCAGATCCGATGGTTGCCGCGTTGACCGCGATTGCAAGGTTGACGGCGGTGACGTTGGCGAAGTTGAACAGTGCGAGCGTCTCCCGGTTCGGGAGCAGTTCGACTGTCGTTGCCTCGAGTTCACACATCGACACGCTCTCGCGCATGGCTGACCTCCTCTCCATCGTTCAGGTCTCAAGGTGTGCTCAGGACTGCGAGACGCCCACGAACTGGTTCGCGGACGCGTGTGCCAGCGACAGGAACGTGTACGTGTTCTGCGAGATGGCCAGGTTGGTGGCCGTAACGTTCGCCCAGTTGGCCCAGGCCAAGGTTTCGCGCGACGGCAGGAGCTCAATCTCCTCGGCGCGCAGTTCCTCGAAGGACAGTGCGGTCATGGTGTTCACCCCCTCTCATGACGTAGTGCCACTGACCATGAAAGAACGCGCACGTCACCGGTTCGTTGGCGCGTCGCCACCCATTTCTCTTGCGGATGTGAGCGGGACGCTGCCGGATCGTCATCGGGGCGTCACGGCCTCCGTCGCAAGCGTCTACGACATCGGTTGTATGCCGGGTGGCCAAGATCGCGCCAGTATTGGTGCGTTCGCCGGACTTTGTCGTTGATCGCGTCGTGATGCGGTCGCCGTCCGGGTCCGGCGGGCCTCCACCAATGGGGTGGGAGTGCAGGGGTAGCTCAGAACGGCCAAACATGCCGAATCGAGCGCAATAACAAGACTGGGTGGGGCGGCCTGGTTCCTGGTCGACCCTGCCCCCCGGCTCCTGGGTGGTGGCTCGTGGCTGGTGCAGTGGTGCAGCAGGACAGCTGGTTCTTGCGACTGTTCGGTGGCTTCGAGCTTCGCGGTCCCGACGGAATCGTCGAGGTCACCCCGGGGGTGCAGCGACTCCTTGCCTTCATTGCCCTGCAAGGAGGTTCGGTCGCGAGGGCGCGCGCCGCGAGCGAGCTCTGGCCCGCCGCGCCAGCCGCGCAAGCCGCCGCCAGCCTGAGGTCCACGGTGTGGCGGGCCCGCCGACTCGGACCCCTCCTCCGGCCCGGCGTGACCACCCTTCGCCTCGGCCCCGACCTCGATGTGGACACCGACCGGCTCGCCGCCGTCCGCCAGGGAGCCGGCGAGCTGCAGGACATGTCGTCCTGGGCGGGCACCTTCCACCTCGAGCTGCTGCCCGACTGGCCGGACGAGTGGGTGACCCTCGAGAGGGAGCGCCTGCGACACCTCGAGCTGCAGGTGCTGGACGACCAGGTGGTGGCCCTGGCCAGTCGTGGCAGGGTGACCGACGCCCTCGACACGGCACTGCGCGCGATCCGGCTCGAGCCGCTGAGGGAGTCGTCGCACCAGGCGCTGATCAGGATCTTCCTCGAGTCGGGCAACAGGTCGGCTGCCCTGTCCCACTACCAGGCCTTCGTCTCGCTCCTGCGCAGCGAGCTCGGCCTGCCACCGGACCCTCGGACGACGGCGCTCGTGCAGCCCCTTCTCAGCACCCGCGCGGCCACGTCGAGGCCGTGGCGCACCGGTCCGGGCCCGCGCGATCGGCGACCGGGACGGCCACCACGCGGACGGTGACGGTGTTCGTCCTGCGCCGGGCAGGGATGAGGTGACATGCTGCCCCCATGGACGAGGCTGACACGATCTGGAACCGCGCGGCACTGGAGGCCGGGGGCCCGACCCCGGGCGTCGGTGACCAGGCGCTCGCTGCTGCGTTGAGGTTGCACAGCTCCGCGATGTCCGGTGGCGTCCTGGACGCCGTCCAGAACATGACCGACGAGGAGCTGGACGCCGCCGAAGCCGGCTACCGGTGGCTGCACGTGCCCGCAGCGTCCGAGGCCATCGCGGCAGTGCGTCGCGAGATCGCAGCCGGAGCGCTCGACGACCACGACCGGGCCAGCGCCCTCGAGCTGTCGTCGGACGACCACTACGACGAGGCCATTGAGGACGACGCAGCCCTCGACAACGCCTTTCGGGCCCGGTTGGGCACCGACCCCGACGCCTTCTCCGCTTTCTAGCCCCAGGTCCTCCGCTCTCCAGCCCCAGGTCCTCGGCCTGGTCCCGCAGCGGCGGGCGGACCCTCCCGAGGCGGGTCGCACGGCGGACGTTGCGTTGTGGTGGGTCTTCACGACAGGCTGGCGGGCGTGGATCTCGTCAACCTCGTCTGGATGCTGACCGCGCTCGCCGCGGTGGTCGTGCTGCTCACCCGCTCGCGGCTCATCGCCACGGAGAAGCAGTCGGGGGTGACCGAGACCCCACGTGGACTGCTGAACACGCACACCTCGCTCGGGGTCGTTGCCCTCGGCGCCTGGATCGCCTGGCTGGTCGGCGCGCCGCGGCTGGTGGGTTGGGTCGCGATGGTCGCGTTCTGGGCGGTGGTCGTGATTGGCCTGCTGGTGCTGGCCCGGTGGGTGCCCACCCGTGGCCGGCATGCCACGGGGGCGACCGACGACGGCTGGGCGCACGGGCCCTGGCTGTCCGCGCTGGGGCACCTCGGCATGCTGCTGGGCATCGCCTTCTTCACCTGGTTCTTCGTGGGCGAGCACCTCTGAGGGTGGTCCCGCGACCCCGGCGCCGCTAGCGTGACGAGGACGGCGACGCTGGGCCGCCGAGGACGGAGCAGGCCATGGCCAACCACGTGTACTCCATCTCCGAGGTCGTCGGCACCTCACCCGACAGCGTCGAGTCCGCGGTCGCGAACGCCGTCACCCAGGCCGCGAAGACGCTGCGCAACCTCGACTGGTTCGAGGTGCAGAGCGTCCGCGGGCAGATCACCGACGGTGCCATCGCCCACTGGCAGGTGACCGTCAAGCTCGGCTTCCGCCTCGACGCCTGAGCCCGGGCCCCTCCCTCCCGACTTCTGGCCAGCGGTGCGGCACGTGACCCCGGTATCGGGCTCCGGGTGCGGCGTCGGTGGCCAGAAGTCGGGTCAGGGGCGGGGGAGGGCGGCGGCGCGGACCAGCGGCAGGGTGCGCAGCGGGATGCGCGTGGCCAGGGAGATGGCCGTGTTGGCCCGGATGACGTGCTCGTCGTCGACGACGGCATCGATGACGCGCTGCAGGTCGGCGTTGTCGCGCGCGACGATGTGGATGTAGAGATCTCCCGAGCCGGTGATGGTGTGTGCCTCCAGCACTTCGGGGATGCGCGACAGGTGGTCGACCACGGGGGAGTGGCCGCGACCTTGTCGGATCTCCAGCGTGCAGAACGCCGACACCGGGTAGCCCATCGCCGCCGGGTCGATCTGGGGCGCCCACGACCGGATGACGCCCCGCTCGACCAGTCGGTCGATCCGGGCCTGCACGGTCCCGCGGGCGACGCCCAGCTCACGCGAGGCTCCCAGGACCCCGATCTGGGGTGCGGTGGTGAACAGGGCGATCAGCCGTCCGTCGAGCTCGTCCAGATCCATGGTCACATTGTCTATCCTTGAGGGCACACAAGCCAGCATTCTGCGCAGACTGTGCACCGCAGCGGCATACAGTTGCACACTCGGTGACCACGCGTCACGCTGCACAGATGACGACCCACGCCACGGACACCACCCTTGACCTGACCCCGCAGGAACGCGAGGCAAACCTCGACATCGAGCAGCTCAAGCAGCTGGTCGGCCTCGTCGAGTACGACGAGAGCAAGGACCCGTTCCCGGTCACCGGGTGGGACGCCATCGTGTTCGTCGTCGGCAACGCGAGCCAGACCGCGCACTACTACCAGTCGGCGTGGGGCATGGAGCTGGTCGCCTACAGCGGCCCCGAGAACGGCCAGCGCGACCACAAGTCGTTCGTCCTCAAGTCCGGCTCGATCCGGTTCGTGGTCAACGGTGCGGTCAGCCCCGACAGCCCGCTGATCGAGCACCACGCCAAGCACGGCGACGGCGTCGTCGACATCTCGCTCGAGGTGCCCGACGTCGACAAGTGCGTCGCGCAGGCCAAGCGCGCTGGGGCCCGCGTGGTCCGCGAGGCGCAGGACATCACCGACGAGCACGGCACCGTCCGCATCGCGTCGATCGCGACGTACGGCGAGACCGTGCACACCCTCGTGGACCGCTCCCGCTACGACGGCCCCTACCTGCCGGGCTACGTCGCCAGGCAGTCGACGTGGGTCAAGCGCGACGGTGCCCCCAAGCGTCTCTTCCAGGCACTGGACCACATCGTCGGCAACGTCGAGCTCGGCAAGATGGACGAGTGGGTGACCTTCTACAACAAGGTCATGGGCTTCGTGAACATGGCCGAGTTCATCGGCGACGACATCGCCACCGACTACTCCGCGCTGATGTCCAAGGTCGTCGCCAACGGCAACCACCGGGTGAAGTTCCCCCTCAACGAGCCGGCGATCGCCAAGCGCAAGAGCCAGATCGACGAGTACCTCGAGTTCTACAACGGCCCCGGCGCCCAGCACCTCGCGCTGGCCACCAACGACATCCTGCGCACCGTCGACGAGCTGCGCGCCAACGGCGTCGAGTTCCTCGACACCCCGGACTCCTACTACGAGGACGACGAGCTGCGCTCACGCATCGGCGAGGTGCGGGCGCCGATCGAGGAGCTGCAGAAGCGCAAGATCCTGGTCGACCGCGACGAGGACGGCTACCTCCTGCAGATCTTCACCAAGCCGCTCGGCGACCGCCCGACCGTCTTCTTCGAGATCATCGAGCGGCACGGGTCGCTCGGCTTCGGCAAGGGCAACTTCAAGGCGCTGTTCGAGGCCATCGAGCGCGAGCAGGACGCCCGCGGCAACCTCTGAGCCGCACGGCACGACAAGGGCCGGTATGCCGGGTGGTGACCACCCGGCATACCGGCCCTTGGTCGTCCAGCCGGCTCGGTGACCCGCGGTGGATCAGCCCTGACGGGCGAGGCGGGCGTTGCGGCGACCGTACGCGAGGTAGACGAGCACCCCGAGCATCATCCAGATCAGGAAGCGGTACCAGGTCTCCAGGGACAGGTTCGTCATGAGGTAGACGCAGGCCAGCGCCGACACGACCGGGATGACGGGGGAGAACGGCACACGGAACGGCCGCTTCATCTCGGGCTTGGTGCGGCGCAGGATCGGGACCGCGATCGACACGATGACGAAGGCGAAGAGGGTGCCGATGCTCACGAGGTTGGCCAGCTCCGCCAGCGGGACCAGACCCGCCAGCACCATCACGAGGACGGCCGTTGCTGCGGTGATGCGGTAGGGCGTGCCCCACTTCGGGTGCACCTTGGCCACCGCCGGGGGCAGCAGCCGGTCCCGGCCCATGGAGAAGCCGATCCGGCCCATGGCCACGATGTCGACGAGGATCACCGACGTGAGGCCTGCCACCGCAGCGACGGAGATGAGGTTGGCGGCCCAGTGCGCACCCACCGACTCGAAGGCGCTAGCGATCGGGGCGCCCTCGTTGATCTGGCGGTAGTCGACCATCCCGGTGAGCACCAGGGCCACGCCGATGTACAGGACCGTGCAGATGCCCAGGGTGCCCAGCAGGCCGAGGGGGAGGTCGCGACTGGGCTTGCGGGTCTCCTCGCCGAGGTTCGCCACGGCCTCGAACCCGGTGTAGGAGAAGAAGACCACGGCGGCCGCGGTCAGGACGCCGGCCATGCCGAAGGCGGTCGGCTCGATGCCGAACAGCACTTGGCTGAGCGGCTGGTCGATGCCCGACGTGCCCTGCTTCACCGGCTCGGCCACCGGGACGAAAGGCGTCAGGTTGGCCGACTTCACGAAGAACGCGCCCAGCACGATGACGAACGCGCACACGGCGACCTTGATGACCACGAGGGTGTTGGTCACCCGAGCGCTCTCGCGGATGCCGACGATCGCGACGACGGCGAGCACCGCGACGATCGCCACCGCTCCGACGTTGACGGGGGCCTTCTCCCCGAACAGGGAGGTCGGGAGGTCGAAGAGCTCCTGCAGGTAGCCCGACCAGCCACGTGCCACCACCGCGGCGCCGAGGGCGAACTCGAGGATGAGGTCCCAGCCGATGATCCACGCGAAGATCTCGCCGATCGTCGCGTACGCGTAGGTGTAGGCGCTCCCGGCCGTCGGGACTGCGGCGGCCATCTCGGCGTAGCAGAGCGCTGCCAGCAGGCTGACGGCACCGGCGATGGCGAAGGACAGCACCACCCCGGGGCCGGCGTGCTGCTTGGCCTCCACCCCGGTGAGGGTGAAGATGCCTGTGCCGATGACGATGCCGATGCCGAAGCCCATGAGGTCCTTGGCGCCGAGTCGCCGGGCGAGGTGCTGCCCATCACCCTCGGCGCCGGCGTCGTCGGCCTGGGCCAGGACGTCCTCGATCGGTTTGGTGCGCAGGACGGAGTCGTTGCCGGTCATGACGATTCACCCTAGGGTCCGCCGACCCGGCCCACCCGACGGGGTTCGGTGGCTGGAACGCTGCCTCCAGCGTGAGACGCTTGCATCATGAGCACGCCAACGACTCCCGGCTGGTACGACGACCCGCAGGACGACACCAAGCTGCGCTACTTCGACGGCGTGATCTGGAGCAACCACACGACACCTCGGTCCACCCGTCCGACCGCCGCCGCGTCCCAGGCCGGGCAGCAGCAGTTCCCGGGCCAGGGCCACCCGCCCCAGTACCCGGGCCAAGCTGCCCAGGGTCAGCCGCAGGACCAGGCCCCGGGTCAGTCGCCGCAGGCGCCAGGCGGGTATGCCGCGCCGCCGGCTCCGGGAGCAGGCGTGCCGGGCCAGCAGTACCCCGGCCAGCAGTACCCCGGCCAGCAGTACCCGGGCCAGCAGAACCCTGGGCAGCAGAACCCGCAGTTCCCCGGCGCCCCCCAACAGGGTGGCTGGAACGCCCCCGCCTACCCGGGGATGCAACCGGCGGCGACCACGCCGGACGGCCAGCCGCTCGCCGGGTACTGGCAGCGGGTCGGTGCCTACCTCATCGACGGCATCATCCAGTTCCTCATCCTCATGCTGCTGGGCGGATGGCTGGCGTTCAAGGCGATCGAGCCCGTGTGGGACGAGATCACTACCGCCATCGACTCGGGGGACACCTCGACGCTGGACAGCATCAACACCAGCTCCGTGAACTACGGCTACCTGCTGGCCTTCGGGGTGGTCGGCGCTGCGATCGGGTTCGGCTACGCCATCTTCTTCCTGACTCGCACGGGGGCCACTCCCGGCAAGTCCGCTCTGGGGATCAGCGTGCGGCTGCGCGAGCGCCCCGGACCGCTGACCGTGGCGGTCGCCGCCAGGCGAACCTCGGTGCAGGCCGTGCTGAGCCTGCTCGGCAACATCCCCCTGCTGGGCAACCTCTTCTCGCTGGCCGCCTTGGTGGACCTCCTCTGGCCGGCGTGGGACGACAAGAAGCAGGCCCTGCACGACAAGCTCGCCAAGACCAACGTGGTCGTCGGCAAGCAGCCGCGCAGGTAGCGATCGGTCAGCGGGCGGGGACGATCCGCCCGCTGACCTCTCCGAGGCCGAGGCGTGAACCGTCGGTCCCCGACGCGGTGGCGCGCAGCACGACGATGTCGCCGTCCTCGAGGAAGGTGCGTTCGCTGCCGTCCTCGAGCAGCACCGGCTCGGTGCCGTTCCACGAGAGCTCGAGGAAGCTGCCACGGGTGTCCCTCGCCGCACCCGAGATGGTGCCCGAACCGAACAGGTCACCGCTGCGGATCGAGGCGCCGTTCACGGACAGGTGCGCCAGCATCTGGGCGGGCGACCAGTACAGGTCGCGCGACTCGGGGCGGGCGACGACGGTGCCGTTCCACTCCACCTCGAGGTGCAGGTCCAGCCCGAACACGGACTCCGCTCCGCCGCGCAGGTAGGGCAGCGGCTCGGGGGCCTGGCCGGGCAGTGGCACCCGTGCTGCCCGCAGGGCGGCCATCGGCGTGACCCAGGCTCCGATCGACGTCCCGAAGGACTTGCCGAGGAAGGGCCCCAGCGGGACGTACTCCCAGGCCTGGATGTCGCGAGCGCTCCAGTCATTGAGCAGGACGACGCCGAAGAGGTGCTCCTCGGCGGCTCGGTCGACGGCGACCGGGTCGCCCAGGGTGGTGCTGCCGCCCACGACGAAGCCCAGCTCGGCCTCGATGTCGAGCTTGCGGCTCGGCCCGAACGTCGGGGACGCGTCGGCCGGGGCCTTGCGCTGGCCCTGCGGCCGCACGACGTCGGTCCCGGACACGATGACGGTGCCGGAGCGCCCGTGGTAGCCGATCGGCAGGTGCTTCCAGTTGGGGGTGAGCGGTTCGGAGTCGGGCCGGAAGATGCGCCCGACGTTGGTGGCGTGGTGCTCGCTGGCGTAGAAGTCGACGTAGTCGGCGACCTCGATCGGCAGGTGCAGGGTGACGTCGTCGAGCGGCACCAGATGTGGCCGGACGCCCTCCTCGTGGACGTCGTCGGAGAGGATCTCGACCAGCCAGGAGCGGGCGACGGCCCAGGCCTCGTGCCCCAGGTCGAGGAACGCGTTGAGGTTGGGCTGCTCCCACGCCGCCGTGAGGTCGGGGCCGTCGCCCGCGCCGACCGCGTCGCGGCCGATCCGCGCCACCTCGCTCGCGTCGAGCACCCAGTCGCCGATCCGTATACCGACCCGCGGCGCGGAGTCCGCCGTCGAGAAGACGCCGTAGGGGAGGTGGGCGACCCCGAACGGGTGGTCGGCGGGCAGGTCGAGCCACGTGGTCGCGGCGGACGTCGCGGCAGACGTCGAGAGGGAGGACAAGTCAGGCTCCTTGGACGAGGCCGAGCGTGGTGAGCTCGCCGATCGGGTCGGTCACCTCACAGCATCCGTATGCCGTGAAGAAGGCCCGCACGATCGCCGCGTCTGCGGCGCTCATGCGGGTGATCTGGGGGACGAGGACGGCCGGATCACGTTCCGCCAGCAGGTGAACCAGCTCATCGACGTCTTCGCCGTTGAGGGCCCACCGCACCGTGGCCAGGACGTTGAGCAGGCCGTGCTGCTCCTGGCCGTCGTGGGTGCCGCGGACGACGTGGTGCAGCCCACCGGTCAGCTTGAAGCCGAGATCGTGGTCAATGGCCGAGCGCACGAAGGTCGCGAGCTCGGTCTCGTCGGGCCACGCCCAGGTCTCGGTTGCCCCGGTGCGGAACTTCGCCTGCCGCGCAACGGAATCCGAGGTGTCGGCAGCGATGTCGGCGATCGCGGCGAGCTGGTCGGCACCCCGCGGCACCTCGAGGCTGACGGGGAGGTCGCCGAAGTCCGTGGCCCTCCAGTCGGGCGTCCAGCCGAGCTCGACCCCGGCCACCTCGACGAGCTCGGTCGAGCGGAGCTGCCGCACGGCGGTGGCCACCTCGGCGCCCGGGGTGCCCGGCCGGCCGATGACCACCACGGCCAGCGGTGTGCCGTCGAGCAGGGCGCCCAGGTCAGCGGCGGCGGAGGCGGGGACGAGCAGCGGACCCACGCACGCGGCATACCGGCTGAGGCGGTGGAGGCGGTGCAGGCGCMCCGCCTCGGGGAGGGGCGCGTTGCCCGGGGGGAAGACAGCGGCGTCGTCGACGAGGGAGTCGAACAGCGAGGGCTCGGCCGGGCGGTCGGCGGCGGCCTCCGACAGCGATGTCATGGCGGTGAGGCTACCCGCGACCGCGAGGCCGCCCCGCACCGGCAGCCCGAGGTGTCGGGGCGGCGGCCGGTCGTGCCATGCTCGGGCCAACCGGACGAGAGAGTGAGCGATGGCGTTCTACCAGCACCAGGGCAACATCCCGCCGAAGCGGCACACCCAGCACCGCCGGCCGGCAGGCCGCGGCACGAAGGGCGAGCTCTACTACGAGGAGCTCATGGGGGAGGAGGGCTTCTCCTCGGACTCCTCGCTGCTCTACCACCGCAACATCCCCTCGACCATCGCGGGGGCCCGCGAGTGGTCCATCGGTGACCTCTCGACGACGCCCAACCACCCGCTCGTGCCGCGGCACCTCAAGCTGCACGACCTCTTCGAGGCCAAGGACGTGAAGAACACCGACGTCGTGACCGGGCGACGCCTCGTCCTCGGCAACGGTGACGTCCGCATCTCGTATGCCGTGGCGGGGGCTCCCAGCCCCTGGTACCGCAACGGGATCGGTGACGAGTGCGTCTACGTCGAGCGCGGCAGGGCGCGGGTCGAGACGGTGTTCGGCGCGTTCGACGTCGCCGAGGGCGACTACCTCGTGATCCCGCGGGCCACCACGCACCGGTGGATCCCCAAGCGCTCCACCAAGGAGCCGCTGCGGGTCTACTGCATCGAGGCCAACTCTCACATCACGCCACCCAAGCGCTATCTGAGCAAGTACGGCCAGCTCCTGGAGCACGCGCCCTACTGCGAGCGCGACCTGCGCGGTCCTGCCGGTCCGCTCCTCGCCGAGGACGTCGGGAGCAAGGCCGAGGAGGAGACCGAGGTCTACCTCAAGCACCGCGGGAACGGTCCGTCGAGCAGTGGCGGCATCGTGGGCACCGTCCACACCCTTCCGTTCCACCCGCTCGACGTGGTCGGGTGGGACGGCTGTCTCTATCCCTACGCGTTCAACGTGCGCGACTTCGAGCCGATCACCGGGCGCGTGCACCAGCCGCCGCCGGTGCACCAGGTCTTCGAGGGCTGGAACTTCGTGATCTGCAACTTCGTGCCGCGCAAGGTCGACTACCACCCGCTGTCGATCCCGGTGCCCTACTACCACTCCAACGTCGACAGCGACGAGATCATGTTCTACGTCGACGGCGACTACGAGGCGCGCAAGGGGTCGGGTATCGGCAAGGGCTCCGTCTCGGTGCATCCCGGTGGGCACGCGCACGGGCCGCAACCCGGTGCCTCCGAGGCCTCGATCGGGGTGGAGTACTTCGACGAGCTGGCGGTCATGGTCGACACCTTCCGCCCCCTCGAGCTCGGCGAGGGTGGCCGGACGGTCGACGACGGGCTGTACGCCTGGTCGTGGGGTCGTGGTGGCGCACCCTCCGGCGCAGCCACGCAGGGTGCCGACGGATCGGACTACAGCATCGGCTGACGCTGGTGCTGGGCACGATGTGGCTTTTGTGCACAGCAGGGTCGGCTATCCGCCACACGCGTTAGGGTGGAAGACCCGCCACGTCGATGCCGCCGTGGCCCGCGCCCCGGGCACTCCGTCGAGCTCCCGGCCACTGTCGTTGGAGGCACTCGTGACGTCCACTCGCACCGCGGTTCAGGACCTCGCCCAGCAGGAGCGCAGCCGTCGCGAGATGATCGCGCTGGCCATGGTCGGCGGAGCAGGCGCGGCCATCTTCGGTGGCGCGACGCGGGCGGACGCAGCACCCGAGGCGGGGCCCGACCTGCGGCCAGTCGCTGCCGGGGGTCCGGGGCGGTTCCGCCTCACCGTGCTGGGGACCACGGACACCCACGGCAACGTCTTCAACTGGGACTACTTCAAGGACGTCGAGTACGACGACTCGGCCCACAACGACATCGGCCTGGCCAAGATCTCGACCCTGGTGACGGCGATGCGTGCCGAGCGGGGCGAGGCCAACACCCTCCTGCTCGACGCCGGTGACACCATCCAGGGCACGCCGCTCTCCTACTACTACGCCAAGGTCGACCCGATCACCGGTGGCTCCGTCCACCCGATGGCCAAGGCCATGAACGCGATCGGCTACGACGCCGCGGCGCTCGGCAACCACGAGTACAACTACGGCCTGGACACCCTGCGCACCTTCGAGTCGCAGTGCGAGTTCCCGCTGCTCAGTGCCAACTCGGTCGACTGGGCCACCGGCGCCCCGATCTTCAAGCCCTACCTCATCCGCACCTTCAAGGCTCGTGGTGGCAGGGACGTCAAGGTCGGCATCCTCGGCCTCGTGACGCCGGGCGTCGCCATCTGGGACAAGGCAAACGTCGAGGGTCAGGTCCGCTTCCCGGGCATCGTCGAGCAGGCCAAGGTCATGGTCCCCAGGCTCAAGGCGGCAGGCTGCGACCTGGTCATCGTGTCCTGCCACTCAGGGGCCAAGCCCGGGTCGTCCTACGGTGACGCCCTGCCGGTCCCGGAGAACGCGTCCCGCCAGCTCGCCGAAGAGGTGGCCGGGGTGGACGCCGTGCTCGTCGGCCACGCCCACGTCGAGATCGTCGAGGAGCTCGTGGCCAGCAAGGTCACGCCCGACAAGGTGGTCCTGCTGACCGAACCCCTCAAGTGGGGCATGCGACTGTCGGTGATGGACTTCGACCTCGACTTCGTCAAGGGGCGCTGGCAGCTGGCCGCTGCCCACTCGCACGTGCTCAACGCCAACACCGTCCCCGAGGACCCGGCCGTGGCCGACCTCGTCCGTGACGACCACGCGATCGTGCGCACCTACGTCAACTCGGTCATCGGCCGGTGCACCGTCGCCATGTCGGCGGCGACCGCACGGTTCGAGGACACGGCCGCCATCGACTTCATCAACCACGTTCAGGCCGAGGCCGTGAAGGCCGCCCTCGTGGGCACTCCCGACGAAGTGCTGCCGGTGCTGTCGATCGCCGCTCCGTTCAACCGTGACGCCGCCATCCCCGCCGGCAACGTCACGGTCCGCGACATCGCCGGCCTCTACATCTACGACAACACGCTCCTGGGGATCCGCTTCACCGGCGCGCAGGTCAAGGCCTACCTCGAGTATTCGGCCGCGTACTTCAAGACGGTGACCGGCACCGGACCCTACGCGCCGGACGACGTCACGGGCGCCCCGAGCCCCACGACCGGGACCGCCATCCCCGACTACAACTACGACATCATGGGCGGCCTGGACTTCTCGTTGGCCTACGACATCGACATCGCCCAGCCCGTGGGGCAGCGGATCGCCAACCTCACCTACCACGGCCAGGCGATCGATCCTGCGGCACAGTTCGTCATCGCCATCAACAACTACCGCCAGTCCGGTGGTGGCGGGTTCCCCGGAGTGACGACCGCGCCCGTGGTGTACAACGCGCAGGTCGAGATCCGACAGCTCCTGATCGACTGGACCGTCGACAAGGGTGCCGCCAAGGAGCCCGTCGACCCGACGACCTTCACGACCTACGACTGGAAGCTGGTCGCCAACGGTGAGCCGGTGGTCGTCGAGGGCGCGGCAGAAGGCGGCCGGCACTAAGCGTCGGAGGTCGTCAGGGTGTCAGGGTGTCAGGTCGTGGTGAGCCGGTAGCCCCGCTTCACCACCGTCTGGATGAGTCCCTTGTGTCCGACGGCCTCGCGGAGCCTGGCCACGGCCACCTCCGCGGTGTGCGGGTCGGTCGAGTCGCCGGGCAGCACCGCCAAGACCTGCGCGCGCGTGACCACCTCGCCCCCGGCGGCGGTCAGCACCCGCAGCACCTCGAGCCCGCTGGGGGACACCGGCAGCACGTGGTCGTCGAGGAGGGCGACGGTCCGACGGACCTGAAGACGCCCGGCGCTCGTCAGGACGGCCGAGGTCTGGGCTTGTTCGTAGTGGCTGACGAGGGTGCGCACCAGGGCGCCGAGGCGGCCCCTGTCGGGCACGATCGGATCGATTCCCCTGTCCTGCAACGGCTTGGCCGTGATCGGACCGACCGCTGCCATCACCATCGTGCCACTGCGGATCCGCGCCAGGACGTGCTCGCCCATCCCCTGGGCGTCGACCTCGGCCAACCAGGCAGCGGCCCCCGGAGCGGAGGTGAAGACGGCGGCGTCGATCTCTCCGTCTGCGGCCGCGATGACCGACAGCTTCAGGGCCACCGGGTCAGGTGGCGGACCCCAGCGGTACACGACCAGGCTGCGGACCAAGGCCCCGGCAGCGGTGAGCTCGGTGTCGAGGCCGTCGGCGCCCGCACCATGGTGCTGCACCGCGATCCGTTGCTGGGCCACGCCTTCCGCGAGCAGCAGCTCGAGGATCTCGGCGCTCGTCTCCGACTCCGCGACCCAGTCGGCCTGCAGTCCGGCGGCCTGGATCGCGCCGTGCGCCTTGGGGCCCCGGGCGATGATGCGGGCCCTCGAGAGCACGGCGACGAGCTGCTCGGCCAGGCCCGCGGCGTCGGCCGCCTCCACCCAGCCGCGGAACCCGATCCCGGTGGTGATCACGACGATCTCAGGGGGCTCGGCGAGCAGTTCCCTGGTGTGGGCGAGCAGCTCGTCGTCGTGCTCGTGCGGCACGATGCTGATGGCCGGGGCGTGGCGCACGGTGGCGCCGCGGCGGGTCAGGGCGGAGGCGAGCTCGCCGGATCGCCGGTCCGCCGTGATGAGCACGACGCAGCCGGCCATGACCTGGCCCAGGCGAGCGCTCACTCGCCGCCCTCGAGGAATCCCGCCGCGGCAACGGCACCGACGACGATCACCGCCGGAGCCCTGACCCCGCGCTCGGCGGCGAGTGCGACGATCGTGGAGATGGTCCCACTGGTCAGCCGCTGGGTGGGCAGGCTGGCGTTCTCGACGACCGCGACCGGGACCGCGTCGGAGGCGCCGGCGTCCAGGAGCCGTGACACGTGGTCGGCAAGAAGGGAGACGCCCATCAGCACCACGAGGGTCGCCTCACCCCGGACGACGGCAGAGACCGCGGTGTCGTCGAGTCGGCCATGGCCGTGGGCCACGTGGAGGGCGCCTGCAGTGCCTCGATGGGTCACGGGAATGCCTGCCACGGCAGGGGCGGACAACGCCGAGCTGACGCCCGGCACGACCTCGACCGGTATGCCGTGGGCAGCCAGTGCCAGCTGCTCCTCGCCACCACGTCCGAAGAGGAAGGGATCCCCACCCTTGAGACGCACGACCAGTCGACCACGTCCTGCCTGCTCCACGAGGATCGCGTTGATCTCCTCCTGGGTGACAGCATGCAGGCCCGGGGTCTTGCCGACGTCGATGACCTCGACGTCCGACGGCAGGTGGGCGAGCACGCTGGTCGGGCCGAGCCGGTCGGTGACGACGACATCCGCCTCGGACAGGATGCGCCGCGCGCGCAGGGTCATCAGGTCTGCGGCGCCGGGCCCGCCACCGACGAGCACCACCCGCCCGGGGCCAGCTCGGGCCCGGCGGTGCCGCAGATCGACCTCGCCGTCGCGCAGGCTCGCCGCGAGCTGGTCGCGAACGGCCCGGGCACGTGCGGGGTCGGGAGCGCCCTGGGACACGACCGCGACGCTCAGCCCAGCCAGGTCGGTCGTCGCGGGGGTCCGAGCAGTGCCCTGCTCGACCGCGCTGGCGCAGATGCTCCACACCCGACGGGTGGTCGCCCACGCGCAGACCCTGGTGTTCGTGCGGGGGTCGTCAGTGGCGGCGTGGACCAGCCAGGCCCCCTCGACGTCGTGCTCCTCGACCTCCCGGTCGGTCCAGACGAGCCGCCCCTCGGCGACGAGGTCGACGAGGTCCTCGCAGAGGTGGGGGGACACCACGGTGACGACTGCGCCGTCCGCGACCAGGCGGGCCGCGCGGCGTGCGGCAACCGGGCCGCCCCCGACGACCAGGACGGGGCGATCCGCGACCTCGAGGCCGACGAGGGTCGTCATCCGGCACCGCGCTGAACGGGCAGGTCAGGCTGGCTCGGCAGGACCGGAGGACCGATGCTGATCACGTCGTCGACCACCTGCACCGGGTAGACGAGCAGGTGCCGAGCGTCCTTCCCCACGGAGTCGAGACACTCGCCGGTGCGCAGGTCGAAGACCTGCTTGTACATCGGTGACGCGACAGTCGGCGCCCCGCCCCGGGTGCCGACGATGCCACGCGACATGACGTGGGCGCCGCTGTAGGGGTCGAGCTGCTGGACGGCATACACGGTGTCGTCGTAGGCGCGGAACAACGCGATCTGGACACCGTCCACCAGCGCACACGCACCGCGCTCGCGGGGCAGGTCCTCGAGGGCGCAGACCGGGTGCCAGGTCCCCTCGGAGGCCAGTGGCGAGAGACTCATCTCGGCGGTCATCGCCGCACCTCCAGGGTTGTTCCGGCGATGAGCACCGCGCCATCGGTCCGTTCGGACTGGGTGGCGGGTCGGGCCTGACCGCGCTCGTTGACGTAGGCGAGCGAGTCGTCGGCCTGGTCGGGTGCGTTGACGAACGACCCGAACCGGCGCAGCTTCTCGGGGTCGTCCAGGGCAGCTGCCCACTCGTCCTCGTAGCCGTCGACGTGGCCCGCCATCGCCTCATCCAGGTCGGCGCCGATGCCGAGGCTGTCCTCGAGGACGACCGCCCGGATGGCGTCGAGCCCGCCTTCGTGGTCCTCGACCCACATCGCTGTGCGCTGCAACCGGTCCGCGGTGCGGATGTAGTACATGAGGAAGCGGTCGATGGTGCGCACGAGGGTCTCGGTGTCGAGATCCTCGGCCAGCAGCTGGGCGTGCTTCGGAGTGAAACCACCGTTGCCGCCCACGTAGAGGTTCCAGCCGTTGTCGGTCGCGATGACACCGACGTCCTTGCCACGCGCCTCGGCGCACTCCCGCGCGCAGCCGGACACTCCCAGCTTCAGCTTGTGCGGGGACCGCAGCCCGCGGTAGCGCAGCTCCAGCGCGATGGCGAGGCCGACCGAGTCCTGCACGCCGTAGCGGCACCAGGTCGACCCGACGCACGACTTCACCGTGCGCAGCGACTTGCCGTAGGCGTGGCCGGACTCGAAGCCCGCGTCGACGAGCCGCTTCCAGATCTTGGGGAGCTGCTCGATGCGAGCTCCGAACAGGTCGATCCGCTGGCCGCCGGTGATCTTGGTGTAGAGCCCGAAGTCCTTGGCGACCTCGCCGATGACGATGAGTCCCTCAGGGGTGATCTCGCCTCCGGGGATGCGTGGGACGACGGAGTAGGAACCGTCCTTCTGGAGGTTGGCCATGACGTGGTCGTTGGTGTCCTGCAACGACGCCCGCTCGCCCTCGAGGATGTGCCCGGTGCCCAACGAGGCGAGGATCGAGCCGATGACGGGCTTGCAGATGTCGCAGCCGCGACCGGTGCCGTGGCGGCCGATGATCTCGCTGAAGGTGGTCAGGCCCTGGACCCGGACCACGTCGAACAACTGCGCCCGCGAGAGCGCGAAGTGCTCGCAGAGCGCGTTGCTCACCTCCACGCCGGACTTCTCGAGCTCCGTGGTGACGAGGCGCTTGACGAGGGGGAGGCAGGAGCCGCAGCTGGTCCCGGCCCGCGTGCACGCCTTCACCCCGGCGAGGTCGGTGCAGCCGGCGTCGGTCACCGAGCACCGGATCTCCCCGGCGGAGACGTTGTTGCACGAACACACGGTCGCCTCGTCGGGCAGGTCGCCCGCCGGTGCCGGCGCGGCCCCCTCGGGGAGGAGGTATGCCGCCGGGTCGCCACCCAGGGGGCGGCCCACCATCGGCCGCAGCGCGGCATACGCACTGGCGTCGCCGACGAGGATGCCCCCGCGCAGCGTGCGGGCGTCGTCCGACATCACGAGCTTCTTGTAGACGCCGGCGACCGGGTCGGAGATGACGACCTCGAGGCCGCCGGGCTCGGCGGCGAAGGCGTCCCCGAAGGACGCGACGTCGACTCCGAGCAGCTTGAGCTTGGTGGAGAGGTCGGCCCCGGGGAAGGTGCCCTCGCCACCGAGCAGCCGGTCGGCGACGATCTCGGCCATGGTGTAGCCGGGGGCGACGAGGCCGAGGGTGCGGCCTCCGATGCAGGCGACCTCACCGACGGCCCAGACGGCGGGGTCGGCTGTCGCGCAGGAGTCGTCGACGACGACGCCGCCGCGCTCTCCGACCTCGAGTCCGGCGTCCCGGGCGAGCTCGTCGCGCGGTCGGACACCGACGGCGAAGACGACCACGTCGACGTCGAGCGGGGCGCCCTCGGCGAACTCCATCTTGGCGACGCGGCCCAGTCGACCGATGATCTTGGACGTGGCGGTGCCGGTGCGGACCGTGACGCCGAGGGCTTCGATGAGCCGGCGCAGGGCCTCGCCGCCGCCGTCGTCGACCTGGAGCGGCATCAGGCGTGATGCGAACTCGACGACCGTGGTGCCGACCTCGAGTGCGGTGAGCGCGCCGGCCGCCTCGAGCCCGAGGAGCCCGCCGCCGACGACCGCTCCACGAAGGGGGCGGCCGAGCTCGTCGCGCAGCTTCTCGACGTAGGCCCGCAGGTCGGCCACGTCGTCGATGGTGCGGTAGACGAAGGCTCCGCGGAGGTCCTTGCCGGGGACCGGGGGCACTGCGGCATACGAGCCTGTCGCCAGGACGAGCGAGTCGTAGGGGAGCGTGCGGCCGTCGGACGTGGCCACCGTGCGGGCCTCGCGGTCCACCGCCGTGGCGGCGACGCCGCGGCGCAGGGTCACCAGCGGGTCGTCCCATAGCTCCTGGCCGCCGAGGGCGAGGTCGTCGGGGTCGCGTCCGGTGAAGTACGACGTGAGGGCGACCCGGTCGTAGGGTGCCCGCGGCTCCTCACACAGGAGCGTCACCGCCCACTCGCCGGCGGCGTCGCGCGAACGCAGGGCGTCCACGAGGCGGCGGGCGACCATGCCGCCGCCGACCACCACGAGCTGGCGCGGGGACGGGTTCTGGACCATGGCGGCCACGTTAGGAGACTGCCGTTTCAGGGCTGTGGATCACGTGTTTCCCCTTCGTTACGTGGTTCTCACCCGGACGGACGTCGGAGGGTGAGGAGTGGGCGGGGGCGGTGCCGGCCGCTGCGGTGGGGCTGGCGCTGGACGAGAGCCAGTCGACGAGGGCGCACACGTCGTCGGTGCAGCCCCCGCAGCCCGTGGTGGCGCGGGTGGCGCCGGCGACCTGGTCCACGCTGGTGGCCCCCTCGTGGACGCAGGCGGAGATGTCGGCCTTCGTGACGCCGTTGCAGCGGCAGATCGTGGTGTCGTCGGGGAGGGCGGCGGGTGAGGTGGGTGCGCTGGCCGGGTGCGGCATGAGGGCGGGCAGCAGCAGGTATGCCGGGTCGGCAGGAACCGGGGTGCGTCGCGTGTAGGTCGTGACGAGGTCTGCCGCGACCGCACCGGCGCCGACGCAGGTGGCGCCGACGAGCCTGCCGCCGGACACGACCACCTCGATGTGGCGGCCGACGTCGGGGTCACTGAGACGCAGCGTGCGCTGCGCCGGGTCGTCGACGCGCTGCGACCCACACACGCCCATGGTCACGACGTCGAGGCCGTGGGCCTTGAGCCGCACGACGTCGCTCCCGACCGCTGACGGTTGCCGCGACGCGGAGCTCGGCCTGGGCGCCGAGGGGTCTGGTGTGGTGGCATCTCCGCACAGGTGGGCGGCGAGCCGTCGCGACTGGTCCCACCCCTGGGCAACCAGGCCCGTGCCGCCCTCGGGAGGCTGGGCGCAGTCGCCGATGGCGAAGACCCGGGCGTCGTCGGGGGAGCGAAGGTTGTCGTCGACGACCACGCCCCGGTCGACCGTGAGGCCCGCAGCGCTGGCCAGGGCGGCGCTGGCGAGGGTGCCCGTCGCGAGCACGAGGAGGTCGGCGGGTACGACCTCACCGTCGTCCAGGCGAAGGCCCTTGAGCCTGCCGCCCTCGACGAGGGCTTCGGTCGCGCCCACGCCCACGCGGTGGTCGATGCCCAGACCCGACATCGCGAGCTCGACGACCCGCCCGGCCTCCTCGTCGAGCTGGCGCTCCATGAGGGTGCTCGCGGGGTGGACGACGGTCACCGCCACGCCACGTCTGGCGAGCCCGCAGGCGGCTTCCATGCCGAGGACGCCGGCCCCGAGGACGACGGCTCGGTGGGCATTGAGCGTGGCGGCGACGATCTCGCGGGCGTCGTCGATGGTGCGCAGGGCGTGCACCCCTCCGGTGAGCTGGTTGCCCGTCCACAGGCCGGGGAGCGGGGGGACCCGAGCCGCGGAGCCGGTGGCGAGGACGAGGCGGTCGTAGCGCAGGCGCTGGCCGTCGGTGGTGACCACCAGCCGGTCCTCACGGTCCACGTGGGTCACGCTCTCGCCGCGCATCACCCGCAGCCTGGGGCTGGACGGAGTCGGCAGGGTGAGGGCGGCGAGGTCGTGCTTGCCCGCCACGACCTCGCTGAGCAGCACCCTGTTGTAGGGCTCGCACCCCTCGGCTCCGACGACCGTCACCTCGAACCGGCCGGCAGCATCGGCGCCGAGGAGGTCCTCGACGAAGCGCGAGCCGACCATGCCGTTCCCGACGACGACGAGGCGGGTCATGCCCGGGCCTCGGCATTCACGTGATGGGTGCCCTGGCTCGTGAGCTGGACCCGCGCGGGGGTGACGTCGACTGCACACACTTTGAACTCGGGCATCCCCGAGACCGGGTCGGTCGCGTCGCTGGTGAGGCGGTTCGCGCTGCTGGTCCCGGCCCAGTGGAACGGCATGAACACGGTGTCGGGCCGGATGGAGTCGGTGATGCGTGCCGGGACGGCGACCGACCCCCGGCTCGTCGTGAGGCGGACCCGCTCGCCCTCGACGACGCCGAGTCGCGCCGCGAGCAGGGGGTGGACCTCGGCGAAGACGCCGGGGGCCGCGGATGCGAGCGCCGGAACCCGACGGGTCTGGGCTCCCGACTGGTAGTGCTGAAGCACCCGGCCGGTGATGAGGTAGAGCGGTGCGTCCGGGCGCAGGTCGTCCGCCGGTCCGACGTGGTCGACGGCGACCATGCGGGCACGTCCGTCTGCGGTGGGGAACGCGTCGCCGAACAACCGGGGGGTGCCGGGATGCGGGGCCTCGCCGGGAGGCGCCTCGGGGCACGGCCAGTAGAGGGCCTCCTCGGTGTCGAGGCGGCTGTGGCTGAGGCCGCTGTAGTCGGCGCGTCCTCCTCTGCTCGCGCGGGCGAGCTCGTCGAACACCTCGCTCGGCTCGACGTCCCAGATGCCCGCAGAGCCGAGTCGTGCGGCGAGCTGGGCCCAGACCCACAGCTCGCTGCGAACACCCTCCGGGGCGTCGACCACCTTGCGGCGTCGGATCACCCGACCCTCCAGCGAGGTCATCGTGCCCTCCTCCTCGGCCCACTGCGTCACGGGCAGGACGACGTCGGCGAGCATCGCGGTCTCCGACGGCACGAAGTCGCAGACCACCAGGAGGTCGAGCGCGCGGAGCCGGTCGGCCACCGGCTGGGCGTTGGGGGCACTGACCAGCAGGTTGGAACCGTGCACCAGCAGGGCGCGGGGGCCGCCCGGTGTGCCCAGCGAGGCCAGGAGCTCGACGGCGGGCTTTCCCTTTCCGGGCAGCGACGCCTCCGGGACGCCCCAGACGCCGGCCACGTGGGCGCGCGCGTCGGGGTCGTCGATCATCCGGTAGCCCGGGAGCTGGTCGGACTTCTGGCCGTGCTCGCGGCCTCCCTGGCCGTTGCCCTGACCAGTCACAGCGCCGTACCCACTGCCCACCCGGCCGGGCAGGCCGAGCAGGAGGGCGAGGTTGATCGCCGCCGAGACCGTTGCCGTCCCCTGTCGGGACTGCTCGACTCCCCGCCCGGTGAGGACGAACGCTCCGCGGCCGCCCCGCGCGGGACTCGCGGCGGCCAGCAGCCGGGCAGCATCGCGCAGCAGGTCCGCCGGGACACCGCACACCTGCTCGGCTCGCTCGGGCCACCACGCGGCAGCGCGCCGACGCACGTCCTCGAGGCCGGTGGTGCGGGCCTCGAGGTAGTCGGCATCGGTGAGGTGCTCCGACAGCAGGATGTGGGCGATCGCGAGGAGGACGACGAGGTCGGTGCCGGGCACGGGCTGCAGGGGCAGTCCCTGGCCGTCCTTGGTGAGGTCCGCTGTGGCGCTGCGGCGGGGGTCGACGACCACGAGGCCGCCGCGCCCGCGCACGTCCGCGAGGTGGGCGACGGAGGGCGGCATCGTCTCGGCGAGGTTGCTGCCGAGCAGGAGGACTGCGTCGGCGCCGGCCAGGTCGGTCAGCGGGAAGGGCAGACCGCGGTCGACCCCGAGGGACCTGTTGGCTGCGGCTGCCGCGCTGCTCATGCAGAACCGTCCGTTGTAGTCGATGTTCGCCGTACCCAGCGCAACGCGGGCGAACTTCCCCAGCTGGTAAGCCTTTTCGTTGGTCAGGCCCCCGCCGCCGAACACGGCCACGGCGTCGGCGCCGTCCTCGCTCCGGATGCGTCGGAGCCGGTCCGCCACGAGGTCCAGGGCCTCGTCCCAGCCGACAGCAGCCAGCTCGCCGTCGACCCCGCGCACGAGCGGGGTGGTCAGGCGGTCTCGCGTCGTCAGCACATCGCCGCTCGTCCAGCCCTTCTGGCACAGGCCTCCCCGGTTGGTGGGGAACGCCCGGCCCTCGACGGTGACGCCCTTGGCACCGTCGAGTCCGGGGGTGGGCGTGAGGGTCTGGGCGCACTGCAGGGCGCAATACGGGCAGTGGGTGGCGACGCCCGGGCTCCCAGCGCTGGTGGCGCTGGGAGTCGGGCTGCCAATGGCGTGGGGCGTGGGGGTCAAAGGATTTCCCGGCTCAGATCGTCTCGGCGGCGAGCGACGAGCTCCGCCGCGCGTACACGGCATACGTCGTCACGGCCATGAGCAGGTAGGCGACGATGAAGACCCACAGCGCAGGGACCAGGGAGCCGTAGTGCGCCTTCGCCATCGCGAATCCGCGGGGGATGAAGAAGCCGCCGTAGGCACCGACTGCGCCGGCGATCCCGATGCACCCCGCGGCCGTCTTGCGCGCGATGGGGAGGCGCTCAGGGCTGACGCCGGCGCGGAAGACCGCGGGGATCATCCGGTAGGTCGCGCCGTTGCCGATACCGGCACCCACGAAGAGCACGAGGAAGGAGCCGAAGAAGACGACGAAGCTGTGCGACTTCAGCCCTTGGATGGCTCCGAACGCACCCGTGGCCAGCAGCGCGAACGAGGCGATCGTGACCCTGGCGCCGCCGAGCTTGTCGGCGACGATGCCGCCCAGCGGACGGGTGAGCGCACCGATGAGCGCACCGAGGAACGCGATGGTCGTCGGGGTCTCCGGGAACTGGGTCTTGAGCAGCGTCGGGAAGGCGCCCGAGTAGCCGATGAACGACCCGAAGGTGCCGATGTAGAGGAACGAGATGATCCAGGTGTGCCGGTTGCGGGTCGCCGCGGCGAAGCTGCCGTAGTCGGCCTTGGCGCCGGTGAGGTTGTCCATCCCGCGCCAGGCCAGGACCGCAGCGATGACCGCCAGCGGGATGAACATGAGGCCGGCCCGCTCGAGGTGCGTGCCTGCGCCGATGACGATGACCGCGGGCACGACCATCTGCACGAGACCGGTGCCGAGGTTGCCGCCGGCGGCGTTCAGGCCCAGAGCCTTGCCCTTCTCCGCCTCGGGGAAGAAGAAGGAGATGTTCGTCATCGAGGAGGCGAAGTTGCCACCACCGAAGCCCGCAAGGGCCGCGCACGTGAGGAGCAGGCCGAACGACGACGTGGGCTGAGTCACGACCCAGGCGAGGGCCGAGGCCGGAATGAGCAGGAGCAGGGCCGAGATGATGGTCCAGTTGCGTCCGCCGAAGCGCGGAACCGCGAACGTGTAGGGGATCCGCACGGTCGCGCCGACCAGGCTCGGCACGGCGATGAGCCAGAACTGCTGGTCCAGCGTGAGGCTGAAGCCGGCCGCCGGCAGCAGCGGGACGACCACGCTCCACAGGGCCCAGACGCAGAAGCCGAGGAACTCGGCGAAGATGGACAGGCTGAGGTTGCGTCGGGCGATGGAGCGCCCGCCCCCGCGCCAGAAGGTGGGGTCCTCAGGATCCCAGTGGTCGATCCAGCGGCCCGACCGGTGGATCGGCGCAGAAGTAGTGGTGGAGGTAGCGGTCGAGGTGCTGGCAGGTGTGGCGTCGGCCGTGCTGGCCGGCGCCGTCGCGGTGGCGGAGTCGCCCGAGGTCAGGTTCGTAGTCACACGGGAAGCGTGACAAACGGATGTTTCGCACCCCTGCGACCGCCGTAAAGAGCCCGTAACACTTGCCGCACAGCCCCGACATCAGGACTGTGAGAAGTCCGGGACGAGGAGGCCGGGGGTATGCCGCGTGGGCGGCTATCCGCGCACGACCTCACCGGACGTGGTGATCTCGGCGGCGGCCAGGTCGGCCAGCGCCGTCGCTGTGCTCTCTGGCGCCACCCCAGCCGTCAGGTCGAGCAGCACCGTCGTCTCGAAGCCCTCCTCGGCGGAGTCGATGGCGGTGGCACGCACGCAGTAGTCGGTGGCGATCCCGACCACGTGGACCTCCTCGATGGCCCGGTCTCGCAACCAGTCGGCCAGGCCGACCGTCTCGTCGGCCTGCACGGTGTGGCCCTCGAACCCGCTGTAGGCCGCGGTGTGGTGGCCCTTGCGGAAGATCGCCTCCACGAACTCCAGGGCTGGCTCGGCAGCGGGGTGGAACAGCGCACCGTCGCTGCCGACCCGACAGTGCGGCGGCCAGCTGTCCACGAAGTCAGGGGTGTCACTGAAGTGTCCGCCCGGGTCGTCGTGCCAGTCAGCGGTGGCGACGATCGCGGCATACTCCGCGTGGTGGGCGACCACGTGTTCGCTGATCCGGCGCGCCACCTCTGCGCCCCCCGCGACGGCGAGCGAACCACCCTCGCAGAAGTCGTTCTGCACGTCGACGATGACCAGCGCCCGGCTCATGCGACGACGCTACTGCTGCCCGGCGCCGACCACCCGCCCGGGTTTTCCCGGCGCGTCGTGGGCGACGCGTGGACTCGCCGGACCTCAGTCCTCGTAGACGGTCGGGATCGCGGGCTCTCCGCGCTGCAGCCTCAGGGCGGCGGCGGGGAGCTCGGCGAGGGAGGCCGTGTGCCGCGCGCGCGCAGCCTCGAGGTCCAGCACGGCATCCTCGACTACCTGGCCGGCGGTCATGAGCGGCACCAGCAGCACGCGGTCGTCCCCGTCGTCGAGCGGGGGTTGGCCGATACCGAGCACCTCCGCCTCGGCGATCCCCTCGGCATTGCGACGCCGCAGTGCGTACTTGCGCCCCGCGACCGATGCCTTGTCCTTGCTCCTCTTGGCGACCCCGACCATCGTCCCGGAGTCGTCCTCGCGGGAGACCAGCTTGTAGACCATCCCCGCGGTGGGGGCGCCCGAGCCGGTGACCAGTGACGTCCCGACGCCGTAACGGTCGACGGGACCGGCGGCCAGCGCGGCGATGGCGTGCTCGTCGAGGTCGCTCGTCACGATGATCTGGGTGTCCGTCGCACCGAGGCGGTCGAGCTGGTCACGCACCTCGCGCGCCTGCACCAGCAGGTCGCCCGAGTCCAGCCGGACGCCTCCGAGCTCGGGCCCGGCCAGCTCGACCGCCAACGCGACGGCGGCTGGCACGTCGTAGGTGTCGACGAGCAACGTGGTGCCCTTGCCGAGCGCGGCGATCTGGGCGGCGAACGCCTCCCGTTCGTCGTCGTGCAGCAGCGTGAAGGCGTGCGCCGCCGTTCCGGCGGTCGGCACGCCGAAGCGCCGACCCGCCTCGAGGTTCGACGTGGTCGCGAACCCCGCGATGTAGGCCGCGCGCGCGGCAGCGACTGCGGCCTCCTCGTGGGTGCGGCGAGACCCCATCTCGATGCAGGGCCGGTCGCCCGCAGCCGACGTCATCCGCGACGCCGCCGACGCGATCGCGCTGTCGTGGTTGAGGATCGACAGCACCAGCGTCTCCAGGACCACCCCGTGCGCGAAGTCGGACTCGACCACCAGCACGGGTGAGCCGGGGAAGTAGCACTCGCCCTCGGCATACCCGACGATGTCGCCGTCGAAGCGGTAGTCCGCGAGGAACGCGAGAGTGACCTCGTCGACCACGTCGCGCAGGTGCTCGAGCTCCTCGTCGCCGAACCGGAACTGCTCGATGGCGCGGATCAGCCGGCCGGTCCCGGCGACCACGCCGTAGCGGCGCCCTTCGGGCAGGCGCCGGGCAAACACCTCGAACACGCAGCGCCGGGAGGCCGCACCGCTGCGCAGGGCGGCTTCGAGCATGGTGAGCTCGTAGTGGTCGGTCAGCAGCGCCGTGCTTGGTGAACGTGGGGTCACCTCGGCAGCCTAAGGTGGTGGCCGTGCCAAGTGCTGTCCCCCTCGAGATGTCCCTCGAGATGTCCCTCGCGCCCGTCGAGCAGAAGAGTGTCTCCACCGACGAGAAGGCCGAGGTCGACGTCCCCTGGATCACGTTGGTGTGGAACGACCCGGTCAACCTGATGTCCTACGTCACGTTCGTGTTCCAGAGCTACTTCGGCTACTCCAAGTCGAAGGCCGAGAGGCTCATGATGGATGTGCACACCAAGGGCCGAGCCGTCGTGTCCACCGGGGCCCGCGAGCGCATGGAGACCGACACCGAGGCGCTCCAGGGCTACGGCCTGTGGGCCACCTTCCAGAAGGACAGCTGACGTGGCACGGGGTTTCAAGCGACGCGACGGCCGCTACGTCGCGAAGCTCGACGCGGTCGAACGCGGCCTCGTCGTCGGGCTGATGGAGCAGGTCCTCGAGATCATCGAGCCCGAGCAGCCCGCCGAGGGTATGCCGGGTGGCGGGGAAAGCGCGGACAGCACGGACAGCACGGCTGACGCGGACGGTGACGAGTTCGACCAGATCGTGGCGGGGCTGGGTGGCATCGGCATGGGGGTGTCGTTGTCGGCCGCGGACCAGGTGCCCGAGCTGACCGGTTCGGTGCCGTACGAGCGCGACCCGGCGCTGGAGCGCATCTTCCCGACGGCCAACCGGGAGGACGACCAGATCGCGGCCGAGTTCCGGCGGCTGACCGAGGACGGCCTGCGCGCCCGCAAGTCGGCGAACCTCACGACGGCCATCCGGGCCCTGTCCAGCCTCGAGGACCAGAAGATCTCGCTCGAGCAGCCGCAGGCGCTCGCGCTGCTCATCGCGCTGACCGACGTCCGGCTGGTGCTGGGGGAGCGGCTGGGGCTGCAGCGGGACGACGACTTCGACCTGCTCGAGGAGCAGGTGTCTGGTCTGCCGCCCGACGACCCTGCGGTCTACGCGCTCGCGGTCTACGACTTCCTCACCTGGCTGCAGGAAACCCTCGCCCACGCCCTGACTCCGTAACTCCCTAGACCCCCGCCGCTATCTCATGCAAAAGGCGAGTTAGCGCCGGGGCTCGCGGCGCCAACTCGCCTTTTGCATGAAGAAGCGGCGGGTGTGACACACCAGACGTCGCTCCGATGAGGTTCGCGGGCAGGTCGGCACCTAGCCTTGACCCGTGGCGGATGCACCCATCGGGATCTTCGACTCGGGCTACGGCGGGCTGACCGTCGCACGCGCCGTTCTCGACCAGCTCCCGCACGAGTCGATCGCCTACTTCGGGGACACTGCGCGGGCGCCCTACGGTCCGCGACCCATCGCACAGTCCCGTGAGTTCGCTCTCGAGTGTCTCGACCGGCTGGTCGACCACGGGGTGAAGGCCCTCGTCATCGCCTGCAACACCGCGAGCGCCGCCGTCCTGCACGACGCCCGCGAGCGCTACGACGTGCCGGTGGTCGAGGTGATCCGCCCGGCCGTGCGACGCGCGGCCCGAGCCACCCGCAACCACCGCGTCGGCGTCATCTCCACCTGGGGCACCCACCAGTCCGGTGCTTACGTCGACGCCTTCGCCGCGGCACCCCACCTCGACGTGACCAGCGTCCCGTGCCCACGCTTCGTGGAGTTCGTCGAGTCCGGCGTCACGAGTGGACCGGAGGTCATCGACGTGGCCCGTGCCTACCTCGCCCCACTCGTCGACGGTGACGTCGACACCCTGGTCCTCGGCTGCACGCACTACCCCCTCCTCACCGGGGCGATCTCCTACGTCATGGGTGACGGGGTGACCTTGGTGTCCTCCGCGGACGAGACGGCCAAGGACGTCTACCGGGTGCTGGCCGACGCCGACGCCCTGCGTCCCGCCCATCTGCCGCCGCCGAGCCACGGGTTCACGACCACCGGTGACGCGGCGGAGTTCACCCGACTCGCGCGCCGGTTCCTCGGCCCGGAGGTGGGCGCCGACAGTGACGAGGTCTTCGGGGATGCCGTCGTCCGGTCCGTCGCGGCACCTGCTGCCTCGGGGCGTTCCCGATGAGGCTCACGGTGGTCGGCTGCTCGGGCTCCTTCGCCGGTCCTGACTCGCCTGCCTCCTCCTACCTCGTGCAGGCCGAGCACGCCGGTCGCACCTGGTCGGTCGTGCTCGACCTGGGCAACGGCGCGCTCGGGCCCATGCAGCGCTTCGTCGACCTCGCCGAGCTCGACGCGGTCTTCGTCAGCCACCTGCACCCCGACCACTGCGTCGACGTGTGCGGGCTCTACGTCACCCGCAAGTACCGTCCCGGCGGACGGGTCGAGGGGCAGCTTCCGGTGCATGCGCCGACGGGTGCCGAGGAGCGCTTCGCCCTGATGTACCACGGTCTCGAGCACGGCGGGATGAGCTCGGAGTTCGCGGTCCACGAGCTCGCCGACGCTCAGGTGACCCACGTCGGCCCGTTCACCATCACGGCATACCGGGTCAACCACCCCGTCGAGGCCTACGGCTTCCGCGTCGAGGCCGACGGCGCGGTCCTCGCGTACACCGGTGACACCGACTCCTGCGACGCGCTGACGCCGCTGCTCACGTGCGCGGACCTGGCGCTGGCTGACAGCGCCTTCATCGACGGGCGTGACGACACGGTGGGCATCCACCTGTCCGGCAGCCGCGCCGCCGCCGCCGCGTCCGCCGCTGGTGGCGTGCAGCGACTCATGCTCACCCACATCCCGCCCTGGAACGACCCCGAGGTATGCCGCGCGCAGGCCGCCGCCGTCTGGTCGGGTCCGCTGGACCTCGCGGTCCAGGGCAAGACCTACGAGGTCAGCGGCAGCTCCTGATCGAGGCCCCCGCGGCGCGGACCGCATAGGCTCCGGACATGGCCAAGCAGGCAGCCGTTCCGATCGTGCCGGGTGTCTGGCGCATCCCGTTGCTCGGTGACTTCGTCAACGGCTTCATCCTGCGCGACGACGACGGCCAGGTGACCCTGGTCGACATGGGCATCAAGCAGTCCGGCCCGAAGGTGATCGCAGCGTTGGAATCAATCGGCTCCGGCCCCTCCGACGTCACCCGGCTCCTGCTCACCCATGCGCACCCCGACCACGCCGGCGGGGCGGCCCATGTGGCCGCCAGGACCGGGCTCGACTTCGGCATCCACGAGGACGACGCCCCGTTCGCCGAGGCGGGTCACACCGCCGCGCGCGACCAGTCGTTCCTGCTCGCGAGGCTCATGACCCGCTTCTTCGGCACCAACGCCTTCCCCGCGGTCACGGTGGGGGAGCGGCTCGTCGACGGCCAGGTGCTCGACGTCGCGGGAGGTCTCGAGGTGGTGCACACGCCGGGGCACTCACCCGGCCACGCGGCATACCTGCACCGCGACTCGGGCGTGCTCATCACCGGAGACTCGATCTTCAACATCCGCGGGCTGCGGTGGCCGATCAAGTCGTTCTGCACCAACTTCGCGCTGACCCAGAAGACTGCCCACCGGCTGGCCGAGCTCGACTACACGACCGCCGCGTTCACGCACGGTCCGCACCTGGCCGACAACCCGAGAGAGCACATCCGGCGCTTCCTCGCGACGCACCCCCTGGTCGACTGAACGCGGGCGGTTCCACTGACCTCGGTCAGAGTCGCGCGCGCAGCCAGTCCAGGTCGGCGCGCTGACCGTCGAGGCCGCCCCGGGTCTCGATGACGACGGGCGCGCCAGCGGCCCGGACCACACCGGCCAGCTCGTCGGGGTCGATGAGCCCCTCGCCGAGGTTGGTGTGGCGGTCCGCCCCGGAGTCGAACTCGTCGCGGCTGTCGTTGCAGTGCACGAGGTCGATCCGACCGGTGATGGCCTTGAGCTGGTCGACCGCGGTGGCCAGTGCGATGCCCCCGGCGTGCGCGTGGCAGGTGTCGAGGCAGAAGCCGACGTTGTCGGAGCCCTCGGCGCTGCCGATGGCGTCCCAGACCCGGGCGATGCGTTCGAGGGTGCGGGCCATCGCGTTGTCGCCGCCGGCAGTGTTCTCCAGCAGCAGCGGGATCTTGAGGTCGGTGGCCTCGATCGCCTTGCGCCAGTTGTCGAAACCCTTGTCGACCTCCTCGGCCTTGTCGACGTGACCCCCGTGCACGATCAGTCCCTTGGCCCCGATCGCGGCGCCGGCGTCGACGAACTGCTGGAGCAGCTTGCGGCTCGGGATGCGGATCCGGTTGTTGGTCGTCGCGACGTTGATGAGGTAGGGCGCATGGATGTAGAGGTCGACGTCGGCGGCCTCGGCGGCGGCACGCAGCGCCTCGGGTCCGCCCTCGAAGTCGTACTCGGGACCCTTGTAGCCCTGCGGGTTGCCCAGGAAGAACTGGCTGAGACCCGCGCCGCGCTCCTGGGCGGCGCTGACCGGGTCGGCCGAGTCGACGTGGGCACCGAGCCGCTGGGCGGGGGAGGTCGTGTCAGCCATGGGTCCAGCCTAGGCCGGGCCACCGACGCCCGGCAGGGCCCCGTTAGCCTTGCCGCGTGACTGAGACGAGCCAGACCGCGCCGACCACCCGCCACGACGGACGCACCCCCGACCAGACCCGCGAGGTGCGCATCACGCGCAACTGGCTGGACCACGCCGAGGGCAGCGTGCTCGTCGAGTTCGGGCGCACCCGGGTGCTCGTCGCCGCGTCGTTCACCGAGGGCGTGCCGCGCTGGCTCAAGGGCAAGGGCACCGGCTGGGTGACCTCGGAGTACGAGATGCTGCCGCGCTCGACCAACACCCGCTCCGACCGCGAGTCGCGCAAGGGCAAGGTCGGCGGTCGCACCCACGAGATCAGCCGGCTGATCGGCCGAAGCCTGCGCGCGATCATCGACACCAAGGCGCTCGGTGAGAACACGATCGTGCTGGACTGCGATGTCCTCCAGGCCGACGGTGGGACCCGCACCGCGTCGATCACCGGGGCCTACGTCGCCCTCGTCGACGCCATCGAGGACGCCCGCGCCAAGGGCCTGATCCGCAAGGACGCCCAGCCGCTGACCGGCTCCATCGCGGCCGTCTCGGTGGGCATCGTCAAGGGGGAGGCGGTCATCGACCTCGACTACCCCGAGGATTCGACCGCCGAGACCGACATGAACGTCGTCATGACCGGCGACGGTCGCTTCGTCGAGGTCCAGGGCACGGCGGAGAACGGCGCGTTCGACCGCGAGATGCTCAACAAGCTGCTCGACAAGGCCACCGTCGGCTGTGCCGATCTGACCCGCAAGCAGCAGGAGGCCCTCGCGACCACCCCCCGCGAGCGCGTGCTGTGACCCGCGTCGTCCTCGCGACCCGCAACGACCACAAGGTCGGCGAGCTGCGCGCCATCCTCGCCGACGTGTGCGAGGAGCTCGGCCTCGAGATCGTGGGGGCGTCGGAGTTCGAGGGTGCCCCCGACGTCGTCGAGGACGAGGTGACCTTCGAGGGGAACGCCCGGCTCAAGGCCGTCGCGCTCGCCGCCCACACCGGGCTCCCGTCGCTGGCCGACGACTCGGGGCTGGCCGTCGACGTGCTGGGCGGGGCGCCCGGCATCTTCTCGGCGCGCTGGTCGGGTCGCCATGGCGACGACCAGGCCAACCTCGAGCTGCTGCTCGCGCAGGTCGCCGACGTCAAGGACGAGCACCGCGCGGCGGCGTTCGTCTGCGCCGCAGTGCTCGCCCTGCCGGACGGCACGGTGCGCGCCACCGAGGGGCGTATGCCGGGTGCCTTGGCTCGAGAGCCCAAGGGCGCCAACGGTTTCGGCTACGACCCCGTCCTCGTCGTCGAGGGCGACACGCGCCATGCCGCCGAGCTCAGCCCCGACGAGAAGAACGCGATCTCGCACCGCGGCAAGGCGTTCCGCGCCATGGTCCCGCACCTGCGCGAACTCCTGGGCTGACGGCATACCGCGCCTCGCGCTGGCGGTCCCCTAGACTTTCGGGCGCGCGCAAGTGGCGGAATTGGCAGACGCGCCAGGTTTAGGTCCTGGTGCCTTCGGGTGTGCGGGTTCAAGTCCCGCCTTGCGCACCGTTCCGGACCCGTCCTGCGGTCGGGGGCGTGTGCCTAGACTCCGACCATGCGAACCGGTCGGCTCGAGGCGTTCAGTGACGGCGTCCTCGCCATCCTCATCACCATCATGGTGCTCGAGCTCAAGGTCCCCGAGGAGCCGACGTTCGAGGCCCTGCGGCCGTCCCTCGTCGGCCTGCTGACCTACCTGCTGAGCTTCATCTACATCGGTATCTACTGGAACAACCACCACCACATGTTCCAGCTGGTCCGCCATGTCAGCGGGGCCATCCTGTGGGCCAACCTCGGGCTGCTCTTCATGCTGTCGCTGGTGCCGTTCACCACGGCGTGGATGGACGAGACGCGGCTGGCCCAGCTGCCGGTCGTCGTCTACGGCATCAACCTGCTGGGGGCGGCCGTCGCCTACTACGTGCTCCAGCTCGCGGTCTTCCGTCGCGACGGGCCGGACGGTCTCCTGCGCCAGGCGGTCGGGCGTGACCTCAAGGGCAAGCTGAGCCCCGGCGTCTACGTGCTCGGCATCCTCGGGTCGCTCATTGCCCCGTGGATCGGAGTCCTGGCCTACGTGGCCGTTGCCATCACCTGGCTCGTCCCCGACCGCCGGGCCGAGCGGTTCGTCCACGACCACGCCCTGGAGGACTGATCCCGTGCCCGAGATGGACGACGACGACTTCACCTATCCATCGGCGCTCACCGTTGCATCATGGCGCCGCGAGGTGCATGCGTTGTATGCCGCGGTGCGGGCCGAGCCGGACCCTGTCGACGCCCATGCCTTGTGGATCGACACCCGCTCGAGGCTGTTCCTCGAGCACCCTGCCTCCCCGCGCCGCGAGGGCCAGCAGCTGCGGCACGCGCCGTACGACCCGGCATACCGGTTCGTCGTGGAGGTCGAGGAGGTCGGCGACGGCCAGGAGCCGTGGGAGTTCCGGTCGGCGACCGATGGGATCGTGCCCTTCGCAGGTGCCGGTCGCGTGACCCTGCAGGGCCTCGGGACGCTCGACGTCTGGTGGTTGAACTCCTACGGTGGCGGGCTGTTCCTGCCCGTGCGCGACGGCTCCGCGGGCACCGAGACCTACGGAGCCGGGCGCTACCTGCTCGACACGGTCAAGGGCACCGACCTCGGCAGGGACGACGAGGGGCGCTGGGTGGTGGACCTCAACTTCGCCTACAACCCGTCCTGCGTCTACGACTACCGCTGGGTGTGCCCGCTCGCCCCGCCAGCCAACCGCCTCGAGGCGAGCACGCCGGTGGGCGAGCTGCTCCCCGAGGGCTACTAGGGCTGCCGTGTTCACCCTCGTCGGTCTCGACGGAAAGCCTTGTGCGAGTGAGCTTCCCGGGACGCTCGGCGGCAACCGCCGGAGCAAGCTGTACGGCCGCCTCGACTGCCCGTCCGCGCTGCGCGCCATCAGCCAGGGCGGCTACGTCCAGCACCGCGTCTTCTTCGCGGACGAGGCGACGGCCATCGCCGCCGGATACCGGCCATGCGGCACCTGCCTGCGCGGCGAGTACGCCGCCTGGAAGGCAACGCGACCCTGACCGCCCGAGGCTTGCCCTGCCGACCCGGACGGTGTGTGGGGGCGGCATAGAGTCGACCTGTGAACCACCTGCTTCGCGAGGTGCTCCCGGCTCTCGGCCTGGACGAGGGGTATGCCGCGGCGTACCTCGACCTGGGCGCCGACAGTGCCCTTCCTGCTGCGCTGCCGGTGAACACCCTCGCCTGCGGCTCGGTCGCGGCTGCCGGTCTCGCCGCTGCCGCGCTGCACGGCTCCCGGCGGGTGCACGTCGATCCACGCCAGGTGTCGGTGTCGTTCCGGAACGACCAGCTGCAGACCGTGGATGGCGTGCACGCGCCCGGATTCGCCCCCCTGTCAGGGTTCTTCGAGGCGCGGGACGGCTGGGTCCGCACCCACGCCAACTATCCCCACCACCGGGTGCGGTTGCTGCGGGCCCTCGGTCTGGCCGAGGAAGCGACCCGCGAGGACGCCGCGACGGCCATCGCTGAACGGTCGGCCCAGGAGGTCGAGGACCTGGTGACAGCCGACCACGGCATCGCCGTGCGAGTGCGGTCGGTGCGCGAGTGGATGGCCTCGGACCAGGGCGGCGCCGTGGCCGGCCACGACCTGCTCTCCGTGCAGACCCTTCCCAGCCCAGGCACCGCAGGAGTTCCGTCAGCGGGCCCGGTCCCCGTGCCCGAACGCCCGCGGGTCCTCGACCTCACCCGGGTGCTCGCCGGGCCGGTCGCCACGCGGACCTTGGCACTGCTGGGCTGCGACGTGCTGCGGGTCGACAGCCCCCACCTGCCCGAGCTGGAGGCCCTCCACCTCGACACGGACGCGGGCAAGCGCTCGACCCTCGTCGACCTGCACGACGAGCACGCGCGCCACCGCCTCCACGAGCTCCTGGCCGGCGCCGACGTGCTGGTCACCGGCTACCGGCCAGGAGCGCTCGCGGCCTACGGGTTGGACCCGGACCGCCTCGCCGAGCAGCATCCCCATCTCGTCTGCGCGAGCCTGACGGCCTGGACCCCGACAGGGCCCTGGGGCAGGCGACGCGGGTTCGACAGCATCGTCCAGGCGGCCACCGGGATGGCGCTCATCGAGTCGCGGGACGAGGCCATGCCCGGAGCGCTGCCCGCGCAGGCGCTCGACCACGCGACCGGCTACCTGCTGGCGGCCGGCGTGCTGGCGGCCCTGCGGCGCCGGGCGACGGACGGCGGCACCTGGCGAGTGGGGGCCCACCTGGCCCGCACCGCCCACTGGTTGCTGCAGACTGATGCCCTCGACGCGCCCGCCCTGGCGATCGACGACCCGAGCCCTTGGCTGGTCGAGTCCAAGACGGCCTCCGGCCGGGTCGCCCAGTCGCGCCCAGCCTTCAGAATCGACGACGGGCCAAGGGAATTCGCGTGGGTGGGGCGCCGATGGGGGAGCGACCCCGCCGTCTGGGATGCGGCGACCACGTGGACTGACTAGGGGGCCGGGATGGTCCGCGGGTCGAACCCGAACGGCAGCTCGAGCCGGTGGGCCGTCATGAGGGCGTCGTCGGTGAGGACGTCCCGGGTTGGCCCGTCCGCGACGACGACCCCGTCGGACAGCACGACTGACCGCGGGCACAGCTCGTAGGCGTAGGGCAGGTCGTGGGTGACCATCAGCACCGTGACGTCGAGGGAGCGGACGATGTCGGCGAGCTCGCGCCGCGATGCGGGGTCGAGGTTGGACGACGGCTCGTCGAGCACCAGGATCTCCGGCTCCATCGCCAGCACGGTCGCGACCGCGACGCGACGACGCTGCCCGAACGACAGGTGGTGTGGCGGACGGTCGATGAAGTCGACCATTCCCACCCGGTCGAGAGCCGCGAGGACCCGCGCCTCGAGGGCCGCACCGCGCAGCCCGAGGTTGGCGGGGCCGAACTCGACATCGGCGCGCACCGACGGCATGAAGAGCTGGTCGTCTGGGTCCTGGAAGACCACGCCCACCCGTCGCCGGATCTCCGTCAGGTTGTCCTTGGTCACGGGCATCCCTGACACGGCCACGGTGCCGGCGCCGGCGGTGAGGATGCCGTTGAGGTGCAACACCAGCGTCGTCTTGCCGGCGCCGTTGGGGCCGAGCAGGGCGACGCGTTCGCCTTGGTGCACATGGAGGTTCACGCCGAACAGTGCCTGGTGGCCGTCAGGGTAGGCATAGGCCAGGCCCTGCACGTCGAGGACGGGAGTGGTCACAGCGACACCACCGCGAGCAGGGTGGCCAGTGCCGCAGCCGGGAGTGTGCCGGCCAGCCGCCACTGCTCGCGGGTCGCCGTCATGGCGTGGGTCACCGGGAGCTGACCGGTGTAGCCGCGGGAGAGCATGGCGAGGTGCACCCGCTCGCCGCGCTCGTAGGAACGGATGAACAACGCGCCCGCGGTCGTGGCCAGGACGGGCCAGGACCGGACGTCCCGCGACCGGAAGCCGCGGGACTCGCGCGCGACCTTCATGCGTGCCATCTCCCCGGTGACGACTTCGAGGTAGCGCACCATGAAGCCCATGATCTGCACGAGCTGGTGAGGCAGGCGCAGTCGTTCCAGCCCCGCCACGACATGTCGCGGTTCGGTGGTGGTCGCGAGCACGAGTGAGGCCATCACGCCCAGGGTGCCCTTGGCCAGTAGTGCCCAAGCGGCGAGCAGACCGCCCTCGGAGAGCCGCAGCGGACCCACGTCGACTCGTGGCCCCGTCGCCACGAACGGCATCAGCAGGGCGAAGACCACGAAGGGCACCTCGACGACCATCCGCTTGGCGTAGTAGGCGAACGGCACCCGGGAGCAGCGCTGGGCGACCAGCACGAGGGCGAGGTAGACGGCATACGCGACGAACGCCGTCCGTGGGGTGAGCACCACGGTGACGACGAAGCCCAGCAGCGCCACGAGCTTGGCGTGGGCGGGCAGCCGGTGGACGACTGAGTGCCCGTGGAAGTGCAGGTGGTGACCGTGTCCGGCGCCCACGTCAGCCGTCCCCGTCCCCGGAGGATTCGGTGGGGGTGTCTTCGGCGCTGTCGTTGTCGCTGCCAGGGCGGCGCCGGACCGCCAGGAAGAGGCCACCCGCGAGCACGAAGACGAGCGTGGCTCCCGCGACGCCGGCGATCCCGCCCGAGAGCCTTGCGTTCTCGACGCCTCGGGTGGCATAGCCGGCGAACGGTGAGCCGTCGGTGGCGTGGGCCCCCGCAGAGTCCAGGAAGCCCTTCTTCCCGGCCACGAACACGAGGCCGTCGGGGTGGCTGGAGGCGTAGAACGACACGACTCCCGCAAGGAACAGCGACACGAGGACGCCGACGACGACGAGGCGGCGGGTGCTCATGCCGGCACCTCGTCGCGGATCGTCAGAGTGCGTTGCCGCAGGCTGTGTCGCGCGCCGTAGACGAGATCCGGACGCACGGTGACGATGCTGGAGACGGCCAGTGCGGTGATGACTGCCTCCCCGATTCCGATGATGGTGTGCACGCTCACCATGGCGGTGGCCACCGTGGCGAACGGCACGTCGGCGTTCCCGCCGATGGCGAACAGGACCGAGAACCCGAACGCTGCCGTCGGCACCGAGACGAGCCCCGCCACCGCCGCAGCGGGGATGACCGACGCCGGCCGTTGGGGCAGCAGGGCCCGCACGCCGACGAAGACGAGCCAGCCGACCCACACGCCGACCAGGCCCATGAGGGTGATGTTGGTGCCGAGCGCGGTGAGGCCGCCGTCGGCCATCAGGGTGGCCTGCACGATCAGCACGACCGTGATGGCGAGCGTTGCCGTCCACGGACCGACAAGGACCGCCGCGAGGGCGCCGCCGAGGAGGTGGCCCGACGTGCCGGCACCGATGGGGAAGTTCAGCATCTGGGTCGCGAAGATGAACAACGCCACGAGCCCGGCCAGGGGGGCGGTGCGGTCGTCGAGCTCACGACGGGCACTCCGGAGAGCCAGTCCCACCCCGGCGACCGCGACGACGGCAGTGCCGACCGACGTCGGTGCGTCGAGGAATCCGTCGGGGACGTGCACGGCTCGCTCCTGTCTTGAGGTGGTGCAGGCTCTCGAGATGTTGGCGTCCTGAGGCCCTGGTGATTCGGAGCCCGGGCGTCGCGTGGATGTCGTCCTGAGGTGGCGGTCGCCCGGCTGGGATAGGTTGGGAACCGCTGGTGGCATCACGCTATTGCAATTGACTCGCAATAACACTATCCGAACGACGAGGAGCAGACAGCAGTGGCCGAGCGACTGACCGCGGGTGACACCGCCCCGGACTTCACCCTGCCCGACGACCAGGGCGGCGAGGTCTCCCTCTCCGACCTGCGCGGCACCAAGGTCATCGTCTACTTCTACCCGGCCGCGATGACCCCCGGCTGCACCACGCAGGCCTGCGACTTCAGCGACAACATCAACACCCTCAAGCGTGAGGGCTACGAGGTGCTCGGCATCTCGCCCGACAAGCCCGAGAAGCTGGCGAAGTTCCGCGAGCACGACGGACTCACCATCCGGTTGCTGTCCGACGCGGACCGGTCGGTGATGAACTCCTACGCAGCCTTCGGCGAGAAGAAGCTCTACGGCAAGACCGTCGAGGGGGTCATCCGCAGCACCGTCGTCGTCGACGAGGCCGGCAAGGTCTCCCACGCCTGGTACAACGTCAAGGCCACCGGTCACGTCGCCAAGCTGCGCCGCGACCTCGGTCTCGGCTGACCCGTTCTGCCCGCCCGATCCACCAAGGAGCCCGCATGAGCGAGAACTCGAGCAAGCCTTCGGCCGACAGCGGCAAGTCCGTCGACCAGATCGAGGCCGACATCGCCGCCGCGCGGGAGCGCCTCGCGGGCACCGTGGACGAGCTGCACACCCGCACGGCCCCACAGGAGATCGCCCGGCGGCAGGTCGAGTCGCTCAGGACCAGGTTCACCGAGGCAACCCGCACCGAGTCCGGTGACCTGCGCACCGAACGCATCGCCGCGCTCGCAGCTGCCGCCGTCGCGCTCATCGGCCTGGGAGCGGCGCGACGCCGTCACCGCTGAGCCCCGGGACTGGGCCACAAGACACGCAACGGCGAGGTATGCCGCGGGGCTGGGCCCCGCGGMATACCTCACCTCAGGTGGCGATCGGCAGGCCAGCCTCGCGCCATGCGCGGAAGCCGCCGATGACGTCGGTGGCCCGGTGGATTCCCAAGCGCAGCAACGCATCTGCGGCCAAGGACGACGTGAAGCCCTCCTGGCACAGGACCAGCGCGCGGGTGTCAAAGGTGGCGAACGGGAGCCGCGCCTCGTGCCGAGGGTCGAAGCGCCACTCCAGGACGTTGCGCTCGATGACGAGCGGTCCGAGATGGGCTGCGACCTCGCCCTCGAAAGCGCGCTGTGCTGCGGGCCGGATGTCGACGAGGACGGCGCGTCCGTGGAGCACCTCCTGGTAGGCGCCGCGCGCGCTGACCCGGTCCAGCCGGCTGCGGGCGTCCCTGAGCTGGTCGTCGATGCCGGTGTAGGTCGGGGCGTCCCAGCCGCGACCGGCCGATGCTGCGGTCGGCGTCGCGGTCGGGTCGCTGAACAGGCGGGTCTCCCAGTGGACGGTCGTGGCGCTCACCACTGCTCTCCCGCCCGCTCGACGCCGGTCTGGCGCAGCGTGTTGTCCAGCAGGGCGTAGCGAGTCATGCCCCGCAGCGCGGGGGAGTAGACGTGGACCGACAGCGCGGGTCGGTCGCCGAGGTTGGCCACGTTGTGGATGTGGCGCGCGCCGAACGAGCGACCCTCGCCCTCCCACAGGTAGCGGTCGTGTGCGGCGTTCGCCGACCAGGACTGCTCGGCGAGCTCACCCTTGACGGTGAGGAAGGCGCCCTCCGACTTGAGGTGGTCGTGCCAGCCGGTGGACGTCCCGACCGGCCAGTGGATCAGCCAGATCTCGAGGTGGGCGGTGGCGTCGAGCCGGCGCCAGCTGCGCTCGGTGGCGTTCAGGTCGACCTCGCGTTCGAGATCGGGGTCGGTGGCAAACAGCTGCGCGGTCCGCAGCAATTGGCTACGGGTGAAGCGGTTGACGCCGGGTGTGCCGGCGGTGGTGATGGCGGTCATGGTCCTGCTCCTGATGATGGGTGAGGGTCGAGCGGTCGGAATGCGGTGCGGGGCAACACATTCGGCGACAGAGCGAGCCCTGGGTCAGGTGCAGGTCGAGGTGGATGCGGTGGTATGCCGCGTGGCTGAGGAGGGGTGGAACCATGGCTTCGTCTTCCGATCGGGCGGCGCGCTCACGATGGGGCGCCGAGGCTGGTGCGGGCTGGGGTCAGGCGCAGCAGCAACACCGCATGACGCCGCTGCACATGGAGCCCATGTGCATGCAGAACGCCGCGGTGGTCGAAGACATGGCACTAGTGGAGCACGACGTGGGGGGCGTCGTCCACGGGGAGGGGCGCGCGTCTCGCAACCCGGGACGCGACCGGATCGAGGTAAACGCGCCGGGAGTCCCCGGCGCGTTTACCTCGACCGAGCGGGGGATGGGCGGTCAGGGTGCGCTCGAGTGTTGCTGCACCAGGGCTGTGTACGCAGCGGCGCTCGGTTTGGGCGTGCGCGCGAAGGTCTCGCGGTCGACCTCGTGGAGGCCGAGTGCCGACTCATAGCCGAAGACCCACTCGAAGTTGTCGAGCAGGGTCCAGTGGAGGTAGCCCAGCACGGGCACCCCGTCCGCCATGGCGGCGACGAGCCCGTCGAGGGCCGGTGCCAGGAACGCGGCTCGCTGGCGGTCGTCGGCGGTCGCCATGCCGTGCTCGGTGACCAGGATCGGCACACCGGTCTCCTCGAATGCGTACCGAACGGCGCCCCCGAGCGAGGCCGGCTCGATTGCCGAGCCCATCTGGTTGCGCTCGGCGTCGGCCGGCGGGGGGACCTCGCCGGTGCCGTCGTAGGCCATCCGTTCGTAGTTCTGGACGCCGATGAAGTCGTCGTCCCTGGCCAGCTCGAACCACCGGCCGTAGACCTCGGCCCGCTTCCGGTCGCGGACGGAGGCGTCGTCACCGACCACGACGTCATCGACGACGGCGATGGAGAAGCCGACAGGCAGGTCGGGGCGGCGCCCCTTGATCGCGGCCTTCGCGGCACGGTGGCCGGCCGTGAGCCCGTCGCCGATCGCGTCGAACTCCTCTGGAACGACGACGTTCGACGCGCGGTAGCGCTCGACGCCTGCCGAAACGCCGGCGGCCTCCAGGTTCGCGCGCTCGAGGTCGTGGACGAACTGCGGGATGTGCAGCCACGAGAGGAGCCGAGGCAGGTTCGGCTCATTGAGCGTCACGGCATGCGAGATACGGTCCCCGAACCGGTCCATCACCACGCCGCAGTAGCGGGCGAAGAGCTCGGGGGCATCAGCGGCCAGCCAGCCACCCTTCGCGGCGAACCAGTGCGGTGCGGTGAAGTGGTTGAAGGTGATGATCGGCGCTATTCCGACCGCGATGCAGCCGTCGACCATGGCCTCGTAGTGGTCGAGGGCTTCGGGAGAGAAGGTGCCCTCGTCGGGTTCGACCCGGGCCCACTCGACGGAGAAGCGATAGGCATTGAGCCGCATGGCCTTCACCAGGTCGATGTCCTCCTGCCACAGGACCCAGTTGTTCGTCGCCTTGCCGGAGGGCTCACGGAAGGGAGTGGGGTCGGTGTGCTCGAGGAACCACGTGTCGCTGTTGGTGTTGTCGCCCTCGTTCTGGTGGCCGGCGGTCGAGACCCCCCAGAGGAAGCCCTCGGGCATCGCGATGTCGGTCATGGTGTTTCTCCTTGTCGTGGATCGGTGGGTGAGTCGGTGCCGCGGTAGCGGAAGTTGGTGAAGGCGACGGTGCCCTCGACGGCGTACACGCCGACGACTCTCCACGCAACTGGCCTCGTCGGGTCCGCAGACAAGATCGTCGACGCCATCGGTCAGTACGGTGAGATCGGCGCAAGTCGTGTCTATCTACAGACCCTTGATCTGAGCGACATCGATCACCTTGAGGAGATCGCGTCCACCGTGCTGCCCCAAGTGAAGTGACAGGCGCCGGCGCACGAACCGCCGACTTGGCGGCTAGGCGACCATCAGCACCGTGGCTGAGACGAGCGTTGCCACGAGCACCGCCCGGTCAAAGTGCGATTGGCTCAGGCGCCGGGCCGTGTGAAGTCCGACCCAGCTCCCCAGCAACACAGCAGGGGTAAGAAGCAGGGACCGAACGAGGGTCGTCTCCGAGAACAAGCCCAGGCCGGCGCTGAAGGGCACCTTGCAAAGGTTGACCCCAAGGAAGAACACGGCGTTCGTTCCCAAGAAGCGTTGCTTCTCGACCCCTTTCGCGACGAGGTAGAGCGTCATCACAGCCCCTGCGGCATTTGCGGTCATCGTGGCGAAACCCGCTGCCAAGCCGGTGGAGAGGCTCGCCCACCTTGACGATGCGTGTGTCGCGACTTCCCGTTCTGCGCGCTGAATCACGAGCTGCAGGAGGCCGAGGACAAAGAGCATCACTCCGATCCCGCGACGCAGCACGGCATCGTCGACCGTGGCAAGGAACAGTGACCCGAAAACGAGTCCGGGCAGGACCGCTGGGATCAGCGCACGCAGGAGCCGCAGGTCGGCAGCGTGGCGGTAGCGCCACACCGCCACGCAGTCACCTACAAGCAGCAACACGAGCAAGGCTGCGGTCGACTCTCTTGTCGGGAGCGCCAACGCAAACAACGCGACTGCGATTGTCGCCACTCCGCCGATGGACGTCTTGGCGAACCCGACCAACAAGGCCGCGGCAACCATGAGGGCCCAGTTCAGGCCCATGAGTCGCACCGGCCAATCGAATCGGGGAGGCCTACCCCAAGGCCCTCCGCCGCGGTGCGGTGGTGAGGCAGGGTCCGGCGAAGAGCTGCCATCTCGGAGAAGGTACAGATCCGAGTGACGTTCAACGCGCACAAGTCCGCCACGAGAGACAGACGCCAGTCCGGCCAAGCGCAGGTCAGGGGCTCTCTTGGGCGCGGCTTTGTCAACGGCGGCTGAAGCTGATCACTTATCCACCGGGCAAATGATCAGCTCGCGCTGGAGTCGGCGCGGTTGTCGGGGCCGGGGTCGAATGCCGCCACCAAGGCGTCCCAGGCAGCTTGGACGTCCGCATCCTCGGGGAACCGGTTCGCCAGCTCGAGGTCGACCAGCCCGTGGGCCGCGGCCCAGAGAGCGCGCGCCCGGTCCACGTTCCAGCCGGCCAGGGCCACCAGGCGTGCTGACGCAGCCGTCTCCACGCCGTCCCTGAGTTGGTCGCGGTGCAATGGCCTTCTCGTCGTCAGCTCGTACAGACGTGGATGTGCCAGCGCCCATTGGCGGTACGCGTGGGCAAGGGCACGGAGATCGCCGGCGGGGTGCAGGGCGTTACCCAACTGGGTCAGTGCCCGTTCCTGAAGCGCCGCCTCGATCTGTTCTTTGCCCTCGACGTGCTTGTACAACGAAGGCGCCTGGATGCCGAGCTCGCTCGCGAGGCGTCGCATTGACAGGGCTCCCGTCCCTTCGTCTTCCAGCAACCTCTGGGCGACGTCGACGATCTCCTCCAGGCGGCTCATGCAGCCTTGCCCGCTACCGCCCGCTGCCGTAGCCCGTCGTTCATGGCCTCGAAACCGGCTCGGGTGCGCGCCAGCACCTTCCCGGCGAACGGAACGAGCATGCCGCTGAACTCCTCGGACTGCGTGAGCCGGGTGCCCTGGTCTCCCAAGGACTCCAAGGAAAACGCGTGTCGGCCGTCGAAGATGCCCTTGATGCCCACGGTGCCGAGCCACTCCAAGCGGCGGCCGGGCTCGACCTGCGTCACTGTGGGCTTGAACGTCATGGCTCGACCGCCGGAAGGCGCAATCCTGACCTCGAGCCGTTGGCCAGCGGCCAGCTCTCCGGACAGCTTCGTGATGAACGGGTTCCAGGAGGGGTATGCAGCGGTGTCGACGAGCGTGGCCCACACCCGCTCCTGGGTGACCGGGATGTCGATGACGGTCGTGACATTCTTCATGGCAGCTCTCCTCCAGATGTAGGCTAACGGCGTTAGCCTCTGAGTGGCAGCATGGGCTAACGGCGTTAGCCTGTCAAGGGTCTGATGTCATCCCGAGGCCCACGTCTGGTGCACTCGAGGGAGCTCGACGTCGCGGACGAACGCGTCCACGTGGTGCTCATCGCTGACCCTCAGCCCTGAGCCATGAGCGGACTGGAGGCCCACGGTGATGGAGGCGACGTTGACCGGAGAAGGCGAAAGGGCCGTCGCAGTGCGATCGGCCCCTTCGAGGGTGGTGCGCCATCAGGTGTGATCCGTCAGGACATCCCGGACAGGTCTCTCAAGACATCCCGGACACTTGAGGCCTCAAGGTGGATTCCGCGACGAGGCTGCTGGCGTGTCCAAAGCCCGGCTGGTCATCACCGCGATCGAGATCGAAGGACGCAGGGTCGCCGAGGTGGCGCGAACCTACGGCGTCTCACGCTCGTGGACCTACGAACTGCTCGCCCGCTACCGCGCCGAAGGCGACGCCGCCTTCGAACCACGATCGAGACGACCCACGACCAGCCCCACCGCAATCGCGCCCGCGACGATCGACCTGATCATCCGGCTGCGCAAACAGCTGACCGAGTACGGCATGGACGCCGGACCAGACACCATCGCCTGGCACCTACGGCACCACCACAACGTCCAGGTCTCGACCAGCACCATCGCCCGCACCCTGACCCGGCAAGGCCTGGTCGTCCGGCAACCGAAGAAGCGACCAAAAGCCTCCTACATCCGCTTCGCCGCCGAACAACCCAACGAGACCTGGCAGTCCGACTTCACCCACTACCGCCTCACCGACGGCGCACCCGCCGGCACCGACATCGAGATCCTCACCTGGCTCGACGACCACTCCCGCTACGCCCTACACGTCTCAGCCCACCGGCGAATCAACGGCCGCATCGTGCTGGACACCTTCCGCGACACCGCCGCCGAACACGGCTACCCCGCCTCCGTGCTCAGCGACAACGGCATGGTCTACACGGCCCGGTTCTCCGGCGGCCGCGGTGGACACACCGCCCTGGAGACCGAGCTGCACCGGCTCAACATCACCCAGAAGAACTCCCGACCCAACCACCCCACCACCTGCGGCAAGGTCGAACGCTTCCAGCAGACCCTGAAGAAATGGCTCGCCGCACAACCCACCCAGCCCAGCACCACCGCGCAGCTGCAAGCCCTCATCGACACCTTCGTCGACACCTACAACACCACCCGCCCACACAGCTCCCTGCCACACCGCGCCACCCCCGCGACGACCTACCACGCCCGCCCCAAGACCGGCCCCAGCGCCGACCGAACCAAGGACTCCCACGCCCGAGTCCTCAGCGACAAGGTCGACCCCGACGGCAAGCTCAGCCTGCGACTCAACGGCCGAATGCACCACATCGGCACCGGCGCCGAACACGCCGGCACCCAGGTCCTCAAACTCGTCGACGGACTCCACGTCCGGATCATCAACGCCGCAACCGGGGAACTGCTCCGCGAGCTCACCCTCGACCCAACCAGGAACTACCAGCCCCTCGGCAGACCACCCGGCCCCAAACCAAAAACCAGAAGGCCGGACCCAAATCCTGGGTCCGGCCTGTCCGGGATCTCCTGAGAGATCACATGGTGCGCCATCAGGGACTCGAACCCCGAACCCGCTGATTAAGAGTCAGCTGCTCTGCCAATTGAGCTAATGGCGCGCGAGGAGAGACCTTAGCAGGACGAAGCGGGCGGGGTGAAATCGGCTGACGTCACGGCTCATTCGCCCGGATCGTCGACGGATCGACGGCGACCGGAGGCGACCAGCGCGGTCCCGCCGGCCAGGGCTAGAGCGGCGACGCCGACGGCCAACCCGATCCGCAGACCGCGGCCGCTGTTGGCGTCGGCGGCATCATCGGCGACGGTTGGCGTCGGGCTTGCCGTGGCCGAGTCCACGGTCGCCGGCAGGGGTGTGGCCGACGGAGCACTGGTCGCCGTTGACGGGGGCGTCGAAGCTGCGGCCACCGTGAAGGTCGCCTTGTCCGACACCGGGTGCCCGTCCTCGCTCACGACGCGGAAGGCGACGGTGTAGCGGCCGTTCGGCAGGTCGGGTGCCAGGGCCTGGGTGACGGTCACGCCGTCGACCGCCGCCCTGCCCGTAGACACCGCACCCTGGGCTCCGGTGACGGTCACGGTCGCAAAGCTGGTGCCGATCGGCTCGTTGAAGGTCAGCACTACCCGCGTCGGCGCGGTGGCCAGCGAGGAGCCGTCCTTGGGGGAGATCGACTTCAGCGCCGCGTGGGCGTCGGCGCCCGTCGCCATGACGAGCGAGCTCAGCACGCCCAGGAGGAGTCCGAGGATCGCCACCCAGACACCGATCCGGATGGCCCTGCGCTTGCCGTCGGAGTCCATGAACACCCGACCATCCTGCCGGACAGAGGCGGGATCGGGTCCAACACCCCTGAGCCAGCCCCTGAGTCAGCGCCAGAGCCAGCGCCAGAGCCAGCCGCCAGTAGGCCCGAAAGTCAGTGGGGCGAGTCAGCCGGCCTCGCGGACCAGCCCTTCGACGTGCCAGACGAGCCCGCGGCGAGCGTGCACCGGTGTGAGCCCGCGTTCGCGCAACACCGCGAGCATGGCCTCGGGGGGATGGGTGAACGACTGGAACGGACGACGGATCAGGCGCAGCGCGGCATTCTGCAACGAGATGTAGGCCCGGGTGCCCAGGGTGCGCGGTGGGTGGCTGAACACCAGCAGGTGCCGCGCGTGGTCCGCGGCGGCGCCCAGGAGCCGCTCGTAGTCCGGGTAGCAACAGACGACCCGGTGCAGCACGACCACGTCGGCCATCTCGACCTCCTCAGGCGCCTCGACGATGTCGTGCAGCCGTCGGTCGATCCGATCGGAGAAGCCAGCCTCCTCGGCCAGCGAGCGGGCAGGCCCGTCATAGGCGGCCACGAGCTCGAGGTTGGTCGCCCGGGCCGCGCCACGGCGCAGCAGCTCGAGCTGGAGCTCGCCGACGCCGCCACCGATCTCCAGGACCGAGGCCCCTGTCACTCCTCGACGGGCCAGGAAGTCGACCATGTCGCGCTCGGTCGAGCCCAGGCCGCGCTTGCGGTACCGACGGGCCTGTCGTTGCGCGAAGCGGGGCCCGAAGATCTTCTCGTACCCCTGGGGGTCGCAGCAGCCCGGCATGCGACCAGTCTCCCGTCGCCTGGTCCCCTGCACCAGAGCAGGACGAAGGCCCCCGACCAGCTCGGTCAGGGGCCTTCGGTATGGGGTGAGCGACGGGGCTTGAACCCGCGACCCCCGCGACCACAACGCGGTGCTCTACCAGCTGAGCTACGCCCACCATGCGTCACGACCGGACAATGCCGGCCGCGGAAGCGACGCCAATAGTACCCGTTCCGGAGCCGTGCTCGTGACCACCCCGGAAGACCAGCGCGTCGGTGAGGGAGGCGCCGCCGGCGACCCCGCGGCATACCGAGGGGCCGTCGCGCGTAGGTCAGTTGTGGTTGACCACGTGACGCGCGGCGATGCCCCTGGCGGTGTCGGTGTCGGGACCGGGGGGTGCCACGAAGACAGCCTCGCGGTAGTAGCGCAGCTCGGCGATCGACTCACGGATGTCGGCGAGGGCCCGGTGCCCCCCGGACTTCTTGGGCGAGCCGAAGTAGGCGCGCGGGTACCACCGCCGCGACAGCTCCTTGATCGAGGACACGTCGATGATGCGGTAGTGCAGGTGGGCCTCGAGCTCTGCCATGTCGCGGGCGAGGAAGTTGCGGTCGGTGCCGACGGTGTTGCCGCCCAGCGGCGCCTTGCGCGGCTCGGGCACCCACTCGCGGATGTAGGCGAGCACCTGCTCCTGGGCGTCCTCCATCGTCGTGCCGCCGGCCAGCTCCTCGAGCAGCCCCGAGGTGGTGTGCATGGTGCGCACGAAGTCGTCCATCTGCTCGAGCGCCTCGGCCGGGGGCGTGATGACGACGTCGACGCCGTCACCGAGCTGGTTGAGCTCGAAGTCGGTCACGAGCGCCGCGACCTCGATGAGGGCGTCGGCCTCCAGGGAGAGCCCGGTCATCTCGCAGTCGATCCAGACGATGCGGTCGTTGACGGAGCGGTCGGTGGGGGTGGCAGTCACCGGACCACCATATTGCCCAGTGGTGACAGGGCGGCGCCACGTCCGCCTCGACTACCCTGCCCGTCATGACGTGGGGACCAGAGCAGGGGTATGCCGCGGACGCCTCGCCCGCGGGTGGGCCGGCCTCCGTGCCGCCGGGCCACGTGTCCACCGGCGGGACCGGTCGCGGCAGGCTGCGCGGCTGGCTGCTCACGGGTGTCATCGTCGTGGGGTTCGGCCTGGCAGCGATCGTGCTGTCCGTCTACTACGGGGCGACCCTGGGCCTGGTCACGACTCTCCTGGCCGTGGTGCTCGCGGCCATCCCGCTGGGCATCGTGATCCCGACGTTCCTGTGGCTGGACCGGTTCGAGGCGGAGCCGTGGCGCTACCTCGTGACGGCCTTCCTCTGGGGTGCACTCGTCGCTGCGCTCGCAGCAGGCGTCTTCAACACGGGCGCCAATGTCGCGTTCCAAGCCGCTACCGGTCGTGACGACGACGCGATGCTCGCCACGGCCGTGTTCTCGGCTCCGCTCGTGGAGGAGGCCTGCAAGGGGCTGCTCGTCCTGCTCGTGTGGTGGTTCCGGCGTCGCGAGTTCGACGGGATCATCGACGGGATGGTCTACGCCGGGGTGGTCGCGGCCGGCTTCGCGTTCACCGAGAACATCCAGTACCTCGGCATGGCCTACGACCACGGCGGCGACGCGTCGCTCACCGGCACCTTCATCGCGCGCTGTCTGTTCACTCCGTTCGCCCACCCCATGTTCACGGTGCTCACCGGCATCGGTATCGGGATCGCCGCCACGACGCGCCACCGCGGGCTGAAGGTCTTGGCACCGGTCGCCGGCTACCTCCTGGCGGCGCTGTCCCACGCCGTGTGGAACCTCGCGGCCATCACGGGCGGAGCGGGGCTGCTGTCGGTCTACCTCCTCGTGGAGGTGCCGATCTTCGTCGCCTTCGTGGCCCTGGTGGTCTGGGCGCGCCGCCGAGAGGGACGCCTCATCGGCCGTCACCTCAGTGAGTACGCCGACGCCGGATGGCTGTCACCGAGCGAGGTCCACATGCTCGCGACCATGAACGGGCGCCGGTCCGCCCGCGTCTGGGCGAGGACCTCGGGCGGTCGCTCCATGCTTCGGTCGATGCGCCGGTTCCAGGACTCCGCGAGCGAGCTGGCCCTGCTGCGGGCGCGGATGCACCACAGCGCCGCCGATGAGCGGGCGCTGGAGACCGAACGTGACCTGCTCCAGACCATCACCGCCAGCCGCAGGGACTTCCTCGGGGCGTACTAGCGTGCGGGGCGTGCGCACCCTCGAGATCGCCTCGACCATCGGCCCGGACCTCATCGCGTTGCGGCGCGAGCTGCACCAGATCCCCGAGGTCGGGATGTCGCTGCCGCTGACGCAGCAGGCCGTCCTCGCGGCACTGGACGGCCTGGACCTCGAGATCACCCTGGGGGAGTCGCTCTCGTCGGTCGTCGCCGTGCTCCGCGGCCGCGGAGGCGCCGGGACCGACGCCGGCAGCGACGCCGGGAGCGACGCCGGGAGCGACGCCGAACCTCGCCGCGACGGGCGGCCGGTCGTCCTGCTGCGCGGGGACATGGATGCCCTGCCCGTCCGCGAGGACCTGCCGCTGGACTTCGTGTCACGCCACGAGGGGCTGATGCACGCGTGTGGTCACGACCTGCACGTCGCGGGACTCGTGGGGGCCGCGCGCATCCTGCACGAGCTGCGCGACGAGCTCGCGGGCGATGTCGTCTTCATGTTCCAGCCGGGGGAGGAGGGCCCCGGCGGCGCGAAACCGATGATCGACGAGGGCCTGCTCGAGGCGGCTGGGAGGCGCGTCGACGCGGCATACGCCCTGCACGTGTATTCCTCCGAGCACACGCTGGGGACGTGGTTCGGACGCCCGGGGCCCCTCATGGCGGCGGCCGACGAGGTCAGGGTGCGGGTCGTGGGCGAGGGCGGTCACGGGTCGCAGCCCTTCCGTGCCAAGGATCCGATCCCTGTGGCGTGCGAGATCGTCGTCGCCCTCCAGACGCTGGTGACGCGCCAGTTCAACGTCTTCGACCCGGTCGTCATCACCGTCGGCAAGTTCGTCGGCGGCACCAAGGACAACATCATCTCCGACGACGCGGTGTTCGAGGCGACCGTGCGCAGCCTGTCGGAGGAGGCGCGGGCAGAGGCCAGTCGCAGGATCGAGCTGCTCGCGACCCGGCTCGCGCAGGCGCACGGCCTGACGGCGGAGGTCGAGCACCTGCCGGGCTACCCGGTCACGGTCAACGACGAGGCCGAGTACGCGTTCGCCAAGGACACGATCGTCGACCTGTTCGGAGCGGAGCGCTACGCCCACCAACGCGACCCGGAGATGGGTTCGGAGGACTTCTCCTTCGTGGGGCAGCTGGTGCCGAGCGCCTACGTCAACCTCAGCGCGTGCCGGGTCGCGGACTTCGACTCGGCTCCGGACAACCACTCCCCGCGAGCGGACTTCGACGACTCCGTGGTCCCCGACGGCGCCGCCCTGTTGGCCGAGCTCGCCCTGCGCCGCCTGGCGCAACTGAGTGATGGGGGACGCTCGTCCTAGACTCTGCGCCATTGCCCCCGTAGCTCAGCTGGATAGAGCAAGAGCCTTCTAATCTCTAGGTCGCAGGTTCGAGTCCTGCCGGGGGCGCCCACCGCGGGCGCGAGTGCCTTGGTCGGCCCGGTCAGCCGGCCAGTTCGACCACGGCGATGGGTTCGTAGTGCGGGCGGCCCCTGCCCTCGCCCCGGTGCGACGCGAAGAGGGTGACCTCGTCCGCGGTCCAGGTCGGACCGGCATACGCATCGAGGACACGCAGCCACCGCGTTGCCTCGAAGGGGTGGCGCGAGCGGGCCACGGTGAGGTGCGGCGTGAAGGGCCCGCCCTCGGGGCTGGCGCCGACGTGGCTGCAGGCGCGGCGGACGGCACGCGCCAGCCCGGCGAGGGACTCCAGGGACTCCGACTCCCCATCGACGCCCATCCAGGTGACCCGTGCCTCGTACGGGTTGGGAAAGGCGCCGCCACCCTTGAGGCGCAACGACATGGGACGGCGTTCGCCCACGGCCTCGGCGACCCCGTCCACCAGGGCCTCCACGAGCCGGCTGGGCACGTCAGCCATGAAGGCGGTGGTGACGTGCCAGAGGCTGGAGTCGGTCCACCGCAGGTCCGGGCCGGCGTCCCGGCGGGGGTCGAGGAAATCGGCGAGGTCCTCCAGGGCGGTCTCGGTCGGCACGACGGCGGCAAAGATGCGCATCAGGCCATTGTGGCGGCGCCACCCTCGATTAGATTGGACGCCGGGAGGAAGGGGCCAACGATGCAGCTGACGTCGGTGCGGCTGGACTGGACCCTGCCGCGCACGTGGTTCCTGTCGGCTCGACTGCTCGAGGTGGCCGCGGCGGTGGCTGTGGTCGCGACGGCCTACCAGAGCTGGCTGGTCTTCCAGTCGACGAGCCAGAGCTTCGGGACCAACGGGGAGCAGCTCGCCGAGGCGACGCCGTTCCTCGACAGGCTCTTCGCGTTCGCGATGTACGGGTTCGGCTACGGCCAGTCGCCCACCGGGATCCTCATCGGGTCGCTGCTGCTCCTGGCCGTGCTCGGCATGCTCAACTTCGCGCAGCCGGTCAGCCACGCCGGCCTGCTGCGCTGGGAGACGTTCGCCGTCTGGGTCGCCGCCTTCCTGTTGAACCTGTCCTTCGTGGTGATCACGGCACTGGGACTGGTCCGGGGTGATCCCAACGCGCCCTCGTCGGACACGGAGGCCGTCACGTACGACCCCGGACCCAACACGACCGAGCAGCTGCTCAACGGGGTGGCCATGCCGGTCGTCTGCCTGCTCCTGCTCGCGCTGGCCGCGATCTGGTGGCTGCGGCTGCCGGCGGAGTTCGACGAGCCGGACGACGAACCCGCCCGGGAGCCCCGCCGCTGGCGGCCGGCGCCGGCCCAGGACGCCAACATCGACGACCTCACCCTCGACGGTGTCGAGCTGATCGAACCCGTCGAACGCCTCCAGCCCCGCGCCAGCACCGGCGACGGCTCGACGCCCAGCGGTTACGACGACTACTTCCGACGCTTCTAGACCTGCCCTTCCCCGCGCCCCGAGCCCCCGACAGCGACACGATGGGGTGACCCTCGTCACCCCTGGTCGGCCAGGGCCCCGACCGGACAGGATCTTTACCGAACGACTGCTCCCACCGGGTCTGTCGCGCACGGTGCACAGCGTCCGATTCGTTAGGCTTACGGTGTGATTTCAAGGGACGACGCCATGTCGATGTTGGGCGCCGTGACGACCCTTCGTGAACAGGTCGAGCAGGCGGATCTGCCCCTCGACATCCCCGACGCGGTGACCGGACGCACCACCCGCGACGCCCTCCTCAAGCAGCTCGACGACTACGTCATCCCGCGGCTTCGCTCGCTCGACGCGCCCCTGCTGGCGGTCGTCGGCGGCTCGACCGGGGCGGGCAAGTCCACCTTGGTCAACTCCATCGTCGACGCCGAGGTGAGCCGCTCGGGCGTGCTGCGCCCGACGACGACCACCCCGGTTCTGGTCCACCACCCCCAGGACGCGCGGTGGTTCTCCGACGACCGCGTCCTGCCGGGGCTGAGCCGGGTGACGGGAGCAGGGAGTCCCGACGACGGGGTCAACGCTCTGCGCCTGGTCGTGTCGAGCTCGCTGCCCCCGGGCATGGCCCTGCTGGACGCGCCCGACATCGACTCGGTCGTCAGTGCCAACCGTGCGCTGGCGACCCAGCTGCTCGCGGCAGCCGATCTCTGGCTCTTCGTCACCACGGCCGCCCGATATGCCGATGCCGTCCCGTGGGACCTGCTGCGCCAGGCGTCCGAGCGCGGCACCGCCATCGCCATCGTGCTCGACCGTGTGCCGCCCGAGGCGATGGCCGACATCCGCAGCCACCTCGCCTCGATGTTGCGTGAGCAAGGCTTGTCCACCGCGCCCATCTTCGGGATCCCCGAAGCCGACCTGACCGCCGAGGGACGCCTGCCCGAGCCCGACGTCGCCCGCCTGCGTTCGTGGTTGACCGCGCTCGCCAGCGACGCCCGGGCCCGCTCCGTGATCGTCAAGCAGACCCTCGATGGCGCCCTCGGCAGCCTCGACCACCGGGCTGGGGTCCTAGTCACGGCCACCCGGCAGCAGGCGCAAGCCGTCGACGCGCTGCACGACGCCGCCCACGCGGCATACCGCGAGGCATTGGCCAACGTCGAGCACGGCATGACCGACGGCACCCTGCTGCGCGGCGAGGTGCTGGCCCGCTGGCAGGAGTACGTCGGCACCGGCGAGTTCTTCAAGCAGGTCGAGTCGACGATCTCCAAGGTGCGTGACCGGATCACGGCGGCGCTGAAGGGCCAGGCCCCGCCCGCCGGCGACCTGGGCGAGGCGCTCCAGACCGGCGTCGCCGCCCTCATCAACGCCCAGGGGCAGGGTGCCGCGGCGACGGTCGCCCGCACGTGGCGCCAGCTCCCCGGCGGAGATCGACTGCTCGACAAGACTCCCGAGCTGTCCAAGGCATCGACCGACCTGTCGCCCCAGATCGAGCGGCTCGTGCGTGACTGGCAGGTCGAGGTGCTCGAGCTCGTGCGCGGCGAGGGCAAGGACCGCCGCACCACGGCGCGCATCGCGGCCTACGGCCTCAACGGCATCGGGGTGATCCTGATGCTGGTGGCGTTCGCCCACACCGGTGGCCTGATCGGGGCCGAGGTCGGCATCGCCGGTGGCACCGCAGTGCTCGCCCAGAAGGTGCTCGAGGCGATCTTCGGCGACCAGGCGGTGCGCGACATGGCAGCGAAGGCTCGCAAGCGCCTGCTCGAGCACGTGCAGGAGCTGTATGCCGTGGAGCGACTTCGCTACGACGGCGCCCTCGACGGGGTGGAGACGACAGCAGGCCAGGCCGAACGCCTGGCCGACGCGGCAGCAGCGGTGAAGGCGGTTCGATGAGCCCGTTGAAGATGGGCAGCAAGCAGGTCAAGTCGGTGAGTGCCGAAGAGCTGACCGCGCGCTCGCGTGCCCTCGAGCAGGCGGTCGCCGCAGGTGGCAACCAGCTCGACCGGGCCGCGGTCGCGTCCGCTCGCGCGGTGGTCGACAAGATCGCCGGGCGAATCTCCAAGACCGGCAACCACACGGTGGTCGCCCTCGCCGGGGCCACGGGCTCGGGCAAGTCCAGCCTGTTCAACGCCCTGGTCGGCTCCACCGTGGCAGTGGTCGGGGCGAGGAGGCCGACGACGTCCCGCCCGGTGGCAGCCGTGTGGGGCGACGACGACGCCACCGACCTGCTCGACTGGTTGTCCGTGGCCCAGCGCCACCACGTGGACCCCCTGACGACGGATCCGACAGGCGGCCCCGACAGCCCGTGGAACCTCGACGGGCTGGTGCTGCTCGACCTGCCCGACTTCGACTCGCGGGTCGAAGCGCACCGCGCCGAGTCCGAGCGGGTGCTCGAGCTCGTCGACGTCTTCGTGTGGGTCACCGACCCGCAGAAGTACGCCGATGCCCGGCTGCACGACGACTACCTGCGCACCCTGTCCACCCACCACGCCGTGACCGTCGTGGTGCTCAACCAGGCCGACCGCCTGTCCTCGGATGCGATGGGTCAGATCCGTCGCGACCTCGCGCGGCTGGCGGCGGAGGACGGCATCCCGGGGGTCCAGGTGATCTCCACGTCGGCCACCGGTGGCACGGGGATCGACGACCTCCGGTTGCGCCTGGCGACGGCGGTCGCTGCCCAGAACGCGGCCCAGCACCGGCTCCTCGCTGACGTCTCGGCCAGCGCGACCACCCTGCGCGGGGGAGTGGCCGTGACCGAACCGACCCTGTCCGACACGGTGGACGCCGAGCTGGTCGACGCGCTCTCGCGTGCCGCCGGGATCCCGACGGTGGTGGCGGCCGTCGAGCGCGACTACCGCAACCAGGCCTGGGGGCGCACCGGATGGCCGTTCACCCGCTGGGTGCGAGCCCTGCGCCCCGACCCGATGAAGCGGCTGCGCCTCAACACCCGCGACGCGGTGGAGGAGAAGCTCGCCGTCACTGCGGGCGACGTGCGAACCGTTCTGGGGCGTTCGTCGCTCCCACCGCCCACCCCTGCCGCCCGGTCGGCCGTCGAGCTGGCCACCCGGAAGGTCGGGGACGAGGCGGCGCAAGGCCTGCCGAACCGGTGGGCCGAAGCGATTGCCGACGCGGCCACGCCGCCCGGTCCCGAGCTGGCGGACGCCCTCGACCAGGCGGTCGTGGGCACCTCACTGAAGATGCGCCCCCCGGTGTGGTGGCAGGTCTTCGGGCTCGCCCAGCTCGTCCTTGCCTTCGTCGCGGCCCTCGGGTTCCTCTGGCTGGCCGTGCTCGTGGTGATGGGATGGTTGGCGCTTCCCGAGCTGGACACGCCACGGCTCGGACCACTGCCCTACCCGTTGCTGATGTTCGCCGGAGGCCTGCTGCTGGGGCTTGCGCTCGCAGCGCTCGCCCGCACCCTCGGTCGCGCCGGCGCCCGGCGCCGCGGACAGCGCGTTCGGAACATGTTGACCGACAAGGTCGCCGGGGTCGCCCGTGAGCGGATCGTCGGTCCGGTGCGACTCGTCCTCGACCGGCACCGCGCCACCCGTGAGTCGCTGGACCGCGCGGAGGTGCGGCTGGCCCCGGCCAGCTCGCGTCGCTAGGCGTACCCGCACCCGGAGCGGCTGGGGCATCCGGGTTCTCCGTGGGTGCCTGGATACGGCACGGATGCGCTGGGGTCTGTGCACAACCACGTCCCGCCCCTTGCCCTCGTCCACAGCCACGCCTGCGCACGCTCGCCCGCGATCTCGCCCTGCCTCACTGTTTGCGTCAAACCCCCAGGGAAACGACACACAGATGAGGTGAGCCAGATGAACGAGTCCTACATCACGGTGACCGGCCGAGTGGTTGCCGATCCGGAGTCGCGCACGACACGCAACGGGGTGCCCTTCGCGGCCTTCCGGCTGGCGTCGACCGTGCGACGGCCGAACCCGAAGACGCGGGAGTACGAGGACGCCGGCACCAGCTTCTACAACGTCACGGCCTTCAGGTCCCTCGGCGCCAACGTGGCCAACTCGCTCAAGAAGGGCGAGCCCGTGGTCGTCTACGGACGCCTGCGGGTCAACCAGTGGATGCGTCAGGACAACACCCACGCCACGTCCGTCGAGATCGACGCCTACAACGTCGGCCACGACCTCAGCTGGGGGACCACCGCCCTCGCACGGGTGACCCGGGCGCAGCTGGACACCCACGACCGGATGGCGGACGAGGGCGTCCAGGGTGCGATGGCGGCGCTCGAGGGTGAGCCTCCGGCCCAGGAGGAGGACTTCGGCTCCTACGACCCCGGCGACCTTGCTGCTCGACGCGACACTGGGGCCGGCCAGGGCGCCGGCGATCCCGAGACCGACGACTACATCGTGTCGCAGGAGCCGACGGGTCTGGTGCCTCGCGGCGAGGCCGAGCGCGAGCTCTCGGCCGTCTGACGCGGATTCGGGCGTGGGGGCCCCGGCCGATAGCCTTGCCCCCATGCCCGAGTTCATCTACGTCATGTCGAAGGCCCGCAAGGCCCACGGCGACAAGGTCATCCTCGATGACGTGACCATCTCCTTCTACCCCGGCGCCAAGATCGGCGTGGTGGGGCCCAACGGAGCCGGCAAGTCCTCGGTCCTGAAGATCATGGCCGGGCTGGACCACCCCTCCAACGGTGAAGCCCGCCTCACGCCCGGCTTCACCGTGGGGATCCTCATGCAGGAACCCGAGCTCAACGAGGAGAAGACGGTCCTCGGCAACGTCGAGGAGGGCGCCGGCGAGATCAAGGCCAAGCTAGACCGCTACAACGCGATCTCCGCCGAGATGGCCGAGCCGGACGCCGACTTCGACGCGTTGATGGAGGAGATGGGCAAGCTCCAGGAGGCGATCGACTCCGCCGACGCCTGGGACCTCGACTCCCAGCTCGAGCAGGCCATGGATGCACTGCGCTGCCCGCCGCCGGACGCCGACGTGACCGTGCTCTCGGGTGGTGAGCGCCGCCGCGTGGCACTGTGCAAGCTGCTGCTGCAGAAGCCCGACCTGCTCCTGCTCGACGAGCCCACCAACCACCTCGACGCCGAGTCCGTCCTGTGGCTCGAGCAGCACCTCGCGGCCTACCACGGCGCCGTCGTCGCGGTGACCCACGACCGCTACTTCATGGACAACGTCGCCCAGTGGATCCTCGAGCTGGACCGCGGCCGCGCCTACCCCTACGAGGGCAACTACTCGACCTACCTCGAGAAGAAGCAGGCCCGTCTGCAGGTGCAGGGCAAGAAGGACGCCAAGCTCTCCAAGCGACTCAAGGAGGAGCTCGAGTGGGTCCGCTCCAATGCCAAGGCCCGTCAGGTGAAGTCCAAGGCCCGCCTGGCCCGCTACGAGGAGATGGCCGCCGAGGCCGACCGCACGCGCAAGCTGGACTTCGACGAGATCGCGATCCCACCGGGTCCGCGCCTCGGCTCGACGGTCATCGAGGTCAAGAACCTCAAGAAGGGCTTCGGTGACCGCGTCCTGATCGACAACCTGTCCTTCACCCTGCCGCGCAACGGCATCGTGGGCGTCATCGGTCCCAACGGGGTCGGCAAGACCACGCTCTTCAAGACCATCGTCGGGCTCGAGGAGGCCGACAGCGGCTCGGTCAAGGTCGGTGAGACGGTCAAGATCTCCTACGTCGACCAGAGCCGCGGCGGCCTGGACCCGGCCAAGAACCTCTGGGAGACCGTGTCCGGAGGCCACGACTACATCAACGTCGGCCACGTCGAGATCCCCTCCCGCGCGTACGTGTCGCAGTTCGGGTTCAAGGGTCCCGACCAGCAGAAGAAGACCGGCATCCTCTCCGGTGGCGAGCGCAACCGCCTCAACCTGGCGCTCACCCTCAAGGAGGGTGGCAACCTGCTGCTCCTCGACGAGCCGACCAACGACCTCGACGTGGAGACGCTCGGTTCGCTCGAGAACGCCCTGCTCGAGTTCCCCGGCTGTGCAGTGGTCATCAGCCACGACCGGTGGTTCCTCGACCGGGTGGCGACGCACATCCTCGCCTTCGAGGGCGACGACGAGGACCCCGCCAAGTGGTACTGGTTCGAGGGCAACTTCGAGTCCTACGAGGCCAACAAGATCGAGCGCCTCGGGGCCGACGCGGCGCGTCCGCACCGCGTCACCTACCGCAAGCTGACCCGCGACTAGTCAGGTCCAGCCGAACTCCCACGGAAACGCTCGCTAGTTCTCGCTGGCGGCGCTAGCCGGCCCGGACGAGGCGCAGGCCGAGGTCGGCGTAGGCCGCGCCGATGGCTTCGGGCGTGCGCTTGATCTCGGGGTCGTACCAGCGGGCGACGTCGACCGCCATCGACATCAGCGCCAGGGTCGTGTCGGGCACGTCGTCGACGGTGAACTCACCGCTGGCGACGCCGGCGGTCACGACGTCCCGCACCACCGCGTCGATCTGCTTGCGCAGTGTCAGGACGGCGTCGCGGTGCTCGGGGGTGAGGTTCGCGAACTCGTACTGCACGATGCGCGCCACCCGGAAGTGCTCGGCGTGCCAGGTCGCGAACCGGCCCATGATCGCCCGCAGGGCCTCGGTCGGGGAGCTGGCACCGCTTGCGGCGGCCAACAGCATGTCGCGGGCCACCTCGTGGCCCTCGCGACTGAGCTGGTAGAGCAGCTCCTCCTTCGAGGAGAAGTGGACGTAGACGCCCGCAGGGGACAGTCCGGCCCGCGAGGCGATGTCCCGCGTGGTGGTCGCGTGGAAGCCCCGGTCGGCAAACGCCTCGGCTGCTGCTTCGAGCAGTCGGTGTGGCGCGTCCGTGACGGAGTCCACGGTGCGTAGAGGGCTGGACATGGTTGACAGCATGCCCCAGTCATCGCAGACTAAGCAAGCGCTTAGTCACCTTGGAGGAATGTCATGCCCCGCAATGTGTACGGTCCCGACCACGAGGCCTTCCGCAGCTCTGTCCGCGAGTTCGTCGAACGCACCCTCAAGCCCCGTGCCGAGCAGATGCTCGAGGTGAAGTCGGTCGACCGCGACATCTGGAAGGAAGCCGGCAAGCAGGGTCTGTTCGGCCTCGACATCCCCGAGGAGTTCGGCGGCGCGGGTGCCGACGACTACCGCTTCAACGCGATCGCGGCCGAGGAGATCGCCGGCTTCAACTTCGCCGTGTCCTCCTGCTTCGGGATCCACTCGGACGTGTGCCCGCCCTACATCGTCGACCTCGGCACGCAGGAGCAGAAGGAGCGCTGGCTGCCGGGCATGGCCAACGGTGACCTCATCTGCGCCATCGCGATGACCGAGCCGTCGGGGGGTTCCGACCTCGCAGCCCTCAAGACCACCGCCGTCCGTGACGGCGACGACTGGGTGCTCAACGGCTCCAAGACCTTCATCACGAACGGCTACCAGGCCGACCTGGTCATCGTCGCCGCCCGCACAGACCCTTCCAAGGGCGCCAAGGGCATCACCCTGTTCATGGTCGAGGCGGGCATGGAGGGCTTCAGTCGCGGCCGCAAGCTCGACAAGGTCGGGCAGGAGGAGGCTGACACCTCCGAGCTCTTCTTCGAGGCCGTGCGCGTCCCCGACGCCAACCGGCTGGGCGCCGAGGGGCTCGGCTTCGTCTCGATGATGCAGCGACTGCCCCAGGAGCGCGTCGGCGCAGCGGTGGCCAACACCGCCCACGCCTTCCAGATCTTCCGCGAGACCGTCGCGTACACCAAGGAGCGCAAGGCATTCGGCCAGCCCGTGGGGTCGTTCCAGCACAACAAGTTCAAGATGGCCGAGCTGCAGACCAAGCTCGAGGTCACCCAGGCCTACGTCGACGACTGCATCGCGGCGCACGCCGAGCAGAAGCTCAGCGCCGTCGACGCGGCGAAGGCGAAGTGGTGGTCCGCCCAGGTTCAGAACGACGTCCTCGACGAGTGCGTCCAGCTCTACGGTGGCTACGGCTTCATGAACGAGTACCGCGTGGCCCGCGCCTGGCGCGATGCACGGGTCTCGAAGATCTGGGCAGGGTCGAACGAAATCATGAAGGAGCTCATCGGCCGCGACCTCGGGCTCTGAGGTGACCGCCGGACAGGGGGTCCACGAGGGAACGGTCGCGATCGTCACCGGAGCCTCGCGAGGTATCGGGCTCGGTATCGCCGAGAAGCTGGTCGCCGAGGGTGCCCGGGTCGTGATCACGGCGCGCAAGCCTGCGGCCCTGGCCGAGGCCGTGGAGCACCTCGGTGGCGAGTCGAAAGCCATTGGTGTGGCAGGAAATGCCGCGGACGAGGCACACCAGGACGAGGTCATCCGGGTCGCTCACGAGCGGTTCGGAGGGCTCGACCACCTGGTCAACAACACCGGCATCAACCCGGCCTACGGCCCCATGCTCGACGCCCCGCTCGACGTCGCACGCAAGATCATGGACGTCAACGTGCTGGCCGCGTTCTCGTGGATCCAGAAGGCCATCGCGGCCGGACTGGGCCAAGGCGATCGGCCCGGAGCCGTGGTCAACGTCGCGTCCATCGCCGGGCTCGGCGCCACCGGCACCATCGGCTGGTATGCCGTGAGCAAGGCCGCCCTCATCCACCTCACCGTCGAGCTGGCCTACCAGCTCGGACCCGCCATTCGGGTCAACGCCGTCGCTCCGGCGATCGTGAAGACGCAGTTCGCCCAGGCCCTCTACGAGGGTCGGGAGGAGAAGGTGGCCGCGGCCTATCCGTTGAAGCGGCTCGGCGCCCCGGAGGACATCGCGGGAGCCGTGTCGTTCCTGCTGTCGCGCGACGCCAGCTGGGTCACCGGGCAGACCCTCGTCGTCGACGGTGGCGTCACGCTCGGAGGCAACCTGTGAGCCCTGACCTGACCGGGCGCGGCGTGATCGTGACGGGCGGGGGCCGGGGGATCGGCGCTGCCTACGCCAAGGCGTTCGTCGCCGCCGGCGCCACGGTCGTGGTCAACGACCTCGACGCGGAGGCAGCGGAGTCCACAGCCCATGAGCTCGGGGCCTTCGCCATCCCCGGCGACGCATCAAGCGAGGCAGGTGTGGCGGCCCTGGTCGCCGCGGCCCGTGACCACCTCGGCGAGATCGAGGTGTTCTGTGCCAACGCAGGCGTGGCGCGCGGCGGCACCGAGGCCGTCGACGAGAAGGCCTGGGAGGTGTCGTGGAGCGTCAACGTGATGGCCCACGTCCGCGCCGCACGCCTGCTCGTCCCCGAGTGGATCGAGCGGGGCAGCGGCACGTTCGTCGCGACCGTGTCGGCTGCGGGTCTGCTGTCGATCCCGGGGGCCGCCCCCTATGCCGTGACCAAGCACGGCGCCCTCGCCTTTGCCGAGTGGTTGTCCATGACCTACGGAGACAAGGGCATTCGCGTCCACGCGGTGTGCCCGCAGGGAGTGCGCACCGACATGCTCTGGAACTCCGGTTCGGCCGGCAGGGCCCTCATGGAGCCGGGCGCGGTCGACCCCGATGACGTCGCGCGCGACCTCATGACCGCGATGGATGATGGACGGTTCCTCGTCCTGCCGCACCCCGAGGTGGCCGAGATGTATGCCGGCCGGGCAGCCGACCCCGACCGCTGGCTTGCCGGGATGCGCAGGATGGCGGCCGCCCTCCCGGCGGTCACCATGGGCACCGACTGACACCGGCCCCGACTGACACCGGCCCCGACTGACAGCAGCCCCGACTGACAGCAGCCCCGACTGACAGCAGCGGCGCCGACTGACACCATGGGCACCGACCGACACCGACACTGACACCAGGAGATTCCGTGAAGGCGTGGCAGGTCACCTCCCTCGGCGAGCCGGTTGACGTGATGTGGCTGACCGAGCGCCCCCAGCCGCGCGTCCAGCCGGGCCACCTGTTGGTGCGCGTGCTCGCCGTTGCCCTGAACTTCCCCGACGTGCTCATGGCACGCGGTCACTACCAGGTGCGACCGGACCTGCCGTTCACGCCGGGAGTCGAGGTGTGTGCCGAGGTGCTCGAGGTCGGCGAGGGGGTCACCGGCTTCGCCGTGGCCGACCGGGTCGTCGGCACCACGGCCATCCCCCATGGCGGGCTGGCAGAGGTGTGCCTCATGCCCGCGACGGGCGCCTTCGCCGCACCGCTGTCCCTCTCCGACGCCGAGGCGAGCGCCTTGACGATCGGTTACCAGACAGCCTACGTGGGGCTGGTCCGTCGGGCTGCCTTGCAAGCCGACGAGACGCTCCTCGTGCACGCCGCCGCGGGAGGCGTCGGTCTGGCGGCGGTGCAGGTCGGCAAGGCCCTCGGTGCGCGGGTCGTCGCCGTGGTCGGCAATGCCGCGAAGGCAGACGTCGCCCGCCAGTCCGGTGCAGACGTCGTGGTCGACCGCTCGGCCGGCGACCTCGTGACGGCCCTCAAGGAGGCAGTGGGTCCTGACGGTGCCGACGTGGTGTTCGACCCCGTGGGTGGTGACGCCTTCGAGGCGTCGACCAGGGTCATTGCCTTCGAGGGGCGGATCGTCGTCGTGGGCTTCACGAGCGGGACCATCCCCACCCCGGCCCTCAACCACGCCCTCGTCAAGAACTACTCGATCCTGGGTCTGCACTGGGGGCTCTACCTCCAACGTGACCACGTCGTGGCAGAGGCTGCCCACATTCAGCTGAGGAAGTGGGCATCCGCCGGGGCCATCAAACCCTTTGTCTCCCAACAGGTGCCGTTCGAGGATGCGCGCAGTGCCCTCACCCGGCTCGGGGCCGGAGAGAGCACCGGACGCATCGTGGTGCTCGGCGCCTGAGGTCCGCTGCTGGCGGGCGTCTGCCTCAGCCTGCGAGCCCCTGGGCGACCTTCTCGAGGGCGTCGTAGGAGTCGTTGAGCCCGACCTCCATGCCGGAGGCGAGCACCATCTCGACGGTCTCGGGGGAGTCGTACGTGATCACTGCCCTCAGCGTCGTCAGGCCGTCCTGCTCGGTGAACGTCGACTCGATGAGCGACGGCGGGCTCTGGATGTTGTCGAAGATCTCGGTGTGCACGAGACGCTCCGGCGGGTCGAGCTCGCGGTACTCGCCGGAGAACGACACCTCGTCGCCACCCGGGGTGACCTGGGCGAAGTGCCAGCGACCACCGACGCGGAGGTCTACTTCGCAGACGGTGACCTCGCCGTGGCCGGCGCCCCACCACCGGCGGATGTGCTCCGGCGTGGTCATCACCTCGTAGATGAGGGCTGCGGGTGCGGCGAAGGTTCTTGTGATGACCAGCTCGCTGCCCTGGTGGGTCACAGTGGCGCGCTGGTTGGTTTCGGCAGCGGTGTTGCTCATGACTTCTCCTCGTGAACTGAGGTGGTGGGTGTGTCGCGGTGTGCACCCGGGGATGCGGACCCCTGGATGCGGGTGAGGTAGGCGTCGAGGTGGTCGAGGTTGGCCTCCCAGTGGCGGCGGTACTCCTCGAGCCACGACGTCGCGCTCTTCAGTGGTGTGGCGGTGATCCGGCAGTGTCGCCGCTGCCCGTCACGGTCCTTGGCGATCAGCCCGGCCCGCTCCAGCACGGACAGGTGCTTGGAGATGGCCGGCAGGGTCATGGCGAAGGGTTCAGCGAGCTCCCCGACCGTGAGGTCGCCCCCGGCGAGGCGCTCGAGGATGGCGCGCCTCGTGGGGTCCGCCAGGGCGGCGAAGGTGGTGCTGAGCGGATCGTGGTCCATAGTCCTTAACCAATCGGTTTATTAACTGCTAAGGAAACTATCAACCCGAGGACGTCCGGCTGTCAAGGGGTATGCCGCGTGGCCGGCGTAGCGTGGGCACGTGCCGGGAACCCGCAGCCAGGACCTCAAGCCTTGGCTGCGCGCGCTCTTCGCGCTCCCGAAGGCGTTGTACGCCAACGGGTTCGGCTGGATCCTCGGTCACCGTTTCCTGCAGCTCACCCACACCGGCCGACGCAGCGGCCAGAGCTTCGACGTGGTCGTGGAGGTGGTGCGTTACGACCGGTCGACCGGTGAGGCGACCGTCGTGTCGGGCTACGGAACCAGCGCCGACTGGTTCCGCAACCTCGAAGCCGGTGGGCCCGCCGCGGTGGACTTCGGACGCGGACCCAGCCCCGCGGCATACCGGGTCCTGGGGCTCGAGGAGGCGGAAGAGGTGTATGCCGCCTATGAGCGGCGCAACCTGCTCATCGCACCGCTCGTGCGGTGGACGCTGACTGCGCTGCTCGGCTGGCGTTACGACGGGAGCGCCGAGGCGCGCCGGCGCATGGTCGCCGAGCTGCCGATGGTCGCCTTGCGACCGTCCGGGAGCGGACCGGTTCAGTCGAGCGGGCCGCCTGCGACGTAGATGACCTGGCCGGAGACGAAGCCGGCGTCCTCGGAGCAGAGGAAGCCGATCGTGGCGGCGATGTCCTCGGGCTGGCCGACCCGCTGCACCGGGATCGCGGCCGCCGAGTGGGCGATGAAGTCCTCGAACGAGACGCCGAGCCGCTCAGCCGTCATCTTGGTCATCTCGGTCTGGATGAACCCCGGCGCCACGGCGTTCGCGGTCACGCCGAACTTCCCGAGCTCGATGGCCAGGGTCTTGGTGAAGCCCTGCAGACCCGCCTTGGCCGCCGAGTAGTTGACCTGGCCGCGGTTGCCCTGCGCAGAGCTGGAGGACAAGTTGACGATGCGGCCGAACTTCTCCTTGGTCATGTAGCCCTGGACGGCGCGCGTCATCAGGAACGACCCGCGCAGGTGCACGTTGATGACGGCGTCCCAGTCGTCCTCAGTCATCTTGAACAGCAGGTTGTCGCGGGTGATGCCTGCGTTGTTCACCAGGATCGTGGGGGCTCCGAGCTCGTCGGCGACGCGCTGGACGGCAGCCTCGACCTGGGCGGCGTCGGCCACGTCCACGCCGACAGCCAGCGCCCTCCCGCCGGCGTCCGTGATCGCCGAAACCGTGTCGGCACAGGCTGACTCGTCGAGGTCGAGGACGGCCACGGCATGCCCCGCCGCGGCGAGACGCTTGGCCGTTGCTGCGCCGATGCCGCGGGCGGCTCCGGTGACGATCGCGGTGCGCTGGGTGCTCATCGAGGGGCTCCTTGAGGTGATTTCCCGATCTGGGCCGCACGGGGTGCGACGAGGTATGCCGCGAAGTGTACTAAGCGCTTGCTTAGCACGTGTGGCGCAGGTGGCGGTTGAAAGGTGCTTAGTCGGGCACAATGGGTTCGCTGGAGGCCGTCGACGTCCTTCTTCACCACGGCCCCAGGACGAGGGCTGCTCTACGACGAAGGCGATGCATGGAAATCTGGCCCGGCAAGTCCTACCCGCTCGGCGCGACGTTCGACGGCACCGGCGTGAACTTCGCGCTGTTCTCCGAGGTGGCCACGAAGGTCGAGCTCTGCCTGATCGACGACGAGGGTGCGGAGACCCGCATCCAGCTGCCCGAGGTGGACGGCTTCGTGTGGCACGCCTACCTGCCCGGCGTCCAGCCCGGACAGCGCTACGGCTACCGCGTCCACGGTCCCTACGACCCGGCCAACGGTCACCGCTGCAACCCCCAGAAGCTGCTGCTCGACCCCTATGCCAAGGCGATCGACGGCCAGCCGGACGGCGACCAGTCGCTGTTCTCCTACGACTTCGACTCGCCCAGCGAGGACCCCGCCCGGGCGAATGTGGAGGACAGCCTCGGCCACACGATGATGGGTGTGGTGATCAACCCCTTCTTCGACTGGGGTCAGGACCGCCTCCCGCGGCACGAGTACCACAACACCGTCATCTACGAAGCCCACGTCAAGGGCCTGACCGAGACCCATCCCGACATCCCGGAGGAGATCCGCGGCACCTACGCCGGCATCGCCCACCCGGTGGTCATCGAGCACCTCAAGGGCCTCGGCATCACGGCCATCGAGCTGATGCCGGTGCACCAGTTCGTCAACGACTTCACGCTGCGCGACAAGGGCCTGTCGAACTACTGGGGCTACAACACGATCGGGTTCCTCGCGCCGCACAACGGCTACGCGGCCTACGGCACCCGCGGCGAGCAGGTGGCCGAGTTCAAGGGCATGGTCAAGGCGCTCCACGAGGCGGGTATCGAGGTCATCCTCGACGTGGTCTACAACCACACCGCCGAGGGCAACCAGCTCGGCCCCACGATCTGCTTCCGTGGCATCGACAACGCCGCCTACTACCGGCTCGTCGACGAGGACAAGGCGCACTACTACGACACCACCGGCACCGGCAACAGCCTGCTCATGCGCCACCCGCACGTCCTGCAGCTGATCATGGACTCGCTGCGCTACTGGGTGACCGAGATGCACGTGGACGGGTTCCGGTTCGACCTCGCTGCGACGCTGGCCCGTCAGTTCCACGAGGTCGACAAGCTGTCGGCGTTCTTCGACCTCGTCCAGCAGGACCCGGTGGTCAGCCAGGTCAAGCTCATCGCGGAGCCGTGGGACGTCGGCGACGGCGGCTACCAGGTCGGCAACTTCCCGCCCCTGTGGACGGAGTGGAACGGCAAGTACCGCGACACCGTGCGTGACTTCTGGCGCGGCGAGAGCGCGACCCTCGGCGAGTTCGCCTCGCGCATCACCGGCTCCAGCGACCTGTACGAACACAGTGGTCGCAAGCCGATCGCGTCGATCAACTTCGTCACCGCCCACGACGGCTTCACGCTGCGGGACCTGGTGTCCTACAACGAGAAGCACAACGCCGCCAACGGCGAGGACGGCAACGACGGCGAGAGCCACAACCGCTCCTGGAACTGCGGCGTCGAAGGTCCCTCGAAGGACAAGAGGGTCAACGCCCTGCGGCTGCGCCAGCAGCGCAACATGCTCGCGACGCTCCTGCTCTCGCAGGGCGTGCCGATGCTCCTGCACGGTGACGAGCTCGGTCGCACCCAGGGTGGCAACAACAACGGCTACTGCCAGGACAACGAGATCTCCTGGATCGACTGGGACCTCGACCAGGACCAGCTCGACCTCATCTCGTTCACGCAGCGGCTCGTCGAGCTGCGGCGCGACCACCCGGTCTTCCGCCGCCGCCGGTTCTTCGCCGGCTCGGCCGACCACGGCGGCGAGAGCGCCGTCGGCGACATCGCGTGGTTCGAGCCCGGTGGCAACCACATGGACGAGGACTCCTGGGCCAACGGCTATGCCCGTTCGATGATGGTCTTCCTCAACGGGCAGACCATCCCCGAGCCCGACTCCCGCGGCCAGCAGACGCTCGACGACCACTTCCTGGTCATCTTCAACGGCCACCACGACGTGCTGCCCTTCGTCCTGCCGGGCAAGGAGTACGGCGAACGCTGGGTCACCGAGCTCGACACGTCCGCGCAAGAGGTCGAGGCCAAGGAGTACAAGCCCGACGCCAAGGTGAAGGCGCACGGCCGCAGCGTCGTCGTCCTGCGCTGTCCTCGCCCGATTTCCTCCGGATCGCCCGCTGGAGCGGCCGCCGCCCGCCGATGAACGAAAGGCAGACAGGTATGCCGAGTGGTGCAACGCCGCACCGACCGGGACCGGGGCGGGTCGTGCCGTCCGCGACGTACCGGCTGCAGATCCAGCCTGAGTTCACCTTCGGCGATGCCGCCGACCAGGCTGACTACCTTGCGGCACTGGGGGTTTCGCACGCCTACCTGTCTCCGATCCTCGCTCCGGCTCCCGGGTCGGCGCACGGCTACGACGTGGTCAGCCACGAGTTCCTCAACGAGGAGGCCGGCGGGTCGGAGGGCTTCGACCTGCTGACGTCCGCCCTTCGGCAGGCAGGGCTGGGGACGGTCGTCGACGTGGTCCCCAACCACATGACGACCCCGACCCCGGCCTCGCTCAACCATCCCTGGTGGTTCCTGCTCCGCGATGGTCGTGAGTCCGACCACGCCCACTGGTTCGACGTGGACTGGGAGGCCGAGGACGGTCGGGTGCTCGTTCCTGTTCTCGGTCAGTCGCTCGAGTCGGTGCTCGCCGCGGGCGAGCTCGCCGTCGAGGCCGGAGGAGGCCCGCACGGCAACGAGACCGTGCTGCGCTACTTCGACCACGTGTTCCCCGTGCGACCCGGCACCGAGGCGCTCGACCTGCCGGCGCTCGTGGCGGCTCAGCGCTATCGGCTCTGCGACTGGCACGAGGGCGGGAGCCGGCTCAACTACCGTCGCTTCTTCGACGTGACGACGTTGGCAGCCGTGCGGGTCGAGGACGACGAGGTCTTCGACCGCACCCACCGCCTGCTCCTGGAGGAGTTCCGGGCCGGCACGATCGACGGCTTCCGGATCGACCACCCCGACGGCCTGGCCGATCCCGGCGACTACCTCGCCCGGCTCGCCGACGCGACGGGGGATGCCTGGGTCGTGGCCGAGAAGATCCTCGAGGGCCACGAGCAGCTGCCCGACGACTGGCGGTGCGCGGGGACGACCGGTTACGACACCTTGCTGCGCGTCCAGCAGGTCTTCGTCGACCCGGCGGGCGAGCAGCCACTGACCGAGCACCTCACCGAGCTGGTGGGCGAACAGGTGGATCTCGCGGCGATGGTCCACACAGCGAAGCGGCAGGTCGTCGCCCAGGTGCAGCAGGCAGAGGTCAACCGGCTGATGCGGCTCGCCGGCCGGGTCCTCGTCGGTGAGGACCAGGCTGCCCTGCGACGTGGACTCGAGGCACTCCTCGTGTCGATGGACCGCTATCGGGCCTACCTCGTCCCCGGGGCTGAGCCGGCTCGCGAGCAGCTCGCAGTGCTGGCGCACGCCGAGGCCCGGGCAGCCGAGCTGGTCTCGGAGGAGGACCGCGACGCGTTGGCGATGGTCGCCCAGCTCACGTCCGGAGGGCACCTGCCCGGTGCGCAGGTCGACACCCGCGGCGCCCAGCGCGAGTTCGTCGTGCGGTTCCAGCAGACCTGCGGGCCGGTGATGGCCAAGGGCATCGAGGACACCGCCTTCTACCGCTTCGCCCGCCTCACGGGACTCAACGAGGTGGGCGGGGACCCCGGTCGCCTCGGCCTCGAACCTGGCGAGCTGCATGCCTTCGCCGCCCGGCAGCTCGCCACCTGGCCGACGACGATGACGACGTTGTCGACCCACGACACCAAGCGCTCCGAAGACGTGCGAGCCAGGCTGTCCGTCATCTCCGAGCTGCCGCAGGAGTGGGCCCAGTGGGTGGGCGCGGCCCGTGACCTGGCCGCTCCGCACCGCGGCTCCCGGCTTGACGCGTCCACCGAGTACCTGCTGTGGCAGACCGCCGTCGGCGCGTGGCCGATCAGCACCGACCGGCTGCAGGCCTACGCCACCAAGGCGGTGCGCGAGGCCAAGCAGCACACCACCTGGACCGAGCCGGACGCCGGCTACGAGGCCGACGTGGCAACCTTCGTCGACGCCCTGACGACGGAGCCGGCCATCATCGACCACCTCGCGCGGTGGGTCGAGCTGACCGCCCCTGCGACCCGCGCGGTCACCCTCGGGCAGAAGCTGCTCCAGCTCGTCCTCCCGGGCGTCCCGGACGTCTACCAGGGCACCGAGCTCGTCGACCTCTCGCTCGTCGACCCCGACAACCGTCGTGCCGTCGACTATGCCTCGCGGCGCACCCGGCTCACGAGACTCGACGCCGGCGAGCCTCCGCGCGACCTCGACGACGAGAAGCTGCTCCTGACGTCGCGGGTGCTGCGGCTGCGCCGTGACCACCCCGAGTGGTTCACCGGCGAGCAGGCGACGTATGCCGCCGTCCCCACCTCGAGCGAGCATGCCCTGGCGGTGGGTCGAGGCGATGCCGCAGGCCTGCAGGTGGTGGCCGTGGCGACGCGGTGCAGCGAGCGCCTGCGGTCCGAGGGCGGGTGGGGTGCGGCGACGATCACGCTGCCGGAGGGCAGCTGGGTCGACCTGTTCGACGCCTCGGGCCACCGACGACCGGTGGACGGCGAGGTCGAGCTCGCGGGCCTGCTCCATGCCCTTCCGGTTGCCTTGTTCGCACGGCATGACAGCCTTGACCCGCGATGAAGACGGCTGACATTGAGATGACCAGGGCTGACGCCGACACGAGACTCCTGCCGGGACCCGAGCTCACGGTCTGGGCTCCCCGAGCCCACGCGGTGGAGGTGGAGTGGTCGCTCGACGACGACGCCGCCAAGCGCACGGCCATGGAGGCCAAGGGCGACGGCTGGTGGCGCTGGCAGGCCCCCGCGATGGAGGGGTCGACGGCGCGGCCGGGGACGGCGGCATACCCGTGCCTCGACTATGGCTTCCGGCTCGACGACGGTCCGGTGACCCCGGACCCACGGTCCGCGTGGCAGCCGCACGGCGTGCACGCGGAGAGCCGCTTCTTCGACGCCACCCGCTACACCTGGCGGGACGCGACGTGGGCCGGACCTCAACAGGGTGAGGGTGTGCTGGGCGGGGTGGTCTACGAGCTGCACGTGGGTACCTTCACCCCAGAGGGCACCCTCGACGCTGCGCAGCACCGGTTGCAGCATCTCGTCGACCTCGGTGTCGACGTGGTCGAGCTGATGCCCGTAGCGTCGTGGCCGGGGCGCTGGAACTGGGGCTACGACGGCGTCGGACCCTGGGCGGTCGACGAGGAGTACGGCGGCCCGGCGGCGCTCCAGCGGTTCGTCGACGCCTGCCACCGGCTGGGACTCGGTGTCTGCCTCGACGTGGTCTACAACCACCTCGGGCCGGTGGGGAACTACCTGTCGCGGTTTGGGCCCTACTTCTCCAGCGCCCACCCGACGCCGTGGGGTGACGGGTTGAACCTCGACGGCGACGACAGCCTGCACGTGCGGCGCTGGATCGTCGACAACGCCCTGCGCTGGTTCGGCGACTTCCACGTCGACGCACTGCGGCTCGATGCCGTGCACGAGCTGCACGACGACTCCCGTCAGCACGTGCTCGCACAGCTCGCCGACGAGGTGGCGGCGCTGAGCGCGCGACTGGGCCGTCCCCTCGACCTGATTGCCGAGAGCGACCTCAACGACCCCCGGACCGTCACGCCCACGGGCGAAGGCGGTTGGGGCATGGACGCCCAGTGGGACGACGACGTGCACCACGCCCTGCACGTCACCCTGACCGGCGAGACCCAGGGCTACTACGGCGACTTCGCCGGGCACTGCCCGGCGATGCCGGACGCCGGACCCCTCGCGGTTCTGGCCAAGACCCTGACCAGGGCCTTCCTGCACGACGGGAGCTGGTCGAGCTTCCGTGAGGCGGACTGGGGTGCTCCTGTCGACCGCGCGCGGCTCGACGGGCGCCGGTTCCTGGCTTACCTGCAGACCCACGACCAGGTGGGGAACCGGGCAGTGGGCGACCGCATCTCCGCCGTCGTCACCCCCGGCCGACAGGCGATCGGCGCAGCCCTCTACCTCACCGGCCCCTTCACCCCGATGGTCTTCATGGGGGAGGAGTGGGCGGCCAGGACGCCGTTCCAGTTCTTCACCGACTTCGACGACCCCGCGATGAAGGAAGCCGTGACCGGGGGCCGTCGACGCGAGTTCGAGGCCCACGGCTGGGCCGCCCAGGACGTGCCCGACCCGCAGGACGAGCAGACCTTCCGCCGCTCGCAGCTGAACTGGGCCGAGCTCCGGGGAGACGACAACGCGCGGATGCTCGCCTGGTATCGCGACCTGATCTCGTTGCGGCGCATGGAGTTCGACCTCAACAACGGGCGGCTTGACGAGGTCGCCGTCGACTTCGACGAGAACGACGGGTGGCTGGTGATGCGCCGTGGCGGGTTCCGCATCGTCGTGAACCTGGCGGCGTCGCGCTGGACCGTGCCCCTCGACGCCGAGCCGCGGAGCGTCGTGCTCGCCTGGGAGCCGGGACAGACCCGCCTGCGCGGTCACGGAGTGCACCTGCCGCCGTTCACCGCGGCGGTCGTCCGGATGGGTCAGTCGACCTTGGGCCAGCCGACGGCGTCGTAGGCCACGGGACCTCTCAGGACGAGGACTCCTTGACGCGGACCATGCCCTCCTGCGCGACGGTCGCGACAAGGGTGCCGTCGGCGGCGAACATCCGCCCGATGCCCAGACCACGTCCGCCGGACGCGGAGGGCGACTCCTGGCTGTAGAGGATCCACTCGTCGGCGTGCACCGGACGGTGGAACCACATGGCGTGATCGAGGCTGGCCGGCCGCAGCCGACGGTCGGTCCACGTCAGCCCGTGCCGGCGGATGACCGGCTCCAGCAGGGTGTAGTCGGAGGCGTAGGCGAGGACGGCCGCGTGGACCAGCGGGTCGTCGGGGAGCCTGCCCAACGCCTTCATCCAGACGCTCTGGCGGGCGACCAGCTCGGGACCGGCGGCGACGAAAAGGTTGTTCTCGACGTGACGGTGCTCGATCGGCCGCTTGGTGAGGTGACGGGCGCCCGGGTGGTCGATGCCACCGAACTCGTCGGCCAGGGATCGCAGCTGGTCGGGGCCCGGGACCTCGGGCATCGCGTCCTGGTGGTCCAGGCCGCCGGACTCCTCCTGGAAGGAGGTGATCATCGACAGGATGGGCAGGCCCTCCTGGATCGCGTGCACCCGCCGAGTGGAGAAGGAGTTGCCGTCGCGCATCCGCTCGACGGCAAACCTGCTCGGCTTGGTGTCGTCGCCCGGTCGCATGAAGTAGCCGTGCAGCGAGTGGATCCGTCGCGGTCCGTCGCCGTCGTCGATGTCCTGCATCGTCCGACCAGCGGCCATGACGCACTGGGCGAGCACCTGTCCGCCGAACACCCGGCCGTGCGGCATCTTCTGGCTGCGCCCGAGGAAGACCGTGGCACCGGACTCGCCGAAGTCGGCTCGGTCCCCCACCCCTTCGACGGTGATCCGGGCGGTACCCAGCTCCTCGAGGTCGAGGGTGTCGAGCAGGTCGGCCAGCGGGTCGAAGTCGGGGGAGCTCTCGTCGGTCACGCACCGACCCTAGCGGGGCCACTCACCCGCTCACGCAGCAGATCGACGGCCCGCTCGGCCGCAGGGTGGTGCTCGACCGAGGCCTTCACGGCGACATAGACGTGGCGCACCGGAGTGGGTGAAACCAGGGGAACCGCGACCACACCGGCTGGCAGTCGAGCGGCGCCGAGGCGGGGGAGGACGGTGACCCCCACGCCGGCGGCCACGAACGAGATCGCCGTCGGGTAGTCGTGCGTCTCGATCCGGAAGTCGGGCGTGAACCCGGCCTCGGTGCAGGCGTCGAGGATCACCTGGCGGCAGAAGCCGCGGTTGAAGTCGTTGTCGACCCAGCGGTCGCTCGCCAGCTCGCCCAGTGCCACCCGGGGCTCGCCGGCGAGGCGGTGGTCTTCCGGCACGACCACGACGTAGGGGTCGTCGAGCAGGTGGTGCACCCTGGACTGGCCCGTGCCACCGCGGTCGCGCAGGTGCTCCTCCGCGCCGCCGACGAAGACCTCGATGTCGGGGTCCGGGTGGTCGTCGCCGAGCAGCTCGATCAGCCGCAGGTCCAGGCGCAGGTCGGGAAACTCGTGCATGAGGCCTGCGACGACCGGGGGGATCCAGGCTGCTCCGGCTGAGGCGAAGTAGCTGATCGACAGTCGGCCCACGCGACCCGCACGCAGGTCGCCGACCACGCCCTCGACACCGCTCAGCGACGCGAGCACCCGGCCCGCCTCGTCGGCGAGCGTGCGCCCGGCCGCGGTCGGCTCGATGCCGCGGCCCTTGCGCTCGATCAGCCGCAGTCCGGTCTCTCGCTGGAGCGTGGCGAGGTGCTGGCTCACCGCCGAGGGTGTGTAGCCCAAGGTGGTGGCCGCGGCACCGACCGAACCGGTGGCAACGACCGTGCGCAGGACCCGGAGACGGTGGACGTCGAGCATGGCCTGACAGTACAGCGATACTTAAGGGAAGTGAAGAAATCATCGCTTGTGCTGATGTGTCCCGCACCTCGACGATGGGCGGGTGACCACCCTGACCGGCCCTGCCCTGGAGCCCTGTGACCCACCCTCGTCGACCCGGGCCGAGGGCGGGACCAAGGCGGTCCTGGCGGCCAGCGTGACCATCGTGCTGTGGGCCTCGGCCTTCGTCGTGATCCGCAGCAGCGGAGCCCACCTGTCGCCGGGCCCGATGGCGCTCGCCAGGGTGGCCGTGGCCACGCTCGTGCTCACCCCGTTAGTCCTGCACGGCCGAGGGCGCAGCCCCGGGTCGCTCCTGCCCCGAGGACGCGAGCTGCTGCCCGTGGTCGGCTACGGCGCGCTGTGGTTCGCCGGCTACAACCTGGCGCTCAACGCGGCCGAGCGGCACGTCGACGCGGGGACCGCAGCCCTGCTGGTCAACGTCGCACCCGTGTTGATCGCCCTCGGCGGCGGGCTCTTCCTGCGGGAGGGCTTCTCCCGCCCACTCTTCCTCGGCTGCGCCGTCGCCTTCGGTGGGATCGCCCTGATGGCGGCGGGGTCCAGCGGCGGCCACGACGGTCTCGGCATCGTCCTCGGGCTCCTGGCCGCTGTCCTCTACGCCTCCTCGGTCATCATGCAGAAGGTCACCCTGCGCAGCATCGATGCGTTGCGCGCCACGTGGCTGGGCTGCGTCGTCGGCACGCTGGTGACGGCGCCGTTCGCGGGCGACCTGGTGCGTGAGGCCCAGGAGGCGCCGACCTCGGCGCTGCTCGGCGCGGCATACCTGGGTGCCTTTCCGACGGCGGTCGCCTTCACGACGTGGGCCTACGCGCTGCGTCGTATGCCGGCCGGCCGCCTCGGGCCCTTGGGTTACCTCGTGACGGTGCTCTCCGTCCTGATGTCGTGGGCGTTCCTGTCGGAGGTCCCGACCGCGCCTGCCCTGGTCGGGGGAGGGATCTGCCTCGTCGGGGTCGTCGTCAGCCGGTGGCGCCCGAGCTCACGCGACCAGCGGTGACCGGCCGTGTCGCGAGGGACGGGCGGACTGCGCGTCCGCCCAGGCCAGCGCCAGGCGCTCGACGGCTTCGTCCACCACCTCGGGCGAGTGGCCGGTGAAGGGCAGTCGGACGAAGCGCTCCATGCCGCCCTCGACCGCGAACTGGGCGCCCGGGGCCAGCACGACGCCGCGCTGGTCGGCCGCAGCACACAGGGGAGTGGAGAGCGCATCGGGCAGCTCCACCCACAGGCACAGTCCTCCCTCAGGCATGCGGAAACGCCACTGCGGCAAGCGATTTCGCAGCGCATCGACAAGGGCGTGCCGGCTGGACACGATGGCGGTGCGCCGCTCGGCGATGATCTGCTCGCGGTGCGCAAGAAGGTCGGTCAGCACCAGCTGTTCGAGGACCGGGGCGCCGAGGTCGAGGGTCAACCGCGCGCTGACCAGGGCCGCCATCAGGTCACGTGGGGCGCGGATCCAGCCGACGCGCAGGCCTCCCCAGAAGGACTTGCTCGCCCCACCCAGCGTGACCGTGCGCGAGTGGTGCGCTGCGAGTGGTCGCGGCATGACCAGCTCGGGGTCGTGGGCCAGGTCGACGAGCGTCTCGTCGACGATGCCGACGGTGTGGGTGCTGGCGAGCACGCGGGCCAGGTCGGCTCGCTGCGCATCGGGCATCAGGGCGCCGGTGGGGTTGTGGAAGTCGGGGATGAGGTAGGCCGCCCGGGGCGCGGTCTGCCGCAGTGCGGCATCGGCCGCTTCGACGTCCCAGCCGTCACGATCGAGGGGCAGGGCCACGGGACGGGCGCCCGAGCGACGCAGCGTGTCGATGGCATTGGGGTAGGTCGGGCTCTCCAGCAGCACCCGATCGCCTGGGGAGAGCAGGGCCCGGGCAGCGACCGCCAAGCCGGCCAACGCTCCGCTGGTCACCATGATCTGGTCTGCAGTCGTCGCCAGCCCCCGCTCCGTGAAGCGGTCGGCCAAGGCCTCGCGCAGGCTGGTCAGGCCGAGCGGGTGGTAGCCGGTGCCGGAGAGGTAGCCGGGCAGGTCGAGCATGGCGCGCTCGTACGCCGCCACCGTCCCACCCGGGGCGCTCATGGAGGCGCAGGTCAGGTCGATGACATCACCGACGAGCTGGTCCGACGCGGGCTGAAGGGCGGTGCCCTGGCGGCGGCCCGGCCCCTCACCCGGCAGCGCCGCGACGCTCCCGGAGCCCTGGCGAGAGGCGAGGTAGCCCCGGTCGCGCAGCTCGGCATACGCACGGGTGACCGTCGTGCGGCTCACGCCGAGGGCACTGGTGAGGTCGCGCTCGCTGGGCAGCCGGGTGCCGACCGGGACCCGACCGTCGGCGACGAGCAGCCGGATGGCGTCGGCCAGGCCGCGGTAGGCCGGGGTCGTCTCCAGGGCCGCGCCGAGCATCGGGACCAGCCGCGACGCGGAAATGCTTCGAACCACCATGCAGACCACTTTGGCACAATTGGATATGGAAAAACAGACCAATGAAGGCCAATCTTGGCTCCGTGACCCGAACCAGCCTTGCCTCGATGACCCCGGTGGAGCAGCTGCGCGCCGGACGGACCACCCGTCGGCTCCTCCAGCTCGCGGTCGGCCTGACGCTCTACGGCGTCTCGATGGGCATGATGGTCCGCTCAGGTCTCGGGCTCGACCCGTGGGACGTCTTCCACTACGGGATCGCGCAGCACCTACCGGTCAGCTTCGGCACCGTGACGATCATTGTGGGCGTAGCCGTTCTGCTGCTCTGGATCCCGCTGCGGCAGTGGCCGGGCCTCGGGACGGTGGCCAACGTCATCGTGATCGGCCTGGCCACGGACGCCACTCTCGCGCTGCTCGACGCGCCGGACGCCATGGCGGTCCGGGTCGCGCTGCTGCTCGGCGGGATCGTGTTCAACGGTCTGGCGGGGGCGCTCTACATCGGCAGCCAGTTCGGCCCCGGACCGAGGGACGGCCTGATGACGGGTCTGGTGCGTCGCACCGGCCGCAGCTTCCGGCTGGTGCGAACCAGCATTGAGGTCACGGTGCTGGTCGTGGGCTGGCTGATGGGAGGCGTCGTGGGCCTCGGCACGATCTTGTATGCCGTGTTGATCGGACCCGTGGTGCAGGTGTTCCTGCCGCTGTTCACCGTGCCGCTGGAGGCGCCGCGCACCGGCCCGCTGTCGAGTGGCAGCGACGGATCAGGCGTCGAGGGCCAGCACGAAGGGGAGCACGCCAGAGGCGCCGGCACGACGCAGGGCGGCAGCGGCCACGGTGAGGGACCAGCGCGAGTTGGCGACGTCGTCGACGAGCAGGACGGGGCCGTCGAGCCCGCGCAGCGCTGACGCCTGCTCGGCGCCGACTTCGAGCCGACCCCACACGCCGGCCAGCCGGAAGGCGCTGTTGCCGCCGGCGTCACCGACCGGACCGCCGTCCACGGGGTCGAGGGCGCCGAGCCACTGCATGCGGCCCAGCTCGGCGATGCCCCTGGCCAGCGACTCGACGAGCTGCGGTCTGGTGCGTGAGGGCACCATCGCGACGGCCACCGGGCGCTGTGCCCAGCCCCAGTCGCGCAGGATCGGCACGCAGGCCCGCAACAGCTCTGGCGGCACCTGGCCATCGGGTGCCCGCAGCAGGGTGCGCAGCTGTTGTCCCCAGCCGAGGTCGGTCAGCCGCGCCACGGCGCGCCCGGTCTCCATGGCCTCGTCGGGCTTGATCTTGCCGCGGACGGGCACGCCGAGGCGGTCCATCCCCGACGGCCACTGCGCGCGGGACTCCAGCTCGACCCCCGCACGCTCCAGCCGGCCCCTGGCGGTCGTGACCGCCGTCTGCGGGATGTCGGTCGGGAACCAGACGCCGGCGCACGAGTCGCAGCGGCCGCACTGGGCAGCGGAGTCGTCGTCCAGCGACTCCTGGAGGAAGGCCATCCGGCACTCCGCCGTCTGCTCGTAGGTCACCATCAGGTCCTGCTCCCGCACGCGCGCGGCGGTGACCCGCTCATAGCGCTCGGCGTCGTAGCTCCATGGCTGACCTGTCGAGGTCCACCCGCCGGGCACCCGCTGGACCGCGCCGTCGACGTCGAGCACCTTGAGCAGCAGCTCGAGCCGGGTGCGACGGATGTCCACGATCGTCTCGAGGGCCACGGTCGACAGCGCCTTGCTGGAGTCAGCCAAGGCGGTCAGCACCGCGTCGGCCTGCTCCTGACGCGGCATCGAGGCGGACGCGAAGTAGGCCCAGATGTCCTTGTCCTCGGGGCCGGGCAGCAGCAGCACGTCGGCGCGCTCGGTAGCCCGGCCGGCACGACCGACCTGCTGGTAGTAGGCCACCGGCGACGACGGCGCACCGAGGTGGAGCACGAAGCCGAGGTCGGGCTTGTCGAAGCCCATCCCCAGCGCGGACGTGGCGACCAGCGCCTTGACCTGGTTGTCGCGCAACATCGCCTCGAGCCGCTCGCGGTCGGCAGGGTCGGTGCGCCCGGTGTAGGCGCGCACCTCGTGGCCGGCCTCGCGCAGCGCCACGGCGATGTCCTCGGCGGCCGAGACAGTGAGGGTGTAGACGATCCCGCTGCCGGGCAGCGAGTCGAGGTGGGCCAGGAGCCAGGCGAGGCGCTGCTCCGGAGAGGTGAGGGCCATGACGCCCAGGCGCAGGGAGTCGCGGGCCAGCCCACCCCGCAGGGTCAGCACGTCGTGACCCCCGGCGCCGAGCTGCTCGACGACGTCGGTGACGACGCGGGCGTTGGCGGTGGCCGTCGTGGCCAGCACGGGGGTGTCTGCCGGGAGCGTCGTGAGCAGGTCGCGGATGCGGCGGTAGTCGGGACGGAAGTCGTGGCCCCAGTCGGAGACGCAGTGCGCCTCGTCGACGACGAGCAGACCGCAGCGGCGGGCGAGGTCGGGCAGTTGCTCGTCGCGGAACCGAGGGTTGTTGAGCCGCTCGGGACTGACCAGCAGGACGTCCACCTCGTCGGCAGCGAGGGCCGCAGAGACCTGGCCCCACTCCTCGGCGTTGGCGGAGTTCATCGTGACCGCGCGAATACCCGCCCTGGTGGCCGCCGCGATCTGGTCACGCATCAGCGCGAGCAGGGGCGACACGATCACGGTCGGGCCGGCGCCGTCGGCCCGGCGCAGGGCCGTCGAGACGAAGTAGACCGCCGACTTGCCCCAGCCCGTGCGCTGGACGACCAGCACGCGTCGGCGCTGGCCGACGAGCGCCTCCACAGCCTCGAGCTGGCCGTCGCGGAAGTCGACGTCGTCACGTCCGACGAGCCGACGCAGCACGGTGGTTGCCTGGGTGTGCAGGTCGGGTGCCGCGGTGGTCTCCATGCCGACCACCGTATGCGGCCGGCCCGACAGCCCTGCGAGGATGTCCACATGGCCCCCGACCAGAGTCAAGACGACCGCCCCGAGCCCCGCGGCCGCTACCGGGTCAACGTGCCGTTGCGCTGGAGCGACATGGACGCCTACGGGCACGTGAACAACGTGCAGTTCCTCCGGTTGCTCGAAGATGCCCGGGTCATCGGCTTCGAGGACTGGTTCGGGCAGGACCGCTCGGTGCTCAACGAGGGGATCCTCGTGGCCCGTCACGAGATCGAGTACCTCGCGCCCCTCCTCTTCCGGGTGCCCCCGATCGTCGTCGAGATGTGGGCCACCAAGATCGGCGGCGCGGGCTTCGACCTGGCCTACGAGGTGCGTGACGGACGCGCCGCGACCGAGGGCGGGGACGGCGACATCGTCTATGCCCGCGCCGAGACCACCCTCGTCCTCTACGACTTCACGACGAGCACCCCGCGACGCATGGACCCGTCCCTGCGCGCCATGCTCGAGGAGCACTCGGGCGACCCCGTCCCGTTCCGCTGGCGACGACGCTGATGGGGCTGACCTTCCCGGACCTCCAGGGGCTCGACGACCTGCGCACCTATGTCGCGCGCGCCAAGGCGGCCGACGAGGACGGTGCGATCCGACTGCAGGCCCAGGGCCAGACCCTCGCCGCCTATGTCGGCGTGCTGCCGGGGAGCGGCCTGATGGCCGAGGGCGTGGTGATCGGCTTGCGGGCCATGCCCCTGGCCGTGCCGGCCCACGTCGACGTCACCGTCGCCCTCAGTGCGATCAGCGACCGGCTGGCCCGGGGGTCCGACACGACCTTGCCCCTCCCGCCGATGACGGTGAACGTCGCCTGGGCGGCGATGGCGCCACCGCGTGGCGGATGGGAACGCGTCGGTGGCCTCACCGCCGACGAGGTGTATGCCGTGGCGCGCCAAGGCATCGAAGAGGTCGCCTCCGGTGCGCCCGCCGACGCGGGTGGTGCAGCGGTGACAGCCCTGCGCAAGCAGGTGTGGGGCCGCCTCACGAGCACGACCCCGCCGGTGCCCGCGGGCGGTGCGTTCGCGGCATACGTGCTGGGCTTCGTGGCGCCGAGTCACGGTGTCGCGCCGAGTGATGGTGCCGCGCCGGGCTCAGAGGTGACGGTGTGGGCGCACGGCCGCTGGACGCGGCTCTCGACGCCCGCGGGTCATGTCCTGATCCGCTGACCGGCCACGGCGACCAGCGACGCGACGACGCTGAGCCCCAGCCACATCGTGACGAACACGGGCACGTCCTGCCCTGCGGCGGTGTGTCGGGCCGCGAACACCGCGCCGGCGGCGGCGATGCCGAGCACCGACCCGAGGACGTCGGCGAGCTGGAGCGACGACGACGTCGAGCCGTGGTCGGACGCGGGGGTCAGCGTGAGCGAGAGCACGGACAGGCTCGCGGTGCCCAGACCCATCCCCAGTCCACACGCGACGAGGGCGACCGCGACGAACCACGGGTGCCAGTCGAAGTGGGTGACGGCCACGACCCCGAGCAGCCCCGACGTCAGCAGCACACCTCCGGCGACGACGAGCAGGTGGCGGCGCCCCGCCCAGCGGTCGCGGCCCTGGACCCAGGACCCGGCGGACCACCCGAGTGAGCCGACGGCGAGGATCGTGCCGGCGGTGCCGAGGGTCTGCCCGCGCTCGTTGACGAGCATCAGCGGGATGTAGGTGATGGTGCCGAAGAACGAGCAGGTCAGCAGGAACCGGGCCAGCATCACCGACGGCAGTCCGCGGCGCATCAGCCAGGTGCCACGCGGCAGCAGCAGCGGAGCGATGGCGGCTATACCCAGGACGCCGAGGAGGGCGACGACGGTCTTGACCGACCAGCTGAACTCCAGGTCGTGGGTGCCCCACTGGAGCGCCCCGGCGGAGGCCGCGATGAGCACGCCGAACCACGCGGCCCGCACGTGCTGTCGCCGGTCGCGGCTGGAGCCGTCGATGCAATCGCTGGCCCTCGCGATCTGTCCTCGGCGGGCGAAGACCATGGCGAACGCCACCACGACCGGGAGCACCACGAGCCAGAACACCCACCGCCACGACCACGTGGTCGTGACCCACGCGGAGACTGGCGGACCGAGCAGCGAGGGGAGGACCCAAGCGGCCGAGATGGCGCTGAACACCTTGGGGCGCAACGACTCCGGATAGGCGCGACCGATGACGACGTAGCCCGCGACGATGATGAGCCCGGCGCCGAGCCCGGCGACCCCGCGTCCGGCGAGGAACGGTCCGAAGGCCTGGGAGCCGCCGCACAGGGCGCACCCGGCGCCGAAGAGCAGCTGTCCGGCAAAGAGGGAGAGCAGGGGGCCGGAGCGGTCGCACCACACCCCTGCGAGGACGATGCCCAGCAACTGGGTCGTCAGCATCACCGAGAAGGCGAGTCCGTAGGACCGCACGGCGTCGAGCTCCCGTGCCGCGTCCGGCATGGCCGTCGAGACCGCCATGCCCTCGAAGGCGATGACGGTGATCAGGGCCAGGAGCGAGATGGACAGCAGCAGGTATCGCGGGTGGAACACGCCTGGGCGGGCCTCGCCCGGAGTCCCGCCCAGAGTGGTGCCGTGTGTGGCGGTGCCGTGTGTGGTGGTGCCGCCGGCCGGCTCCTCGTGCGAGGGAGGCGGGCTCGGGCCGGTCACCGGCTCAACGGTACGCCGCGCTCGGCGAGCACCTCGGCAAGGGTGTCGATGCGGTCGGACACGATCCCGTCGACGCCGAGGTCGAACAACCGGTGCATCTCGGCCGCGTCGTCGATGGTCCAGACGTGGACGTGCTTGCCCATCGCGTGGACACGTTCGACAAGCGCCGGGGTCACCAGGTCGAGTCGGCGCCCCCCGACCACGTGCCCGGTGGGGATCTGCAGGACCGCGGCGGGGGAGCGCAGCCAGCCGGCGATCCGTTGGGGGGCAAGGCGAAGGGCAGCGACCTCGGTCGGCCCCGTCGCCGTGGCGAGCCCCGGCCCGAGCAGGCGGCGCACGGCCCGCAGGCGACGGTCGGAGAACGACCCCACGCACACCCGGTCGATCGCACCGTGGGCGCGGATCACCTCGGCGAGGGGTTCGATGGCACCGGGGGCCTTGACGTCGATGTTGATGCGGGCGTCGGGGAACTCCTCCAGCAGGTCGGTCAGCAGCGGGATGGGTTCGGTCCCGTTGATCCGTGCGGACTGCACTGCTGCGTAAGGGAGTTCGGCGATCCGGCCGTGCCGATCGGTGACCCGGTCGAGACGCAGGTCGTGGAACGCCAGCAGCACGCCGTCGGCCGTCGCGTGCACGTCCGTCTCGAGGTACCGATAGCCCATCCGGACAGCCTCGCGGAAGGCGGCCAGGGTGTTCTCGAGGTGCAGGTTCGCCTGGATCTTGGCGCCACCGCGGTGGGCCAGCCCGATGGGCGTCGGTGCGTCGAAGAAGGCGAAGTCCGCTGCTCTCACCGGCCCATTGTTCCCGGAGTCGTGCCAGCGCGGCGGCGCCGGGTCCCACCACTGCGCGTCGGCCCACGCGGGACGAGCTGGCGAAACTGGCCGTCCTGTTTCACCGCACGCCTCTGACCTGCAGGAATACACTTGCCTCAGCGGTGCCGACGGGGGCGCCGCGGAGGGGGGTCTCACCATGCACGACCAGCTCGACCTCCTGCGGACGCTCTCGGCGTTCACCGCAGACCTGGTGAGTGACTACGACATGGAGGACATGCTCGAGAACCTCGCCGAGCGCGTCACCGAAGTCCTGGACCTGGCCGGCAGCGGCGTCTCCCTCGACGTCGACGGCAGGCTGTCCTTCGTGTCGGCCGTGACCGGTCCGGTGGCGCAGCTTGAGCGCCTGCAGGAATCGCTCCAGAGGGGGCCCTGCGTCGACTCCTGCTACTCGGGGGTCGTGGTCGCGGTGGGTGACGTCAGGGATGCCGAGGGCCGATGGGGCGACTACACCCAGGTCGCCCTTGCGCTAGGAATCAATGCGGTGGCAGGCATTCCGATGACGTTGAAGGGCAAGGGAATCGGCGCCCTCAACCTCTACGCGGCCGACGTGCGCGAATGGTCCGCCGAGGACCTGGCCGCTGCACAGGCGCTGGCTGACATGGCCACGGCCTACCTCGCGAACGCGTCGCGGCTCCAGCAACAGGTGGACCTGTCCGAACAGCTGTCTCGCGCCCTGACCTCGCGGGTCGTGGTGGAGCAGGCCAAGGGCGTGCTCGCCGAGGCGGCAGGTGTCAGCGTGGATGAGGCATTCCAGCGGATCCGCGTCTGGGCGCGCAACCACAACACCCCGCTGCACACCGTGGCTGCGCAGGTGGTCGAGGACGGTCTTCGGCCCTGACGTGACGGCCTGACCCGAAGGGCCCTGAGCTGACGGGCCCTGAGCTGAGGCTCGCGGGTCACTGCGTGGAACTGCGGGGTGTCAGACCAGGCCGGGGAGGTCGCCGCGCCGCCAGGCGGTTCGCCTGGACCTCAGTTCGGCCACCAGCGCACGCTCCCGGGCGATCCAGGGCTGCCGCGCCGGGTTCACCACGAGCCGCCCGTTCCGGAGCACGAACGGCTCCAGCTCGCGCAGCACGTCCTCCGCCTCCGTCAGGTGGGCCACGAGGGCCCGAACCGTCTCGGACGGCAGGTGGCGGGCCGGCGGAAGAGGGGCTGGCGACCGCACGGACTCGGTCCGGGGGGCCTGGGACTCGGCCTGGGGCTGGGTGTGGTTCTCGAGCTGCTGGGTCACGGTTACCTCCGCATGGGCGTGCCGACAGGGCACTGCCGTGCGGTCCAGAGCAGTCGTGGTTTCGTCGTCCCCCGCCCCGGGTGGCGACCCATCGATCATAGGCTGACCTGCGCAGATGCGCACCCTTTGGTGACAAAAAACCGCATTTGGGACACGGTGGCCGACCTAGCTCAGCGAGCAGGCCCTGCGACTTGTTGCCCGCTCGTGGTCACGGGCGGCGGTTTTGAGGCCCTCGGTGACCACCTGCCGGCAACAAGTCGGAGCGGCTCGCGACTTGTTGCCCGCCCGTGGTCACGGGCGGCGGTTATGAGGCCCTCGGTGACCACCTGCCGGCAACAAGTCGGAGCGGCTCGCGACTTGTTGCCCGCCCGTCATGACGCGACGCGGAAGGAGGGGTATGCCGCGTGGTGACCACGCGGCATACCCCTCCTGGAGCGGGCTGTCAGAGCGCTGCCCAGACCGTGGTGTCGGTGGGCACCAGGCCGTCGTCGGTCAGCGGACCGGAGGTCACGAGGACCGAGGCGCCGTCCGGGAGGGCGACCGGTTCGGTGCCGAAGTTGGTCACCACCAGGGTGTCGCCCGTGTCGTCACCCTGACCGGTGTTGACGAGGGCGATCACGTCGTCGTCGAACCCCTCGGCGAACAGGAGACCACCGGTGCCGAGGTCGCGCTCGCGGCGGGTCCGCAGCAGTGCTCGGTAGAGCTCGAGGGTCGAGCCGTCCACGCCGTCCTGCTGGTCGACGGCGTACTCGCCGTAGATCTCGGGCTGCGGCAGCCACGTCTGGTCGGAGGGCCCGAAGCCGAAGGACGGGGCGTCCTTCTCCCACGGGATCGGCACCCGGCACCCGTCGCGACCCAGCTCCTTGCCGGCCGAACGCAGGTACGTCGGGTCCTGCCGGGACGCGCCGGGCATGTCGGTCGAGTCGGGCAGGCCGAGCTCCTCCGCCTGGTAGAGGTAGGCCCCACCCGGCAGCGCCAGCATCAGCTGAGTTGCCGCACGCGCGCGCTGCAGCCCGAGTGCACGGTCGGGCTGCGGGTCCTCGGCGCCGATGCCGTTGGGACGACGCTCGCCGACGGGGAGGCCGAGCCGCGAGGCATGCCGCACCACGTCGTGGTTGGACAGCACCCAGGTGCTCGGTGCGCCCACGGAGTCGGCTGCCGCGAGGGAGGACTCGATGACCTCGCGCAGGTCGGCGGCGCGCCACTGGGACTGCAGGAAGTCGAAGTTGAACGCCTGGTGCATCTCGTCCGGGCGGACATAGCGCACCGCGCGCTCCTGCGGGCGGACCCAGGCCTCGGCGACCAGGATGCGGTCGGGCTCGCCGTACTCGGCCAGCACCTTGTGCCAGCGGCGGTAGACGTCGTGGACCGCGTCCTGGTCCCACATCGGCGGCATCGGGGCGCCGGGCTTCACCTCGCCGTCGAGGATGTGCAGCTCGGCGTCGTAGTTGGGCAGCCCCTCCTCCTTGATGAGGCCGTGCGCGACGTCGACGCGAAAGCCGTCGATGCCACGGTCGAGCCAGAAGCGCAGGATCGACTCGAACTCGTCGCCGATCTCGGGGTTGTCCCAGTTGAGGTCGGGCTGCTTGACGTCGAACAGGTGGAGGTACCACTGGCCGGGCTGGCCGTCGGCCTCGGTGATCCGGGTCCAGCCGTCGCCACCGAAGACCGAGTGCCAGTCGTTGGGGGGAGTGCTGCCGTCGGCGCCCAGGCCGTCGCGGAAGATGTAGCGGTCGCGCTCGGGGCTGCCCGGACCCGCGGCCAGGGCAGCCTTGAACCACTCGTGCTCGTCGGACGTGTGGTTGGGCACGAGGTCGACGATCACCTTGAGACCGAGCTCGTGGGCCTTCGCGACCATGGCGTCCGAGTCGGCAAGCGTGCCGAACAAGCCGTCGATGTCGCGGTAGTCGGCCACGTCGTAGCCGGCGTCGGCCTGGGGGGACTTGTAGAAGGGGCTGAACCAGACCGCGTCGACGCCGAGCGCCTTGAGGTAGTCGAGCCGGGCGGTCACTCCGGGCAGGTCGCCGATGCCGTCGCCGTCGGCGTCCGCCCAGGAGCGTGGGTAGATCTGGTAGATCACGGCATGGCGCCACCAAGCGGCGTCAGCCGAGGCAGCGGGGTGGATGAGGTGGGTGGAGAGGGTCGTCGTCACGGTCAACAATGCTGACGCATCGAACGCGTTCGGGGAAACCGGCCCCCATCCGTCTTGCCCAGCGGAACCCCGCGCAGGCTCAGTCCTCCAGGGAGTTGACCATGGACTGCGCCGCGCGCTCGAGGTAGTCGCGCAGCAGGAGGTCGTTGGCCGGCGGGAGGTCGAGGGTGTCCACGGCCGCCATCATGTGCAGCAGCCAGCGGTCGCGCTGCGCGGGGGTCACCTTGAACGGGTGGTGGCGCATCCGCAGCCGCGGGTGGCCACGCTGCTCGGAGTAGGTGCCCGGTCCGCCCCAGTACTGCTCGAGGAACATGCGCAACCGCTCCTCCGCGGGCCCTAGGTCGGCCTCGGGGTAGAGCGCCCGGAGCGGCTCGTCCTGCGCCACGCCCCGGTAGAACTCGTGCACGAGCTTGCGGAACGTCTCGTGACCGCCGACCTGGTCGTAGAAGCTGCCGGACTGGTCACCGCCGGGCGTCTGGGGCAGCAGGGTGCTCATCAGGCGCCGCCTGCGGGACCAAAGGGCGTCATGACGGGCGCCGTGACGCCGTTCGCGTCGAAGGCTTCCTTGACCCGCTCACGGATCTCCCGCGAGACGCCGTACTGCTCCTCGGGTGCGGTCTTGGCGATCACGCGGATCGTGACCACCGAACCCGTGATCGACTCGACGCCCACCACCTGTGGTTCGTCGAGGAGCTTGTCCTGCCAGTCGGGGTTCTGGTCGAGGTCGTGCACCACGGAGCGGATGAGGGGGATCACCTTGTCGAGGTTCTCGGAGTACGCCACGGGGATGTCCACGAGCGCCGTCGACCAGCCCTGGCTCTTGTTCCCGATGCGGACGATCTCGCCGTTGCGGATGTACCAGACCACTCCCGAGCCGTCGCGCAGCCGGGTGACCCGCAGGCTGACCTCCTCGACCGTGCCGGTGGCCTCGCCGGTGTCGATGACGTCGCCGACGCCGTACTGGTCCTCGAGGATCATGAAGATCCCGGACAGGAAGTCCCTGACCAGGCTCTGCGCCCCGAACCCCAGGGCCACGCCCCCGACCCCCGCGGTCGCCAGCACCGGGGCGAGGTTGATCCCCACGATGCCCATCACCGTGAGGATGGTGACGAGCGCGACGATGAAGGTCACCATGCTGCGCAGGAGCGAGCCCATCGTCAGGGTGCGCTGGCGGTGTCGCTCGTGGGCCGCGCCGGTGGCGTGGGCCAGCACCCGACTGGCTCGAGAGGTGTCGCCGGTGCGCCGCGCGTCGGACTTCGCGATGGTCGCGTCGACGACGCGTCCGATCGAGCGCAGCATCAACCACCGGAGCACGATCGCGCCGAGCACCGTGATCACGACCGCGAGCGGCGCCCCCTTGAACCAGTCCCAGACTCCTTGGGGAGTCACCTTGCTCAGGGCCTCCAGAAACGCGACTGCCTCAGGCATCGGCATCCCGCTGCTGGGCACGCAGCGCGCGCGCGATCGGGTCGCGGTTCTCGACCACCAGTCGACGCAGTGCCGCCGGCGCATCGGCATGGGCGGTCAACCACGCCTCCGTCGCCTCGTGGAGGCGGGCGTCGGCGAGCGCCGTCGGATAGAAGCCCCGCACGAGGATCTCGATGATCGCGTGCGACGTCTTGGTCTCCACGGTGTCGAGCATCGCGTGGTACCTCTCGACATAGGGCTCGAGGAGGCCCGTGTCGTGGACGTTCCCGAAGCCCGCGGCCAGGGACTCGAGCACTGAGTTCGGCAGGCCGTCCTCCTCGACGCCGCGACGCCACGCGGTGGCCTTGGCCTCGGCGGTGGGCAGGGCGGCGCGCGCCTGCTCGGCCCGCTCGCGGCCGGTCGCGGTGTTGTCGCGCTGCAGCTCGGCGTCGACGTCCTCCGTCGTGGCGTCGCCGCAGGCGGCCAGCGAGGTGAGCAGCGTCCAGCGCATGTCGGTGTCGACCGCGAGACCGTCGAGCACCTCGGTCCCGTCGAGCAAACCACGGAGGTATGCCGCGTCGTCACCGCCGCCCTGGTGCGCGGCATACGCGCCCACCAGCTGGAGCTGGGCGTCACTGCCCGGGGCAGCGGACATCGCCAGTCCGCGCAGGGCGGCGACGGCCTCGGCGCCCGTGGCTGCCCGGTGCTGTGGCGCGACGTAGAGGCGCAGGGTGGTCGACAGCTGGCCGAGCAGCGTGCGCAGCAGCGTGGAGTCCGTCTCGCCGGGCAGCGAGGCCAGCACCAGCGAGACGAAGTCGCGGGCGGCCATCTCGGCGTCGCGGGTCATGTCCCACGCGGCCCCCAGAACCAGGGCGCGCGGCAGGCTGTCGGTGAACCCACGAGGGTGCGCGAGCGCCGTCGCGAGCGAGCGCGGGTCGAGGCGGATCTTGGCGTAGGCCAGGTCGTCGTCGTTGACGAGCAGCAGGTCCGGCGCGGGACGACCGATCAGCTCGGGCAGGTCGGTCGACTCCCCGTCGACGTCGAGCTCCAGCCGGTCGGTGCGCACGAGCGTGTCACCCTCGACGGAGTAGAGGCCGACCGCGAGACGGTGCGGGCGCAGCGTCGCGAAGTCAGGGGCATGGGTCTGGGCGATCGACGCAGCCGAGATCAGGCCCTGGTCGTCGGTCTCGATCTCGGGGCGCAGCGTGTTGACGCCGGCGGTCTCGAGCCACAGCTTGGACCATGTGCCCAGGTCGCGACCGGACGTCTGCTCCAGCTCGTGCAACAGGTCGGCCAGGGTGGTGTTGCCCCAGGCGTGCTTGGCGAAGTAGGCCCGCAGGCCGGCCGTGAACGGCTCACGCCCGACATAGGCGACCAGCTGCTTGAGCACCGACGCGCCCTTGGCGTAGGTGATGCCGTCGAAGTTGACCTCGACGTCCTCGAGGTCGTGGATCGGGGCGACGATCGGGTGGGTGGAGGACAGCTGGTCCTGGCGGTACGCCCACGCCTTCTCGGAGGTGCCGAACGTCGTCCAGGCGCTCGCCCACTGCGTGACCTCGGCCTGGCAGGTCGTCGACGCCCACTCGGCGAAGGACTCGTTGAGCCACAGGTCGTTCCACCACTTCATCGTGACGAGGTTGCCGAACCACATGTGGGCGAGCTCGTGCAGGATCGTCAGCGCCCGGCGCTCGACGATGGCCTCGGTGACCTTGGAGCGGAAGACGTAGACCTCGCTGATGGTCACGGCCCCGGCGTTCTCCATCGCACCCATGTTGTACTCGGGCGTGAAGAGCTGGTCGTACTTCTCGAACGGGTACTCGCAGTCGAACTCGTTCTCGAAGAAGGCGAAGCCCCGCTTGGTGCAGTCGAAGATGTTGTCGGCGTCCAGGTGCTCCAGCAGCGACTGGCGACAGAAGATCGCGAGCGGCACGGTGCCCCGCCGCGTCTCGACCTCGTCGCGCACGACGGCGTACGGCCCGGCGATCAGGGCGGTGATGTAGCAGGACATCCGCGGCGTCGTGCCGAACGCCCACGTGGCGGCGCCCTCGCCGGCCGCGGTGGCTTCGGGCGTGGGGGAGTTGGACACGACCTGCCAGTGGTCCGGTGCCGTGACGGTGAACCCGAAGGTCGCCTTGAGGTCGGGCTGCTCGAACACGGCGAACATCCGCCGACAGTCGGCGACCTCGAACTGCGAGTAGAGGTAGACCTCGCCGTCGACCGGGTCGGTGAAGCGGTGCAGCCCCTCACCCGTGTTCATGTATGCCGCGGTGGCGTCGACGGTGAGCGTGTTGTGTTCCGCCGTGGTGGGGAGCTGGACGCGCAGCCCGTCGAAGTGCGTGGCGGGGTCGAGCGCCTCGCCGTTGAGGGTGATTGCCTCCACCGAGGGTGCGATGAGGTCGACGAAGGTCGCAGCTCCGGGCTCGGCGCTCGTGAACGTCACCGTGGTCGTGCTGCGGAACGTGGTGTCCGAGGTGGTGAGGTCGAGGACGACGTCGTAGTGGTCGACGGCGATGACGGCGGCGCGGGCGGTGGCCTCGTCGCGGGTCAGGTTCTTGCCAGGCAACGGTGCTCCTGCGGAGGTTCGGGGTGTGTTCGAAATGCTCGGCCGCCATCCTCGCACGGCCCGGGCGGCGGGGGACCACCGCTTGCGCGGCCGTCGGGGGCCAATGGCAGGATTGCCGGCGTGACCGTCGCCGAGACTGCCGAGAACGCCGAGACCTTCGAGACCATCGAGACTGCCGACGCACTGACGTCCGCCGAGTTCTGGTTCGACCCGTTGTGCCCCTGGGCGTGGATGACCTCCCGCTGGGGCATGGAGGTCGAGCGGGTTCGCCCGGTGGACATCACGTGGTCGGTGATGAGCCTGTCGGTCCTCAACGAGGACCGCGACCTGCCTGACGAGTACCGCGCGATGATGGATCGCGGCTGGGGTCCGGTGCGGGTGATCATCGCCGCCGCCCGCGAGCACGGTGACAAGGTGATCAAGCCGCTCTACGACGCGATGGGCACCCGGATCCACCTGGAGGGGGAGCGCGACTACGCCAAGGTGATCGGACCAGCTCTCGAAGAAGTGGGTCTGCCGCCCGAGCTCGCTGACTTCGCCGACAGCGACGTCGTCGACGACGAGCTCAGGGCCAGCCACCAGCGGGCCATCGACCTGGTCGGCGACGAGGTCGGCACCCCGGTGATCGCGGTCGACGGACAGGCCTTCTTCGGACCTGTGGTGAGCCCGGCCCCCAAGGGTGAGGACGCCGGACGGCTCTGGGACGGCTGCGTCCTGGTCGCCGCGACTCCCGGGTTCTTCGAGCTCAAGCGGTCCCGCAACGTCGGCCCGATCTTCGACTGAATCTTCGACTGAGGAGCACACCATGCGCGTACACATCGGCGGCGACCACGCGGCATACGACCTGCTCGGCGAGCTGGTCACCTTCCTCGAGGCCGAGGGCCACGAGGTGACCAACCACGGGCCCCACGCCCTGGATGCCGAGGACGACTATCCCGTCTTCGTGCTCCGGGCCGCGGAGGCCGTCGCGGCCGACCCCGAGTCCCTGGGTGTGGTGCTCGGAGGCTCCGGAAACGGTGAGCAGATGGCAGCCAACAAGGTGAAGGGCGTCCGCGCGGCCCTGTGTTACAACGCAGAGCTCGCCACGCTCGCACGCGAGCACAACAACGCCCAGGTCATCTCGATCGGCGGCCGGATGAACACGGTCGAGGAGGCCAAGGCGATGGTCGCCGCCTTCCTCGCCACCCCGTTCTCGGGCGCTGAGCGCCACCAACGGCGCATCGAGATGGTCAGCGCCTACGAGAACGACGGCACCCTGCCCCCGCAGCCCTGATCTGGGTGGATGGTGCACGCGACGGGGTGAGCTCCGACTACTGTTGAGGACGGGCTGGAACAGGGGCCGGCCCACCCAGCAGACGCCAAGGGTGCCCCCGCACCTGCCTTGCCGAAGGATCTTCACTCGTGGACATCGACAGGACGGTGCTCGCTCGCCGCTCGGTCATGTCCCGCGTCCAGCGCAGCCGGGGCAGGTTCGTGCGGTGGGGACAGGCCGTCACGGCCATCGGCGTCATCGTGGTGACTGTCGGCCTGACCTGGGCCATGTCGGTGTGGACGACTTACGTCCCGTTCTCGACCTTCGTGCCGTTGGCCGTCCTGGCCGGACTGTTCCTCACGCCGCGGGTGCTGGCGGTCGTGGACGTCGGCATCCTCGTCGCCGGGGCCTACTCCATCTGGGAGAGGGACACCACCCAGCCGGCCCTGTTGGGCGCCTACGCGGTCCTCACCAGCGTCATGATCATCATGTTCTCGGTCGCCACGTCGCGGGCCAGGCTCGGCGTCCAGGGAAACCTCGGGGAGTCGATGCTCGTCGACCTGCGCGACCGGCTGCGCACCCAGGGCGAGCTCCCCGAGCTCCCCTCCGGCTGGGGAGCCGAGCTGTCGGTGCTGTCGGCCTACGGCGACTCGTTCTCCGGTGACTTCCTCGTCACGAGCAAGTCCGACGACATCCTCGAGGTCGTGCTCGTCGACGTCTCGGGCAAGGGGATCGCAGCCGGGACCCGTTCGCTGCTGCTGTCCGGCGCCTTCGGTGGCCTGCTCGGATCGATGCCCTACGACACGTTCCTCCCGGCGGCCAACAGCTACCTGTTGCGCCAGGCCTGGGACGAGGGGTTCGCCACCGCGGCCCACGCCATGATCAACCTGACCACGGGTGAGTTCAGCCTCGGCTCCGCCGGGCACCCACCCGGTGTTCGCTTCTCGGCGGGCTCGGGCCGGTGGGAGGTGCTCGAGGGCGAGGAAGGTCCCGTCCTGGGTGTCACCGAAGGCCTGGCCTTTCCGCGGATCCAGGGCCACCTGGGGCGCGGTGACGCGCTGCTGCTCTACACCGACGGTGTCATCGAGGTCCGCAACCGTGACCTGCGCGACGGGATCGACCGCATGCTCGGCACCGCTGAGCGGATGATCGGCAGAGGCTTCGAGGGCATGGCGGCCAAGATGTGCGCAGCGGCCCGCGCGGGTGAGACCGACGACCGGGCGGCCGTGCTCGTCTGGCGGCGCTGAGCGGCCGCCCTGGCCCCTCCGCGCGCCCTGGCCTCTCAGCTCGTCGCGGTCGCTGCCTGGCGCTGGGCGGCTCGACGGGTGATGTCGGCGCACTCGAGGCAGACCGACTCGGGAATCACACCCAGCCGCATCAACCAGCCGAACACGATGCACCCCACGCACACCCCTGCGAGGGCCTCCAACGCCGGGAAGACGACCATCACGACGCCGATCAGGACCACGGGGACCGTCGTGCCGGCGAGCCACAGGACGGTGGCTGCCGTGGTGAACGCCGCCCCCACCGCAGCGGCGAAACGCTTGGGCGGGCCAGCGGTGTAGCGGGGCTTCGCGGACACCCTCGGCCGGACCCAGCGGTTCACCAGGATCGCTATCGGGCTGGCGGACGGCCCCCAGCCGCTGCGCAGCACGAAGTCAGCGGCGAGCACGGCATACAGCCACCACTGGTGGGCGGCGAGGGCGACGACGCCCAGCACGAGCACGACGGCCGCGATGAGACGGACGGTGACGTCGTCGACGATGTTGGGGAACCGGGAGATGCGCATGAACACATTATGGATTACATAAGCACTGGTTATCGACCAGTGTGTCGCAGGTCAAGACGCGCCCCTGTCGCCCCGTGACGGGCTGCCTAGGCTGGTGCCGTGGACGGTGTCGTGAAGGGTGACGGGCGGGTGCGCTCCTACAACGCGCGCAGGGGCCGCCTCTCGGCGCTCACCCTCGAACGCCTGGAGGTCCTGGGACCCCGTCACTCGATCGACGCGGACGGGCCCTTCGCGGCGCAGGAGGCCTTTGGCCGGGTCGCCCCCGTGGTGCTGGAGATCGGCTGTGGCCACGGGGCCGCGGCGCTCGCCTACGCCGCCGCCCACCCTGAGCACGACCTGCTCGCTGTCGACGTCTTCACCCCGGCCCTGGCCCGGATGCTGGCCGAAGCGGACCGACGCGGCCTGACCAATCTCTGGATGCACCGTGGGGACGCCGTGGAGCTGCTGGCGGAGCGGGTGGGAGCCGCATCGCTCGCCGCAGTCCATGTCTTCTTCCCCGATCCGTGGCCCAAGGCCAAGCACGCCCGGCGGCGTTTCATCTCCCGCGAGACGCTCGACCTCATCGCCTCACGATTGGTCCCGAGTGGCGGCCTGCTCGTGGCCACCGACCACGACGGGTATGCCGCGCACGTGCGGTCGGCCTTCGCGGCGCAGGGTGGGTTCGTGGTCGCCGAGGGTGAGCGGCCGTCGTGGCGACCCACCGACGGCTTCGAGGCCAAGGGGCTGGAGGCCGGGCGACGGGTGAGTGAGTTCCGCGCCACCCTGGGCACGTGAGGGACCCGGACGAAAAAGCGTGTCCGGGGTCCCTCACGTCTGAGCGGGCGACGAGATCCGTCGCCAGGGGCGCTTCGCGCGGCGGGGCTCCTCCCGATTCTCCGCCTGGTTCCGGACAGACGTGAGGGACCCCGGACGAAAAAGCGTGTCCGGGGTCCCTCACGTCTGAGCGGGCGACGAGAATCGAACTCGCGTAGCTAGTTTGGAAGACTAGGGCTCTACCATTGAGCTACGCCCGCGTGGACCGGCCGCCGTCGGGGCGTCAGGTTCGAGGCGTTAGCCTAATGCCCGCGATCGTGTGGCCAGAAATCGGCTCGCCGTCGACGGGGTATGGCGCAGGTTGGTAGCGCGTCCGCTTTGGGAGCGGAAGGCCGCCGGTTCAAATCCGGCTACCCCGACGAAACAGGGGAGCTTGCGACCCCTGTTCGTCGGGGGAGCCGGATGCTGGGAGCCGGAGCGCACGCGCCGAGGAACGAGGCGCTACCGCGACGGCGGCGTCCGGCTACCCCGACGGTCACAGGCCGTACTCCTCCAGCAGCCGCAGCCAGATCTCGCTCATGGTCGGATACGAGGGCACCGCGTGCCACAGGGTCGTCAGCGGCACCTTTCCGACGGTCGCCACGGTGGCCGCGTGGACGAGGTCGGCGACGTCCTGGCCGACGAAGGTGGCCCCGACGAGGACACCGGCGTCCTCGTCGACGACGATCCGCGCCTGGCCCTGGTAGCCCTCCGCCTGCAGCCCCGGGCCTGCGGCCGAGTCCATCGGCAGGTCCACGACCCGGACCCGCAGCCCGCGCCCCCTCGCCTGCTCCTCGGTCAGCCCCACGGAGGCGACCTCCGGGTCGGTGAAGACCACCTGGGGTGACCCCGCCGCCACTGCCCACGGCGTGGTCCGGTCGGAGTCGGGCTCGCGCCCCGCCGCGCGGGCGCCGATGAGGTCACCGACCGCGCGAGCCTGGTACTTGCCCATGTGCGTGAGGAGGACCCGCCCGTTGACGTCGCCCACGGCATACAGCCAGGGCTTGTCGCCGGCGACGCCCTCGACCTCCATCCGCTCGGTGACGCGGACGTAGCCCGCCTCGTCGAGCTGGCCTCCGACTGCCTCGACGCCGAGTGCCCCGGTGGCAGGGGTCCGGCCGACAGCCACGAGCAGCTCGTCGGCGACGACACGCGTGCCGCTGGACAGGTCGACGGTGATCTCGCCGGTCGGGCCGAGGCGGGAGACGGACTCTGCCTTGGTCCCCAGCAGGACGTCGACGCCATCTCGCTCGAGGGCTTCGGCGACCGCCTTGCCGGCGAAGGCTTCGTTGCCCCCGAGCAGGCCGTCGTTCATCTCGATGATGGTCACCGTCGAACCCAGCGCGGCGAAGACCTGGGCGAGCTCGCACGCCACGACGCCACCGCCGAGCACGGCGAGCCGCTCGGGGATCCGGCGACTGGTGGTGGCCTGCCGGTTGGTCCACGGGTTCGACTCGCGCAGTCCCGGGATCGGCGGGATCGTGGGAGCCGTGCCGGTGGCCAGGATCACGGCCTGACGCGCCCGGATCGTGCGTCCCTCGATCTCCACGGTCCGCTCGGCGACGAGGTGGCCCTCGCCGCGCAGCAGGGTGATGCCCACGTGGTCGAGCCAGCCGACCTGACCGCTGTCGTCGAAGGTGTCGCTGGTGCCGACCCGGTTGATCCACGAGTCGCGGCGGGCGAGCACCCCCTGCGGGTCGAGGTGGGCGCCCTCGGAGCCCTGGACCCGTTGCGAGGCCCGGGTCGCGTGGATCGGCCGCAGCAGCGCCTTGCTGGGGGAGCAGGCGTAGAAGCTGCACTCGCCGCCGACGAGGTGCTTCTCGAGGATCGCGACCGTCAGTCCGGCCTTGTGGGCGCGGTCGGCGGCGTTCTCACCGACGGCGCCGGCCCCGACGACGATGACGTCCCACTCCTGCGGCGGGGTGGGCAGGCTCTGATCTGGCATGTCCTCAACGTAGACGGCGAGTCGGGGGTGTGCTCGGCGGCACGGTGTGGCCCTGTCGCCGACGGCCCCGGGAAAGATGTGCCCAGACCGGTGGGGCCGTCCCAGCCGGCCTTGGCGGTGCACCAGGAGGCACACGTCCCGTTGGATCCCGAGGTCACGTCGAACAGGCCGGCCGGGTTGGCGTAGGGCAGGGTGTTCGCGTAGCCGCTGGTGTTGCCGCTGAGCGCATAGACCGAGGCGACGATCGGGGCGGACAGGCTGGTGCCGCCGTACTGCGCCCACGACGACGAGGTCCTCGACGTCGGTGCGTAGGTGGCCAGGCCCGTCGCTGGGTCGGCCACGGCCGAGACATCGGCGATGGCACGCCCGCTGCAGCTGGTCATCGCCGAGGTCTGACCGGCCGGTGCGGCGTTGAGGGTCGTGCAACCCGAGCCGGCCCCGTTCCAGGCCGACTCCGACCACCCGCGGGCGCTGGAGTCCTTGACCAGGGAGGTGCCTCCGATGGCCGTGACGTAGTGCGAGGACGCCGGGAAGCTGCCGCCCTGGTACCCGTTGTCTCCGGTCGACGCAGTGACGGCGATCCCGGGGTGGTTGTAGGCCGCGCCGTAGGAGCTGTCGGAAAGGTCGCCTCCGCCATAGCTGTTCGAGATGGCGGCGACGCCGGCCTGCTGGGCTGCGGTGTTCACGGCCGTCCCGAGGTCGGTGAGGCTGGCGCTGTTGGCCTGGACGAGCACGATCTTGCAGCCCGGGCAGGTCGCCGAGACGGCGTCGAGGTCGAGCGCCTGCTCGCCGGCCCAGCCGACGTTGAAGCGGGGCAGGGAGGTTCCGCCCGTCTGGTTGATGATGCGCAGGCAGCCGTTGGCCGTGGTGCAGGCGGACAGGCCCCACTGGGCGCGGTAGATGCCGAGGTCGCGTTCGGCGTTCGGGTAGCCGTAGGCGTCGACGATCGCGACGGTGCGACCTCCGGCGGACAGCCCGGTCACCTTGTAGGCGCTCTGGATGTCGGTGGGAGTCTTGCCCGAGATGGCATGCGGGGTGACCGGATTGCCTGCGGGGCTGACTGCCCGGCCTTCGGCGTCGACCAGCTTGAGGGCGTGGCACGCCGCGACGGTGGGTGAGCTCGGCGTCGCGCACACGCGTTGGGCGTGCGCGACGGGGGAGGGGGCTGCCGAAGCGGCGGTGACCGCGGTCGTGACGAGCCCCAGGGATGCCGAGGCCGCCAACGCGACAGAGAGGATCTGCGTGCGCATTCGAAGTGTCTCCTGACGTGGAAGGAGGCGGCCACTACCGCCCCACGCGTCGAAGACTCACTTCGAACGCATTGTCTGGCAATGGATTTCGGCGGCCAACCTCGCTGCTGGCGAAGAATTGGGATGCGCCGGGGAGACCCTTGACACAAAGTCGTGACGGATGTCATGGGCACTCGGGCGACCCGTGTGGCGGCGGTCCCGCCCGGCATACTCCTGAGGCTGGTGTGCCGCCGGTTCGGAGCGCGGGCGCACAGCGGCTACCATGAGGTTTTGGCCCGGTCGCCGCCTGTCACAGCCGGCGCAGCGGGCCTTCGCATTGCCCCACCGCGAGGTGACCAGCAGTGCCCCGCACCGCAAGCACGCACCACGCCCCCCACGACCTTGGAGTATCCCGCAGTGAAGAGTGCCGTCGAGACCCTCAACCCGACCCGGGTCAAGCTGACCGTCGAGGTGCCGTTCGAGGAGCTCAAGCCGAGCCTCGACGCCGCCTACGCCACCATCGGCTCGCAGATCCAGGTGCCTGGATTCCGCAAGGGCAAGGTTCCCTCGCGCATCATCGACCAGCGGGTCGGCCGCGGCGCGGTCCTGCAGGAGGCCGTCAACGAGGCGCTGCCGCAGTTCTACGGCCAGGCCGTGGAGGAGAACAAGGTCCGCCCCATCGGGCAGCCCGAGGTCGACGTGACCGAGGTGCCGGCCGAGGACGGCCAGGACCTCAAGTTCACGGTCGAGGTCGATGTGCGCCCCGAGGTCGAGCTGCCCGAGGACTTCAGCGGCATCACTGTCGAGGTCGACGAGGCCAAGGCGTCCGACGAGGACGTCGAGGCCCGGCTCATCGCGCTGCAGGAGCGGTTCGGCACCCTCAAGGGCGTCGAGCGCGCCGTCGAGAACGGTGACTTCGTCTCCATCGACCTCAAGGCCAGCATCGGCGAGGACGAGATCGACTCGGTGACCGGCATCTCCTACGAGGTCGGCTCGGGCAACATGCTCGACGGGCTCGACGAGGCATTGACCGGGATGGCCGCCGAGGAGACCAAGTCCTTCACCGCGCCCCTCGCCGGCGGCGACCGCGAGGGCGAGGACGCCGACGTGGTCGTGACCGTCCAGTCGGTCAAGGTCCGCGAGCTGCCCCCGCTCGACGACGACTTCGCCCAGCTGGCCTCGGAGTTCGACACGCTCAGGGAACTGCGCGCGGACGTCACCAAGCAGGCCGACCAGGCTGCCAAGTTCGAGCAGGGCGTCCAGGCCCGCGACAAGGTGCTCGAGCACCTCCTCGACACCATCGACATCCCGGTGCCGGACGGCGTCGTGGAGGCAGAGGTCAACCAGCACCTCGAGGGCGAGAACCGCCTCGACGACGCCGAGCACCGCGCCGAGGTCGACGCCAACACCCGCAAGGCGCTCAAGGCCCAGTTCCTCCTCGACGCGATCGCCGAGAAGACCGAGGTCAAGGTCGAGCAGCCCGAGCTCATCGAGTACCTCGTCATGTCCGCCCAGCAGTACGGCATGGACCCGAACCAGTTCGCCCAGGCCATCGACCAGCAGGGTCAGGTGCCGGCGATGGTGGCCGAGGTCGCTCGGCGCAAGGCGCTCGCCGCCGTCCTCGAGCAGGCCACGGTCGTCGACACGGCCGGTCAGCCGGTGGACCTCAACGAGGTCACGGCCACCGACGTCGCCTCGCAGCTGTTCCAGGGTGACCACGAGGGCCACGACCACGAGGGCCACGACCACGAGGGTCACGACCACGGTGACCACGAGGGCCACGACCACGCCTGATCGACCCAGAACGGTGTCATAACAGCCCTATTCGTATGCCGCTCACCCCTTCGGAGGGTGAGCGGCATACGTCATTTGGGTGACCCGCAGCAGCGCCGCCACACCCGACGATGAGGCATGGACATCACTGCCTTCCACAAGTTGCGGACCGCGGTGCAGGAGAACGCCAACCCGGCGGACGACCTCACGGCAACCCGGCTCCGCCACTCGCTGCACACAGCCCTCACTGCGAGCCGGCTGTTCGACGAGATCGAGTTCGGGCACACCGAGGACCCGACCCAGATGGTGATCGGGGTCTGCCGCTGCGCCGACGACGTGCTGCCCTGGGAGGCTGGCATGGGGGTTGAGCGGCTCTGGCTGTCCGTCACCACGGAGGTGCCGTGGGAGGCCCACACGATCGGGTGCACCGACACCCTGATGGAGTTCGAGGGCGCGGTGACGGTGGACAACAGCGGCCACTACGTCACGGTCCATGTGGTCGCAGAGCCGTCTGCGGCGACCAAGGACGCCATCGCGGCCCGCCAGGAGGCCGACGACGCAGCGGCGCCGGTGGGAGCCGAAGCAGAGCCGGCCCGAGGCTGAGCCGGTCCGGGCCGAGGCGGGTCTGAGTCGGGTCCGGTCAACGGGTCGCCGGGCGCGCCGTCGTCGTCCCGATCCGCAGGTCGGTCGGTTGCACCTCGTCGTCGGGGCGCTGGCCGTCGAGCAGCTGACGCAACATCTCGCCCATCAGCCGTCCCTTGGCGAGGCCGTGCTGGTCGATCGTGGTCAGCGTGCCGGCGAACCACGGCAGCTCTACCCCGTCGAACCCGGTCACGCTGAGGTCGCCGGGCACGCTCAGCCCGAGCTCTCCCGCAGCCCGAACAACTCCCATCGCCAGCAGGTCCGACTGGGCGACGATCGCTGTGGGGCGCAGCGCCGCGGGGAGGTCCAGCAGCAGCCGTGCCGCGATCGCGCCCTGCTCCACGTCGGGGATGGAGGTCTGCGCGAGCCGCGGCGTCGCGCCGGTGTCGCCGCTGCCGGTACCGAAGACGTCCAGGAACCCGAGCGCGCGGTCCCTGGTGTCCGCGAACCCGGCCGCAGCCACGTCGTCCAGGGTCGCGAGCCCGGTGGGGGAACCGGGTCGCAGCGGCATCATCAAGTGGGCGACGCGCCGGTGGCCGAGGTCGGTCAGGTGGCGCCCCAGCACCACCGTGGCGCCGCGGTTGTCCAGGGAGAGCTGCGCGACGCGGGGGTCCGCGGGTGATCCGTCTCCCAGCATCGGTATGCCGCGGGCGGCCAGGTGGTCGACCGCAGGGTTGCTGTCGGGGCCGCACAGCGAGAAGACGACGGCGTCGAGGGCCGTCGCCGACAGCTGGGTGATCGCGCGCTCGGGCGTGCCCGCGGGTTGGGCGATCAGGAGCATCCCGGCCGGGATCTCGTCCAGCACCTGGGAGAGCCCGTCCAGCACACTGACGGCGAACGGGTCACGGAAGGCGTGCAGCAGCCGACCCTCGACGACCACGCCCACCACCCCGGACCGGCCCTGCCGCAGCGACGACGCGAGCGGGTCCGGGCCGGCATACCCGAGCTGCTCGGCCGCGGCGCGCACGCGGGCCACGGTGTCGGGCGCCACGGGGCCCTTGCCGCTGAAGGCGAGGGAGGCCGTCGACGTCGAGACCCCGGCGGCCTGCGCAACGGCGCGCAGGGTCGGTCGAAGTTGACGAGCACGACTCATGGGGGAGACACTATCGAATCGATTCGACCGAATCGATTCGACCGCACCGAAACCATCCCGAGAGAGCACGCAGTGAGCCAGCCGACCGCCCCCGACACCAGCCGTGGGGCCACCCCTTCGACCACCTCTGCCACCGCCCGGGCCGTCCGGGCCCGCAACGCCGTCTTCGTCGTCTTCGCGTTGGCAGGCATCGCGTTCGCGACCTTCGCGTCGCGGATCGCGGACACCAAGGTCCAGTTGGGGCTCACTGCGGGTGAGCTGGGTTTGACTCTGTTCGCCATATCGGCTGGCTCGCTCACGGCGCTACCCTCGGCAGGTCGCATCGCGGGCAGGCTCGGTGCCTCCCGGACCATCCAGCTGGGCATGGTCTTCGGCTTCGCCGGGTTGGTCGTGATCGCCGGGGCCGTCGACCTGTTCGAGTCGCGGTGGGTCATGGCCGTCGGCCTCTACCTGCTCGGCATGGGCGTCGGGGTCTGGGACGTCGCGATGAACCTCGAGGGCGCCGCCGTCGAACAGGTGCTGGGCAAGACCGTCATGCCGCACTTCCATGCTGCGTTCTCCGGGGGGACCGTGCTCAGCGCGCTGGTCGGCGCAGGCATGTCGTGGGGTCACGTGCCGCTGCTCGTGCACTTCACCATCGCCATCGTGGTGTCCGCCGTGCTCGGGGTCTGGGCCCTGCGCTCCTTCCTGCCCCCCGAGGCCGAGGTCTCCGAGGCGGACGAGCAGCGGACCGCAGAGTCGGCCGGCACCAGACCTCGGTCGGCCTGGCTGGAGCCGCGCACCCTGATGATCGGTCTGGTCGTCCTGGCGGCGGCGTTCACCGAGGGCACCGCCAACGACTGGATCTCGGTCGCCTTCGTCGAGGGCCACGACGTCCCGGCCTGGGCAGGCGTGCTCGCCTTCGCCTCCTTCCTGTCCTTCATGACCCTGGGCCGGCTGGTCGGCACGCGGTTGCTCGACACCTACGGTCGCGTCCCGGTCCTGCGTGCCACCTTCGCCATGGCTGCGGTGGGTTCGCTCATGGTGATCTTCGGACCGGCATGGATGGCCTACGCCGGCACTGCCGTGTGGGGCGTCGGCGCCTCGCTGGGCTTCCCTGTAGGGATGAGCGCCTCGGCGGACGACCCGGCCCGCGCCGCTGCCCGCATGTCGGTCGTCGCGACGATCGGCTACACCGCCTTCATCGCAGGCCCACCGATGCTCGGCTTCCTCGGCGACCACTTCACGGTGCTCCGTGCCCTGATGGCGGTCACGGGCATGGTCGCGCTCGCCATGCTCGTCATCCCGGCCACGCGGGAGCTGGCCAAGCGCCCGACCGGCTGAGTCACGGCGGCGTTGCTCGGCTTGAGTCCTGTGCGCTCAGGGCGAACATGGTGCGGATCGGGGACTTCTGCCCACCACGACCGCGTTAGGGTCACTGACAGGCAAGGACCTCAAGTGATGGAGACATGGTGAACGAGATTGTCGCCGCGGGCGAGGGCCCGCAGGGTGGTCTGGACGACCACATCTACAACCGTCTGCTCAAGGAGCGGATCATCTTCCTCGGCTCCGACGTGCGCGACGACAACGCGAACGCGATCTGCGCACAGCTGCTGCTGCTCGCCGCGGAGGACCCGGGCAAGGACATCTGGCTCTACATCAACAGCCCCGGCGGCTCCATCTCCGCGGGCATGGCGATCTACGACACGATGAAGTGGATTCCCAACGACGTGGCCACCGTCGCGATGGGCATGGCCGCCTCCATGGGGCAGTTCCTGCTCTCCGCAGGCACCCACGGCAAGCGCTACGCCACGCCGCACGCCCGCGTGATGATGCACCAGCCGTCCGGTGGCATCGGGGGCACGGCCTCCGACATCAAGATCCAGGCCGAGCAGATGCTCTACGTCAAGAAGCAGATGGCCGAGCTGATCGCGGAGCACACCGGTCAGACCAAGGACCAGATCGAGAAGGACTCCGACCGCGACCGCTGGTTCAGCGCCGAGGAGGCCAAGGAGTACGGCTTCGTCGACCACGTGTTCAGCAGTGCCGCCCAGGCCGGTGGCCGCGGCGGCAGCGACGACAACCCGGTCACCGGGGACAAGTGAGGGATCGACACATGAACGCCAACATCAACCCCTCCATGCACGGCGGACGCCAGGGCGGCCTGCAGGTGCCGGGGCCGTCGAGCCGCTACATCCTGCCGTCGTTCGAGGAGCGCACCTCCTACGGCATGAAGCGGCTGGACCCCTACACCAAGCTCTTCGAGGACCGCATCATCTTCCTCGGGGTGCAGGTCGACGACGCGTCCGCGGACGACGTCATCGCCCAGCTGATCGTGCTGGAGTCCCAGGACCCCGACCGCGACATCCTGATGTACATCAACAGCCCGGGTGGCTCGTTCACCGCGATGGCCGCGATCTACGACACGATGCAGTACATCCGTCCCGACGTGCAGACGTTCGTCATCGGCCAGGCTGCCTCGGCGGCCGCGGTGCTGCTGTCGGCCGGTGCCAAGGGCAAGCGCTTCGCCCTGCCGAACGCCCGGATCCTGATCCACCAGCCGGCCCTCGAAGGCGGCATGGGCGGGCAGGCCTCCGACATCGAGATCCAGGCCAACGAGGTGCTGCGGATGCGCACCTGGCTCGAGGAGACCTGGGCCAAGCACTCAGGCCGCACGCCCGAGCAGGTCCGCAACGACATCGAGCGCGACAAGATCCTGTCCGCCGAGGAGGCCAAGGAGTACGGCCTCATCGACGAGGTCCTCGCCTCGCGCAAGGGCACCCTCGAGGACTGACCCTCACCGGGGGCCTTGTCCTCGACCACGCACCACCCGGTATGCCGTCCGCTCACCTCGAGCGGGCGGCATACCCGCGTCCGGGGGCACGAACAAGCCGTGTCCCGGAACGGCACACCGGTGAGGTGCGTCCGATCGCCATGAAGCGCGTGCTGCTCGTCGTCCCGCTGATGTTCGCCGCGCTGCTGGTGCTTCCCAGCGCGCCCGCGTGGGCGTGCTCGTGCGCCTCCGCGGCGCCGGCGCAGTGGGTGGATCGGTCCGACGTCGTGCTGCGGGGCACGCTCGAGGACGTCGACGAGCCGTCCGGGCCGTCGGTGCTGCAGCCCAGCAATCCCAGCGTGACCTACCGGTTCGCCGTCTCGGAGGTGTTCCGCGGTGAAGCCATGGAGACGACGTACGTGAGCTCGAGTGCCTACGGGGCGTCGTGCGGGCTGGAGGGCCTGCTGCCGGGGCGTGAGTACGTCGTGTTCGCCCAGGCCCGCGGCGACACGCTCTGGGCCGGCCTGTGCGGCGGGACGGCAACGACGGCCGGCGGGCTGGTCGCGGACGTGCGGGAAGTCACCGGCCCGGGCCACGAACCTGTGCGAGCCGGTCTCGTGGACGAGGCTGCACGGCCCCCTGGCGCCGCCGCGGAAGCCCGCGAGGGAGCCTGGCTGGTGCCCCTGGTCGGCGGTGGCGTGCTCGCGCTCCTGCTCGTCGGTGCACTGGTCGTGGTGCTGCGCCGCGGCCGCCGCCAGCGCTGAGAGCCGACCACCCCAGAGCGGGCCATCGAAATCCTGGGGCCATGCGCTCGGCGACGCGCGATGATGGGCCCATGGCCACACCGGATCCCGGCCGTGCCGTAAGGGTCGCCCACCGTGCGATGGCCACTGCCCTCGAGGCCGATCGGACGGCGGGAGGCGCGGGGCTGATCGCGGCGCACTGGCTCGCTGCGGGCGACGCGGTGGGCTTCGCCCGGTGGGCCCTGCCCGCTGCCGACGAGGCGCGGGCCGACGACGAGCACCTTCGGGCAGCAGAGCTGCTGGACCAGCTCAGCGATTGGTGGCACCGTCCCGGGGTCCCAGAGGCAGCGGGCTGCTCGCGTCCCGTGGTGCTGGTGCGCGCCGCTCGCGCCCACCGGTACGCGGGTGCGGGGGGCGCCGCAGCGGACCGGTGTCGCGCAGCGCTCGACGACGACACCCTCGACGGCGTCACCGAGGCCGTCGCCCTGACCGAGCTGGCCGGAGCGAGCGCCGAGCTGGGCGACCCGGAGGCCCACCCCACCGCCGAACTTGCCCTCGCGAAGGCGATGGCGCTCCCGGACACACCGGAGTCCGCCCGCCTCGTGGCCCTGGCAGCGGGTGCCTTGGGCAACTTCGGGGACCGGGACACGGTGGTCGCGGCGAGCGCCACCTCGGCCGAGCGCGCGCGCCGGTGGGGTGCGTCGGCCGTCGAGGCCATCGCGACCAACACGATCGGCTCCCAGCTGGCCGCCAGTGACCCGGAGGCGTCGGAGGCGGCGTTCGAACAGTCCCGGCTGGCGGCGGCCGCGCTCGTCCACGACGAACCCGCCCTCATGCTCCGGTACTACGTCAACGCCACCTACGGCCGCGCCGTTGCCGGCAAGTACGAGGACTCGGCGGCACTGGCCCTCGAGGGCCTGGACTTCGTCGCGGAGCGTGGCCTGCGACGCACCACGGGGGCGCACCTCGCTGCTGCGGCGGGCGAGGCCCTGCTGAGCGCGGGCAACCTCACGCTTGCCCGAGCCACCATCGGCCCCTGGATGGCATCCCCGTCGACCGGACGGGACCAGTGGTGGCTGGAGTCCGTCCGAGGCCGGGCCGTGCTGCTAGCAGGTGATCTGGCCGGGGCCTCGGCCGCCCTCGACTCCGTGGACGCTGCTGTCGGAACCGCCGAGCTCCCGATGTCGGCCGCGGTCGCGCTTGCCCTGCTGAGGGCCGAGGTGGCCGCGGCCACCAGGCCAGCCCGGTCGGCGGCGGCGATCGCCCTCGAAGGCGCTCGGGCCGTCCTGGCGGTGGATCCGGCCGCTGTGCCCGAGCTGCTCTGTTTCGCCTCTCGAGCCGTTCGTCTGGCCGGGCCGGGCACAGGCGGGTTGTGGGGTCAGATCGACCGTGCCTGGGCTGCGTTGCCGACGATGCATTCCCTCGTTGCCCACCGGTGGCGGGAGCTGCACCGTGCCGAGCAGGCAACGGCATCCGGTGCCGACCCCCGCCGGGCCTGGGTCGCGGCAGAGGCTGCGTTCGAGGCCAGCAACGGACCGCAGTCCTGGTCGGCGCGGGTTTCGCTCACCGCCGCATCGGTGTTGGTCGAGCACGGAGCCGTTGCTCGTGCTCGGGTCTGCCACGAGAGAGCCGCGAGCGCCATCGCCCGCGGCGGTTTCGGCCTCCTGGTGCCCGAGCTGGCACGGGTGACTGCCTTGCTCGGGTCGAACCGAGGGCCCAGCGAGGCCCTCACGGGCCGCGAGGTGGAGGTCCTGCGCGTCCTGTCGAGGGGTGCCTCGAACGTCCAGGTCGGCAACCTGCTGCGGATCTCGCCGCGAACGGTGGAGGTCCACGTCGGACGGATCCTGCTCAAGCTGGGTGCGGCGAACCGTGGGGCCGCCGTGGCCTCGGCACTTCGACTGGGGATCCTCGATCCTGACGACCTGGTTGCCTTGACCAGCTCGGCCTGAGCACCCGCCCCTGGGCGCTGGCCCCCTGCACCCACCCCTGCGCGCTGGTCCTTGCGCCGGGCCCGTGTGGTGGGCCTGGTGAGCTCGCCGGAGGTCCTGTCACGCGCAGAGAGCCAGACCGATGATTGCCTGCAGGTCGTCGTTGGCGTTCGAGTTCGCCGTGACTGCGACGATCCGTCCCGTCTCCGGGAGGGCGAAGGCTGCCGCGGCATACGCGTCGTTCCGACCGAAGTGGCCGATCGGGGCCCCCCACACGGAACGCTGTACCGGACCAGGCCCAGACCGTAACCCCCGTCCTCCACCTTGGCCCGCTCGCGCTCCATGGTGGCCAGGGTGGCCGGCTGGACCAGGTTGCCGGCGGTGAGCGCGGTGAGGAACCGGCCCAGGTCGCGGGCGTTGGAGACGACACCGGCAGCCGCCGAGGGGTGCGGGGGAGCGGGTGGCGTCACGTCCGTGTCGTCGAGGTAGCCGCGGGCGGACGGCTCACCACCCAGGGTGGACTGCTTCATGCCGGCGGGGGCGAAGACGGACCGCTCGAGTGCCACGCCGAGGGGTTTGCCGCCGGCCTTCTCCAGCACGACCTCGAGGGCTGCGTAGTTGGTGTTGACATAGCTGCCTTGCGCACCCGGTTCGAAGTCGAGCGGCTCACCTCTCACCAGGGCTACGAGGTCGCGGCCGGTAGTCGTCCCGGGCCCTTTGTACTTCGGTGCGTCGCCGTAGTCAGGCAGGCCGCTCGTCATCGACAGCAGGTGTTCGACGGTGACCCCGGTCCCGGGCTTCACTGCGTCGCCGAGGTACTTCTCCACAGGGTCGTCGAGCTTGACCACGCCGCGCTCGACCAGGGTCATCACCGCTACCGCGACCATGGGCTTGGTGACACTCGCGACCATCAACCGGTCGTTCGGGGACATTGGCTGCGCCGGGGTCAGGACGGCTTTGCCGAACGCCAGGTTGCGCTCGTCCTTGCCCTGCCGCACGTAGATCTGCATGCCGGGGTTCTGGCTGAGCCCCTTGGCCCTGGCGGTCGCCGCGGCGGCCATGGCGTCCACCCCGGTGGCGCCCGACCCTGAGATGGCGGGCGGCGCCGACGTCGGTGCGGCGACCAGGGCGGGGCTGCTCGAGGTGGACGACCTGGTGGGAGCCGTGGTGGGGGTGGCGCCGCCGGAGCATGAGGTAGTGGACAGCACTGTGAGCAGCACAGGCAGCAGGGCAAGGCCGGTGGCGGTCGCGTGCCAACGGCTTGGCGCGTTTCGTGGGTGGTCCATGCGCCTGAGGATGACGGCGCCGGACCGGGTCGACATCGGGAGAATCCCTTACAAGCCCGAGCGTGATGCCGCGGACCGGGAACCGCCCCTGACAGGGCGGCCGGGACCGGCGGGCGTGTTGTCCGCCCTCAGCGGACAAGGGCGACGAACAGCCGACTCGGCGGTTTCAATGGAGCGAAGGCGGTCCTTCGCGCTGTAGCGTCGGAGCGTCGCCCGTCCGAGGTGGACGGTGCACCGCCAGGCAGATTCGTCAGACAGACCGGAGGACTTCGCGTGGCACGCATGGGAGAGAGCGGCGACCTGCTGAAGTGCTCGTTCTGCGGCAAGAGCCAGAAGCAGGTCAAGAAGCTCATCGCCGGTCCGGGTGTCTACATCTGTGACGAGTGCATCGACCTGTGCAACGAGATCATCGAGGAGGAGCTCGCCGAGTCCTCCGAGCTGGGCCTCGACGAGCTGCCCAAGCCGCGCGAGATCTTCGAGTTCCTCGAGAACTACGTGGTCGGCCAGGACGTGGCCAAGCGGTCCCTGGCCGTCGCGGTCTACAACCACTACAAGCGGATCCAGGCCGGCGAGGCGGGCGGCAAGAAGGACGCCGAGTCGGTCGACATCGCCAAGTCCAACATCCTGCTCATCGGGCCGACAGGGTGTGGCAAGACCTACCTCGCGCAGACGCTGGCCAAGATGCTCAACGTCCCCTTCGCCATCGCGGATGCGACCGCCCTGACCGAGGCCGGCTATGTCGGCGAGGACGTCGAGAACATCCTCCTCAAGCTCATCCAGGCCGCGGACTACGACGTCAAGAAGGCCGAGACGGGGATCATCTACATCGACGAGGTCGACAAGATCGCCCGCAAGAGCGAGAACCCGTCGATCACCCGCGACGTCTCCGGCGAGGGCGTCCAGCAGGCGCTGCTCAAGATCCTCGAGGGCACGACCGCCTCGGTCCCGCCCCAGGGTGGTCGCAAGCACCCGCACCAGGAGTTCATCCAGATCGACACGACCAACGTGCTGTTCATCGTGGGTGGTGCGTTCGCCGGCCTCGAGAAGCTCATCGAGTCCCGCAACGGCAAGAAGGGCCTCGGCTTCGGTTCCGAGCTGCACAACCCCAAGGACCTGGCCGACTCGATCCACGAGGTGATGCCCGAGGACCTGATGAAGTTCGGGCTCATCCCCGAGTTCATCGGCCGTCTCCCGGTCATCACCACGGTCAGCCCGCTCGACCAGGCCTCCCTCGTGACGATCCTGTCCCAGCCCCGCAACGCGCTGGTCAAGCAGTACAAGAAGATGTTCGAGATCGACAACGTCGAGCTCGAGTTCACCGACGACGCCCTCGAGGCCATCGCCGACCAGGCCCTCAAGCGCGGCACCGGCGCCCGTGGCCTGCGTGCGATCATGGAGGAGGTGCTGATGCCGGTGATGTTCGACGTCCCGAGCGACGAGGGCATCTCCCGCGTCGTCGTCAGCCGCGAGGTCGTCCTCGACAACGTGCTGCCGACGATCGTGCGGCGCGACGAGGAACCCAAGCGCACCCGCAAGCGCTCCGCCTGATCCAGCCCGCCCGGGCCACCACCGGTCAGGGGCGGGGGTTGTCCTCGCGGCTGAGCAGCCAGACGCTGAAGGTGAGGAGCGCGACTGCTGCGATCGCGGCATACGTCAGCGACACCTCGCCCTCCACCGCCTCCTGGCCGGACAGCATCGCCACGGCCCAGAAGGGGAGCGTCGCGGCGACGACGATGGCGCCACGACGGGCCCACCGCCGCAGGCTGAGGCTCGGGACGGGTACGGCCCCGGGCAGGCTGGCGGTCAGGCTCGCGGTGAGGTGCAGGACCAGGCCCGCCCAGGCTGCGGCGAGCAGGCCCAGCCAGGCCGCTGTGCTGCCCGGAACGGGTACGGCCGCGAGCCAGTGCAGGGCGTGGCCACCGAGCAGGACCGTCACGAGCCCGGAGTCCGGCTCGACCGCCGCGTAGACCGTCAGCGCGATGAGGACCACCGCGGCCACGACGATCGGATGGGGGGACGCGGCCAGCGTCAGCGCGAGCAGGGCCAGCGAGGCGACGGCGAGCACCCCACGGAGCACGAGCTGGGAACGTGACATCAGCGACTCACCACCCTGGGCGCGCGGGAGCGGCGGTCGAGGTCGCGCAGCACGAGGTCGAGGGTCCCGGGGCCGGCCCACGGAACGATCGGCACACCCGTCTGACGGGCCCGGCTCATCTCGTGGCTGCGTTCGAGGAGCCGCTGCCGCCAGGCCAGGCGGGTCTCGGTGGGCTGGTCGCCGGCGGCTTGCGACAGCTGTGCGAGCCAGGCCTCGGGGATGTCCGGTCGGGCGAGGTCGGCCGGCAACGTGTCGACGGTGACGACCGAGATCCCGCGCCGTGACAGGGAGACCGCGTGGGCCAGGATCGCAGGGGAGATGGCGGGCGTGAGGATGACCGCGAGGGTCCCGGCTGACACGTGGTGGCGCAGCTGCGAGCGCAACCGCTTCTCGTCGCTGACCGTGCTGTCGGCAACGCGGACCCGGGCCAGGATGTCGAGGAGGCGGCGCAGGTGGTTGCTCCCGGCGGCGGCCTTGACGTGCGGCAGGTCCTTGGCGCCGAGCACGAGCAACCCGACCCGGTCACCGGTCCGCAGGTAGTGCTCGGCGATGGCCCCGGCTGCCCGGACGGCGTTGTCGAGACTGCTGCTCGACCCGCCGATTCCCTCGCTGCGGCCGATGTCGTTCATGGCATCGACGAGCAGCAGGATCTCGCTGTCCTGGTCGGCGTGGGTCGCGGTGACGTGCAGCTCTCCGGTGCGCACCGACACCGGCCAGTGCACCCGGCGCAACCGGTCGCCGAAGCGGAACGGGCGGATCTGGTCGAGCTCGCCGCCCTCACCCGGGTGGTGCGAGCGGTTCTGTCCGACGAGGCCGTCGGGACGCGGGACGGGCACGCGGGCCGTGAAGGTGTCGGGTAGTGGCACCGTGGGGATCGCCGGCAGGGAGACGGCCTCCGGCTCCCAGCGGAAGGCGCCGAACGCCCCGCTCACGGCCACGGTCGCCGGCCCCAGCGGACGATGACCCCAGCGAGTGCTCTGGCAGACGACCTCGAGGGACGTCGGCCCAGCACTGTGGGCGTCGAACGCGGTTGCAGCGGCACGGAATCCGGGGGTGTACGTCGTGTGTGGCGTCGGCAGCAGGACCAGGCCCGCCTCCTCGACGCCGGGGCCCGGCGTGATGGTCGCGACCCATCTCGTGGCCTGGCCTTCGCGCAGCAACGGATGGGCGACGGTGGCGTGCACCAGAGGTGACCCTGCCGGTCGTCCTGCGGTCGACCACAGCCCCACGAGCAGCAGCGGCGTCCCGAGCACCAAGGCGTCGGGTCGGCGCAGCACGACGCCCACGCCGACGAGCAGCAGCCCGAGGAGCAGCGCCCGGAGGTGCGCCGACGTCACTCGCCAGCGCGCTTCCAGGCGTCGTCCGGGAGCGGGCGTCACGGACGCTCGAAACCGGTCCGCGGCCCCACTGCGGTGGCCGTCGGCGTGGGCACCGAGGACAGCACGCTGTCGACGACGCTGGCGGCGGAGACGTCGTTCATCCACAGCTCGGGGCGGACGGTGACGCGGTGGTCGAGGCAGGCGTGGGCCACAGCCTTGACGTCCTCGGGCGTGACGTAGTCACGGCCACGCAGCACGGCATACGCCCTCGAGGTCAGCAGGAGCGCGAGCGAGGCGCGGGGTGAGGCGCCCATCAGGAGGTTCTGGTGGGTGCGCGTGGCCGCGACCAGACGCACGCAGTACTGGCCGACGCCCTCGTCGACGGTGACCGTCTCGACCGCCCGCTGCATCTCGATCAGCCCGGCCCCGTCGGTGACGGCGGCGACTTCCTGCGCTTCCTGCTGGCGCGCCATCCGTCGCTTCAGCACCTCCCACTCGTCGGCCGCGTTGGGATAGCCGAAGCTCACCCGCAGCAGGAACCGGTCGAGCTGCGCCTCCGGCAGGGGATAGGTCCCTTCGTACTCGACGGGGTTCGCCGTCGCGAGCACGTGGAAGGGTTTCGGGAGCGCGAACGTCTCGCCCTCGACCGTGACCTGCCCCTCCTGCATGGCCTCGAGCAGGGCCGACTGCGTCTTCGGGGGTGTCCGGTTGATCTCGTCGGCCAGGAGCAGCCCGGTGAACAGCGGTCCCTTGCGGAACGAGAACTCGTGGCTGCGCTGGTCATACAGGAAGGACCCGGTCAGGTCGCTGGGAAGCAGGTCGGGGGTGAACTGGGCCCGCGCGAAGTCCAGCCCCAGCGCCTGCGCGAAGGACCGCGCCGCCAGCGTCTTGCCCAAGCCGGGGAAGTCCTCCATGAGCACGTGACCACCGGCCAGGATGCCGGACAGGACGATCTCCAGGCTCTGCCGCTTGCCGACGACGGCGCGTTCGACCTCGGCGAGGATGGCGGTCGCGCGGGTGGCGACCTGGTCGAGGGTCAGGGTCACTTAGAGCTCCTCCAGAGTGGTGATGAACGCCGCGAGCTGGGCGGCGGTGACGCGAGTGGTCGGGGACCCGGCGAGGTATGCCGCGAGCTGGGGTCCCAGCGCGGTGGTGGCGTCGTCGCCGGTTGCGTGCTCAGCGGTGCGGCCGTCAGCGAGGGTGAGGCCGCGGCGGTCCCGAAGTCTCTCCACGGCAAGGGCGTTCAGCGCGGTATGGAGTCGGGTGGCGGAGGCGGAATCGCCCGAACCCGCATCACGGATGTCGACTGCCAGCCGGCTGATCCGCGAGTCGGCGCCGCGCGGCGGGGCGGACTCGGTGAACGAGTTGTCCCAGTCCGTCGACTGCCGTGACTGCCACAGCCACTGGGCGAGGACGGCGAGGGCCGCCAGCAGGCCGAGCGCGGCAAGGAGCATCCCCGCGTTGCCGAGCGCCGGCACGGAGACCGCGAGGGCGCCCACTGCCACGCACACCGCGAGGAGCACGAGAATCAGCCGGGCGGGCGCCAGGTTGGCCAGTCGGCGGATCACCGTGCGGTCGCCCTGGCTCGGTCGGCCGTGGCCTGCGCGAGCTGGGCCACGGTCCGTTGGAGCTCTGACTGCACCTGGACGAGGGCCTCGCGCGCCGCCGTGCGCTGGTCCTCGGTGATCGGGTGACGGGAGAACCGCGCCTCGCGGTAGAGCGCGGCCAGCGCGTCCAGCGGCGCTCGGTCGACCCGGTAGGAGCGCAGGACCGTGCTGACGAGCTCGGCGGACGTGCGCGAGTCGTCGTCCCTCACCCCGGCGCTGCGGACGGCGTCCTCGAGGGCCACCCACGCGGCGATCACCGCGTTGGCAGGGGTGCCTCGCGCGAGGAGCTGGACGCCCTCACGGGCGCCCTCGAGCAGCACCTCGGGGAGGACGTCGACCGTGCCCTGCGGGGCCGTGGCATCGGCCCGGGTCGTCCAGCGATCGCGCAGCGCCCGTCCGATGGCCACCAGCACGACGATCACCACCACCGCCAGCACCAGCTTCATGGCGAAGCTGACCAGGCTCACCAGCCAGGGGTCGCTCGTCCGGACAGGCGCGGCCTTCAGTCCCTGGTTGGTGGCCGAGGGGATGGGTCCGGGCCCGTACTCCTCGCCCGGAGCACTGGATTCGGGGCCCGAGAAGTCCTGCCGCGCGAAGATCCCGACCGGTCCTGCCGCGGACACCCAGGCCGCCAGCAACAGCGTTGCCACCGTCCCCACGCCCAGGCCCAGTCCACGTCGCGTCACGGTCATCGACCTTAGGGATCCTCGCGTTCGGTGGCGAGCGAACCGCCCCAATCCGTGCACACTTCGTTACGCGGCGATGAGTTTTGCACCCCCGCCGGGTCTGTCCCCATGTGGCACTGGTGTGCCTAGGCTGGACCAGCCGGTCGGATCATGGCTGGTCGGATGACGGAAGGGGACCCGATGACCGAGGTGCGCGAGCGGCCTGCCGTGGAGGACTTTCCCGAGGCTACCGACGGCTTCAGGCGCGAGCTCACGGCCCACTGCTACCGCATGACGGGGTCGATCCACGACGCGGAGGACCTCGTCCAGGAGACCTACCTGAGGGCGTGGCGGGCCTATGCCGCGTTCGAGGGGCGTTCGTCCGTGCGGACCTGGCTCTACCGGATCGCCACCAACGTCTGCCTCACGGCGCTCGAGGGGAAGGACCGTCGGCCGCTGCCTGCGGGCCTGGGGACCCCCTCGAGCAATGCCGGTGACCAGCTGGTGGAGTCCACCGAGGTGTCCTGGCTGGAGCCGGCACCAGACCCCTTGGTTGCGGGGGAGACGTCCGACCCGGCCGCCATCGTCGCGCAGCGCGAGAGCATCCGGTTGGCGTTCGTCGCGGCCCTCCAGCACCTCCCGGCCCGCCAGCGCGCAGTGCTCATCCTGCGCGACGTCCTGCGCTGGAAGGCCTCCGAGGTGGCCGAGGCCCTCGAGACGAGTGAGGCCGCGGTCAACAGCGCGCTGCAGCGCGCCCACGCCCAGCTGGCCAAGGCTCGAGTCACCCAGGACGACGTGCAGCCGGAGCTCGACCCGCAGCAGCAGGAGATGTTGGACCGCTACGTGAAGGCGTTCTGGGACAAGGACATCACCGCGATCGTCGGCATGCTCACGCGAGATGCGGTGTGGGAGATGCCGCCGTTCACGGGCTGGTACTTCGGGGCCGAGAACATCGGTCGGCTGATCGACACGCAGTGCCCCGGTGGTGAGCACGACATGCCGATGGTCGCGACGAGCGCCAACGGCCAGCCGGCGTTCGGTCTCTACATGCGTCAGCCCGATGGCTCGTTCACCCCGTTCCACCTCCAGGTGCTCACGCTCGATGGAGCGGGCAAGGTCAGCCACGTCGCGGCGTTCTTCGACGCCGCCCTGTTCGAGAAGTTCGGCCTGCCCGCCTCGCTACCGGCCGGCTACACCGGTCCCTCGTGAGGCCGCAGATGCCCGCCGCGACCGGTCAGAGCCGGCCGCCCAGCGCAGTGGAGCTGCTCGAACGGGCCATCGCGTACACGCGCGCCAGCCTCGTCCTGGTGACCGAAGGCGACCTCGACCGGACGACGCCCTGCCACGGGTGGCTGCTGCGAGAGCTGCTGGGCCACATGGACGACTCGCTCGAGGCGATGGCGGCCGCAGCCCGGGCCACCTCGCTCAGCCTGGTGCCCTCCGAACCGCCGACCGAGGGCGCCGACCTCCTCGACAGCATCTGCCTCCGGGCGCGGGGACTGCTCGGCCACTGGCAGCCGGTGCGCGGCGGGGCCGCGGACTTCTCCATCGACCTGGCCGAGGTCAGCCTGCCCCGTGAGCTGCTCGGGGCGGTTGGGGCTCTCGAGATCACCCTCCACGGGTGGGACGTCGCCGAGGCGATCGCTCGACCGAGGGCGATCCCGCCGGAACTGGCCATGGATCTGTGGCCGGTGGCACGCGACCACATCACCGCCGCCGACCGTCCGTTCCGCTTCGGTGTGCCCGTGGAGGTATCGGACTGGGCGACGCCCACGACCCGGCTGCTGGCCCACTCCGGCCGGTCGGCACGGTGGTGAACCCCGACCAGTGCGGGCGGCCGAGCCGGCGCCCGTGCTGGCGCCCGGGGTGGGAGCCGGCCCGGTAGAAGTTTGCGGCCCCACCCGCGAGGATGGGGCCATGACCTCGGGGTTCCGGTTGCGCAGCGGTGACATCGGCCCCATCCAGCAGAGTCCGGTGACCTGCGGATCCGCCTGCCTCACGGTCGCCCGGATGCTGGTCAACCCGGCCTTTGCCCGCTGGATCACCACGGGCGAGGGCCCGCGGGGCGACGCACCGGCCGGGGCGACCGAGCAGGAGCGCTTCGCGGCCTACGAGCGCGTCGTCATGCGGCGCACCAACCGCCTGTTCTCCGGCGGCGGTCGTCTCAACGTGCCCTGGCCGCGCGCGCTGGGCACGCCCCCGTGGGGCGCCCGCAAGGAGCTGGAGTTCGGGGCCTCGCGAAAGGGCACGGACTACGAGCAGCGAACCGTGCGGCAGCTGACCAGCGGGGGTCTACGAGACGCGCACGCGCGGCTCGTCGAGGTCGTGGCCGACGGTGAGCCCGGACTGCTCTACATCGGCAACGGTCTGCTGCCGCGACACGTCACCCTCGTCCTGCCGGGTGACGGTGACCGCGTCCTGGACGTCTACGACCCCGCGACCGGTCAGGTGACCATGCTCGACGAGGGACGCTTCGCCAGCCGTGAGCTGCGGATCGCGGGGTGGGACGTTCCCTGGATCACGGTGCAGCCGAACGGAACTCGTCGAGCTCAGGCCTTCGGCTTCTCCACCGGGATCAGCTCGGCGTCGCGCACCTCGGGCATCTCGGCCTCCGCGTAGTCGACGGTGCCGGTGATCCGGCCCGCCGCTCGAAGGTCGGCCTCGGCGAGGCGCACCCGCCCGGTCCACTCGCTCGAGCCGGCCAGCACGATCGAGGCGACCTCGGCACGCATGCCGACCTTGGCCTCCGACTTGGCCTTGCGCACGCCAGCCAGGGCCTCTCCGACGGCCGTCAGCAGGCCGGCGTCGCCACCGGCCCCGGCCGAGGCGTCCGCGGTCGCTGGCCAGGAGGCACGGTGGACCGAACCCTCGTGCCACCACGACCACACCTCTTCGGTGACGTAGGGCAGCATCGGCGCGAACAGGCGCAGCAGCACGTCGAGGGCGATGCGCAGGGCGGCCCTGGCCGACGCGGCCTCCGCGTCGCCCTGACCACCGTAGGCGCGGTCCTTGACGAGTTCGAGGTAGTCGTCGCAGAAGGTCCAGAAGAACGTCTCGCTCACCTCGAGCGAGCGCGTGTGGTCCCAGCCCTCGAACCCTGCCGTCGCCTTCGCCACGACGTCACCGAGCTGCGCCAGCATGGCCCGGTCGAGCGGGTTGGTGACGGCAGCCTGCAGGTCGCCCGAAACATCCCCGAACGACAGCGCGAACTTGGTCGCGTTGAGGATCTTGATCGCCAGTCGACGGCCAACCTTCATCTGGCCGGTGTCGTAGGCCGCGTCGGCGCCGAGGCGACCGCTGGCCGCCCAGTAGCGCACGGCGTCGGCGCTGTGCTCCTTCACGACGTCCTCGGGCGTGACGACATTGCCCTTGGACTTACTCATCTTCTTGCGGTCGGGGTCGAGGATCCACCCGGACAGGGCGGCGTTGCGCCACGGCACCGAGCCGAACTCGAAGTGCGACCGAACGACGGTCGAGAACAGCCAGGTGCGGATGATGTCGTGCCCCTGGGGTCGGACGTCCATGGGAAAGACGCCCGCGAACAGCTCGGGGTCGTCGCGCCAGCGGCCGGCGATCTGCGGCGTCAGCGAGGATGTCGCCCAGGTGTCCATGATGTCGGGATCCCCGACGAAGCCACCTGCCTGACCGCGCTGGGACTCGTCGTAGCCCTCGGGAGCCTGGGCCGCCGGGTCGACCGGCAGCTGGTCCTCGGCCGGCACGAGCTGCTTGTCGAAGACCGGGTCGCCGTTGTCGTCGAGGGGGTACCAGACGGGGATGGGCACCCCGAAGAACCGCTGGCGCGAGATCAGCCAGTCGCCGTTGAGCCCGCTCACCCAGTTCTCGTAGCGGGCCTGCATGAACGCCGGGTGGAACGAGACCTGGCGTCCGCGCTCGATCATCTCGGCGTTGAGCTCGGCGTCGCGCCCCCCGTTGCGGATGTACCACTGCCGCGAGGTGACGATCTCGAGCGGCTTTTCGCCCCGCTCGTAGAAGTTGGCCTTGCGCTGGGTGGGCTTCGGCTCGCCGTCGAGGTCCCCGGACGCGCGCAGCGCAGCCACGATCGCCTCGCGCGCGCTGAAGGTGGTCTTGGTCGCGACCTGCTCGGCGAACAGCTGCTCGCCCGGACCACCCACCAGCCACTGCGGCACCTCGGCCTGGATCCGGCCCGAGCGGGTGATGACCGACCTGGTCGGCAGCTGCAGCTCGCGCCACCACAGCACGTCGGTGAGGTCGCCGAACGTGCAGCACATCGCGATACCGGCGCCCTTGTCGGGCTCGGCGCCCGGGTGGGCGACCACGGGGATCTCGACCCCGAACAGCGGTGAGCGGACCGTGGAGCCGAACAGGCCGGCATACCGCTGGTCGTCGGGGTGGGCGATCAGCGCGACCGCGGACGGGATCAGCTCGGGCCGGGTCGTCTCGATGTAGATCGGACCGTCGGCGCCGTGGAAGGCGACGCGGTGGTAGGCGCCGGGGTAGTCGCGCGCCTCCAGCTCGGCCTGGGCGACCGCCGTCTGGAAGGTGACGTCCCACAGTCCCGGTGCCTCGGACTGGTAGGCCTCACCACGCGCGAGGTTGCGCAGGAACGCCTGCTGGGCCGTGGCCCGCGAGTGGTCGTCGATGGTGCGGTAGCTGATGTCCCAGTCGAGGCTGAAGCCCATCCGCCGGAACAGCGACTCGAAGGCCTTCTCGTCCTCGACGGTGAGCTCGTCACACAGCTCGATGAAGTTCTGCCGCGAGATCGGCAGCGTGTCGGCAGCCTTGAGGCTCTTGGCGTCACCGCGGTGCGGCGGCTCGAAGTCCGGGGCGTAGGGAAGCGAGGCGTCGCCGCGCACGCCGTAGTAGTTCTGCACGCGCTTCTCGGTGGGCAGGCCGTTGTCGTCCCAGCCGATCGGGTAGAACACCTCGAGGCCCTGCATCCGCTTGTAGCGCGCCATGCAGTCGGTGTGGGTGTAGGAGAACACGTGCCCCATGTGCAGGCTGCCGCTCGCGGTGGGGGGCGGGGTGTCGATCGAGAAGACCGCCGCGCGACCCTTTCCGAGCGCCGTCACCCGGTCGAAGGCGTAGGTGCCCTGGTCCCGCCATACCTGCGCCCACTTGTCCTCGAGCCCGTCGATCGAGGGCTTGTCGGGGATCGTGGCGGCGCCGGACGTGGTGAGTGCATCGGTCATGGCGTGAATCTTCCCATCCCCCCACACCGGGTGACCAACTGGTTGCGGGTATGCCGGGGTGAGCGACGCGTGCGCGGCCCACGACCGCTCGCCCTGCCCGCTCCGCGGGCCTGCTTCACCCGCCCCACCCCTAGGGTTGCCCCATGGAACCCGTCTACACCCCTGTCATCGGGTTCGCCCGCCTCTTGTTCGCCGCCCAGGGCCTCAAGATCACCGTCAAGGGCACCGAGCACCTGCCGAGGCACGGGGGAGCGGTGCTGGCGATCAACCACACCGGCTACTTCGACTTCACCTATGCCGGGTTGGCCGGTGTCCACGCCGGGCGCTACGTGCGGTTCATGGCCAAGAAGTCCATCTGGTCCAACCCGGTGGCCGGCCCCCTGATGAAGGGGATGCACCACATCCCGGTCGACCGCGACGCGGGCCTGGGTTCGTTCGACGCTGCGCGCGACGCGCTGCGCGCCGGCGAGATCATCGGGGTGTTTCCTGAGGCCACGATCTCGCGGTCGTTCGAGCTCAAGGCCTTCAAGTCCGGCACCGTGCGGCTCGCGCAGGAGGCCGGCGTGCCGGTCCTGCCGACCACGATCTGGGGTTCGCAGCGGGTCTGGACCAAGGGTCAGCCCCGTCGGATGGGCCGGCACGGCATCCCGCTGCTCATCACTGTCGGCCCTCCCATCGTGGTCGGCCCCGACGAGAACGCGGTGGAGGCCACGGCCCGGGTCAGGGCAGTCATGGACGCCCAGCTGCGCGCGGACCAAGCGGTCTATCCCGCGTGGCCCGACTCCGAGCGACACCTGCTGCCGACCCGCCTGGGCGGCACTGCGCCGACCCCAGAGGAGGCCGACGCGATGGACGTCGCCGACCGCCGTCGTCGCCGCGCGACCTGACCGTCGTGCGGCTCCGGGCGTCGTCGGTGCCTGGGGCTCAGGACTTCTGGTGGCCGACTGCCTTGCCGTTGGCCTTGGCCTTGTCGTGCCCGAGGGCCTTGCCGTTGGCCTTGGCCTTGTCGTGGCCCAGCTTCTTGCCCTTGCCGTGATCCTTGTCGGTGGCCTTGCGCTCGGCCCTGGCAGCGGCGTTGGCGGCCTTGTCGGTGGCCCTGGCGGTCGCCCTGGCTTGGCGGATGACCTTGCGGGCTTCTCGCGCCGTGGCAGTGCCGTTGCCGTGGGAGTTGCCTTCTGACACCCCTGGGCCGTTCACCGGCGGCGGGGCGACCGGCGGGGTGGTGGGCGGGGTGGTGGGTGGAGTGGTCGGCGGCGTGGTCGGGGGAGTCGGGACCTCGGTGGGCGTCGACGGTGTCGGGCTCTGGGGGACAAACGACGCCAGCACGATCGCGATACCCGTCGACCGTCCCGACACCGTCACGGACTGAGGTGTCCTGCCGCTGCTCGTTCCCGGTGGCTGGCTCGTGCCGGGCTGCGCTGGTGCGACCGTGGGTTTGTCCGTCGTCACGCCGCCACCCGAGGACGGTGTCCCCGGTCGGGCCGGACCCTGTGCCGTGACCAGCGGACCCCCGCGCTGATCGCCGAAGAGGCCATCGATGGCCACGGTGACCAGACCGCTCATCGCGGCCGCCATGCCCACGCCGCCGACGGCGAGCCCCCAGACGCCCACCCCCACGCCGACGCGCGCCGGCCGGCTGAGGGCCCCCGTCGCGGACCCGAGAGCAGCCAGGGAGATCGTCGGAGCGATCGCCGGGGAGGATGCGGCGGTGGCTGCCTCCAGCCCCAGGAGCTGGGCCAACGGTGTCTCCGAGGGACCAACCGAGGGCGCGGCCAGCGCCCCGACCGCCGCGGGTGTGGCCGTCGCGATGGTGGTGGCCGGCGCCGCGCGGGTGGGAACATCCGCAGTCGGTGCGGGACCCGTGAGGGCTGCCGTGATGAGCGGGGTGACGAGCCGCACGTCGGCCACCTCGCCGTCGCGGCCCGGCGCGCGGAGGGCCGCGGTCAGCTCCCCGAGCGACATCACCAGGCGCTCCTGTCCACTCTGCACGAGGGCCAGCACGTCCGTGGGCTCATGGTCGGTCAGTCGGGACGTGGCATCGCGATCCAGGTTGGCGACCAGCCCCATCGCCAGCACCTCCGCCTGCTCGGGCGGGCACGCACGCAGCGCCTCGATGGCGTGGTCCACATCGTCGGGGGTCGCGGAGGCGGGCTCCGGTGGGCTGCTCGCGGTGTCGGTCCTGAGGCTGCCTGCCGCGGCTGCCCGGGCGGAGCCGATGATGAGCTCGAGCCAGGCATCCTCGTCGGGAGGGCAGGCCATCAGCTGGGGCAGTGCTGCGCTCCAGGCGCTGAGGGCCAGGTCTGCCAGGGCAGCGGGGTCCGCGTCGGTGGTGACGCGCAGGTAGCGCATGAGCACCGGGTTCGTGGCCGCATACAGTCGTGAGAAATCGTCCTCGACGCCCCCTTGGGCGCCGAGGAGGTATGTGGCGATTTCCCACGGCACGCGCCCATTCTCCTCCGGTTGGCGATCAATCTGCCTCAGCCGTTCGGCCCGGAGTTGGTCATCTCCCTTGTGTAGCCCTAGGTCATCGTGCTTAGGCGCAGGTCACACGGCTGACGGAGCTGGGTCAGGTCAGCCGGCGGGTCCGAGATCGGCCAGTTCAGACGGCGTGTCCGAGGTGGGCCAGGGCTTGACGCAGCAGCACCCCGTGGCCGCCGTCCATCTCCTCGAGCAGTGAGGGGGCCACTGCCTCGTCAGGTGTGAGCCAGGCCAGGTCGAGCGCGTCCTGTTGCGGCTGGCAGTCGCCTGCCACCGGGACGATGAAGGCGAGGGACACCGCGTGCTGCCTCGGGTCGTGGAACGGTGTCACGCCCGGCGTGGGGAAGTACTCGGCGACCGTGAAGGGCAGGGGGCTGGCCGGGATCTGCGGCAGCGCCATCGGGCCGAGGTCCTTCTCGATGTGCCGGATCAGGGCGTCGCGCACGCGTTCGTGGTAGAGCACGCGACCCGAGACGAGCTCGCGGTTGATCGCTCCGTCGGAGGCACGCAGGAGCAGTCCGACAGCGGTGAGAGCGCCCCGCTCGTCCACGCGGACGGGGACCGCGTCGACATAGAGGATCGGCAACCGCTCGCGTGCCGCATCGAGCTCCTCGCGGGTCAACCAGGACTCACTGCGGTCGAGATCGAGGTTGCTCATGTCCTGTTTCTACCAGCCGCCGCACCCGCTCACCTTTATCGGGTCTAGGCAGAAAGGTGCGCATCACCCAGGAAGCGTTCTCGGGTGAAGCGCAACAAAGTCCCTAGACCCGATAAAGGGGAGGTCGGGTCAGGACCAGTAGACCCGGCCGGGGTTGAGGATCCCGCGCGGGTCGAACAGGGCCTTGACCGCGCGCTGGCGCTCCAGCTCCCGCTCCCCGAGCTCCTGAGCCAGCCAGGGCGCCTTCAGTGTGCCGACTCCGTGCTCTCCCGTGATGGTGCCGCCCATCTGCAAGGCGGCGGTGATGATCTCGGTGAAGGCCTGGTGCGCACGCTGGCGACTGACCGGGTCGGCGGGCTCGAAGAAGATGCTCGGGTGCAGGTTCCCGTCGCCTGCATGACCGGCCATGACGATCTCCAGCCCGTGCTGGGCTGCGATCGCCTGCCCGGTACGGATGAGGTCCGTGAGCCGTCCGACCGGCACGCAGACGTCCTCGAGATAGCGCGCGCCCTTGGCCTCCAGGGCCGGGCTGAGCGCCCGCCTCCCGGCGAGCAGCAGGTCGGCCTCGGTGGGGTCGTCGGCGACGGCGACGTCCACGGCCCCCGCATCGGTGAGCAGCGCGGCATACCGCTGCACGTCCTCGGTGGTGTGGTCCGGGCGGTCGGACTGGACGAGCAGGACGGCCTCGCAGTCCTGCGGGAAGCCGTAGTCGGCCAGCGACTGCACGGCCGCGACCGCGGCCCGGTCCAACAGCTCCACGAGCGAGGGCACGTGACGTTCGAGGCGCAGCGCCACGATGGCGCGTCCCGCCGCGTCGAGTGAGTCGAAGGTCGCCAGCACCGTCAGCGCGGGGTCGGGCGCGGGCACGAGCCGGGTGGTCACCTCGGTGACGACTCCCAGGGTGCCCTCGGACCCGACGAAGAGCCCGGTGAGGTCGAGGCCGGCCACGCCCTTGGCGGTGCGGTGGCCGGTGCGGATCACCTCGCCGCCGGGCAGCACGACCTGGAGCGCGCGCACGTAGTCGGCGGTGACGCCGTACTTCACGCAGCACAGCCCGCCCGCGTTGGTGGCGGCGTTGCCGCCGATGGTGCAGAACGCGGAGCTCGCGGGATCGGGCGGGTAGAACAGTCCCTGCGCCGCGGCGGCATCCTTGAGGTCCTTGGTGATGACCCCGGGCCCGAGCACCGCCAGGCCCTCGAGCGGGTCGATGGTGGTGATCGTGTCGAGCCCCTCGGTGTTGAGGACCACGCCGCCCTCGATGGCCACCGAGCTGCCCGTGAGGCTGCTGCGGGCACCCTGGGGCACGACTGGTGTGCGCGTCTCGTGGGCCCATCGCATGACCTCGACCACGTCCTCGAGGTCCCGGGCCCGCACCACCTCGAACTGGTCCGGAGCCGTGGCACCCACCGACTCGTCCACCGCATAGGTGGCCTTGACGTCGGGGTCGGTGACCGTGCGGATGGGCAGCGAGGTGTCCGTGCTCATCCCTGCAGCGTATGCCGCGGGGCTGGCTCCTTCGCCGGGTTCTCGTCCACAAACGCCACCTCCGCGTCGAAGGCGGCTCGCCGTGAGGCCCGGCGCAGGGTCCCGAGGACGGCCCGGCCGGTGACCGCGATGAGGACGACGTTGGTGAGGGCTCGCCCGAGGTCCCACCAGAGCGACGTGGCCAGCGAGAAGACCCCGAACCGGCGCAGGTTCTCCCACGGCGTGGCACCCGCGACGAACGACAGGTCGCTCGCGAGTCCGGTGGCGAACGGCCAGAACGAGAAGTTGAGGGCGACCCCGTAGAGGAGCCCGGACACGGCGCCGTAGGCGGCCAGCAGGAGCAGCTCCCAGCGCGCAGGCACGCGGGGCAGCAGACCTGCGCCGAGGCCGACCCACGCGGCACCCAGCATCTGGTAGGGCAACCACGGCCCGACGCCACCGGTGATCAGCGCCGACGCGAACAGCGTGGTCGACCCCAGGACGAACCCGAAGCCGGGACCGAAGACCCGGCCCCCGAGGACGAGCAGGAAGAAGACCGTCTCCAGACCAGCAGTCCCGGCGCCGAGCGGACGCAGCGCGGCACCCACGGCCGAGAGGACGCCGAGCATGGCCACGGCCTTGACGTCGAGTCCGCCCTCGCTGATCTCGAACAGCACCACCGCCATCAGCAGTGGCAGCAGCAGGGCGAAGAGGAGTGGCGCGTCGGCGCTGTGGCCGAGTCGGGAGTCGGCGGTGGCGAACAGCGGCCACCCGAACGCGAGCAGCCCGGCCAGCGACACGAGGACGAGCGCCACGGTGGAGCGAGGACGCAGCGCTATCACCCTGATCGGCGAGGCCATCAGCGCACCCCTCCGGCCGTTGCTGCGACCGCGGCCCGCACCTGGTCGAGTCGGAGCAGCCGCGCCGGCGCGAGGACCTTGGCCACCTGGGGCGCGAACGCGGGGGAGTCGCAGAGGATGTCCACCGCTGGGCCGTCGGCGACGACCCTGCCCTCCGACATGACGACCACCCGGTCGGCCACGGTCGCGGCGAACTCCACGTCGTGGGTGGCCACCGCGAGGGCCCGGCCGCTGGCCGCCAGGTCGCGCAGCACGCCCCCTAGGACGGCCTTGGCGGGGTAGTCCAGACCGCGTGTCGGCTCGTCGAGCAGCAACGCTCCCGGTGCGGCGGCGAGCTGGATCGCGAGGACGAGGGCGAGCTGCTGCCCCTCGGACAGGTCGCGCGGATGGTGGTCGTCCGGTATGCCGGGTGCGAGCCGGTCGAGGGTGCCGCGGGTCGTGCCCGGCTCGGCTCCGGCCTCGTGGTCGGCCTGGCGGCACTCCGCCCGCACCGAGTCGAGGTAGAGCAGGTCCGGCGCGCTCTGGGGCACGAGCCCGATGTGGGTGCGCCGGACCCTGGGCGACTCGGTGGCCGGGTCGACCCGGCCACCTGTGGCGGTCAGGACGCTGACCTCGCCGGCGCTGCGGTTGCCCGTGCCGTGCAGGGCCCACAGGAGCGACGACTTGCCGGAGCCGTTGCGACCCATGAGGACCGCGACCTCACCGTCGCGCAGTGACAGGTCGACCGACCGCACCGCGGCCACGATCCCGTGGGTGACGTCCAGGCCCACGGCTGCAACCCGGTCGAGTGCCTCAGTGGGGAGTCGAGTGTCCAAGACACGCTGGGGGCTCCCAGACGGAGCCAGCATGTCGTGGCCACTCGCGGGCCGGGGGAGAGCGCGGGCCAGGTCTGCTCGCAGCGTGATGGCGGCCCGCCTGGCGTCGCGGACGGTCAGCGGCAACGGCTGCCAACCGGCCCATCGACCGAGGTGGACGACGGGTGGGGCGAGGGGCGCGGTGGCCATGACGTCCCGTGGGAGGCCGTTGCTGACCGTGCCTTCGTCGGCCACCACGATGACGCGGTCCGCGGTGCCGACGATGCGTTCGAGGCGGTGTTCGGACAGCACCACGGTCAGGCCGAGGTCGTGCACCAGTCGTGACAACGTCGCGAGAACCTCCTCGGCGCCCGTGGGGTCGAGCGCGGAGGTGGGTTCGTCGAGCACCAGCAACCGCGGGCTGGCGGTGAGGACCGAGCCGATGGCGACGCGCTGCTGCTGGCCACCCGACAGGTCGCGCAGCGGCGCGTCACGCAGGTCCGCGATCCCGAGCAGGTCGAGCACCTCCTCGACGCGGCGCCGCATGGCGGGGGGATCGAGGGCGAGCTGCTCGAGCGTGTAGGCCAGCTCCTCCTCCACCGTGTCGGTCACGAAGCCCGCCAGCGGGTCCTGGCGCACCACACCCAACACGCCCGCGAGGTCGCGGGGCCGGTGGGTCCTGGTGTCCCGACCGCAGACGGTGACCCGGCCCGACAGGTGGCCGCCGGTGAAGTGCGGGACGGTGCCGCTGACAGCGCCCAGGAGGGTGGTCTTCCCCGAGCCCGTCCGGCCCGTGACGACGACGAGCTCCCCCTCCTCGAGCACGAAGGACGCCTCCCGGAGGGCGGGGCGGGGGCTGTCGGCATACCGGATGGTCACGGCGTCGAAGACGACCGGCGCGGTCCGGTCGGTGCTCATCGACCACCACTCCTTCGGGCCAACGGAGGCGTGGGAGCCACGAACGCCGGCAGTGCGGCCAGGAGGATCCCCAGGACGGCGAGCAGGGGCAGCGCCGGCGCCGCCAACGGCTGGATCGGCAGGACCAGCGCGGCGGGTGCGCGCCCGGCCTGGACCACCATGAGCGCTGCGGCGGCGACGCCTGCCCCGGCGACGAGCCACTCCGGGAGCGCCCAGGGGTCGGGCCGGTAGACGCTGCGCTGCACGCTTCGCCCCCCCACGCGCAGGCCGATGGCGGACAGGGTCAGCCCGAGGACGAGCATCGGCATCCCGATGAGTGCCGGTGCAGTGCCGTCGAGCAACCCGTACATGCCGATGCCGGCACCCAGCAGACCGGTGAGGGTCAGCGCCCCGGTGAGGCGCCGGGTGGCGGCCGACTGCTCGGTGCGTCGCCCATAGCCACGCGAGTCCATCGCCGAGGCGAGGGACAGGGACCGGTCGAGGGTGTCCTGCAGCACGGGCAGGGCGACCCGGCCGACCGACCTGATCCCGGCACCGCCCTCGCCGCGCAGCACCCTCGCACGACGAACCCGCTGGACACTCTCGGCGAGCTGGGGGGCAACTGTCACGGAGATGACGACCGCGGTGCCGATCTCGTGCAGGGCGCTGGGGAGGGCGCGCAGCAGCCGCTTGGGATTGGCCAGGGCGTTGGCAGCCCCGATGCAGGCGATCAGGCTGGCGAGCCGGAGTCCCTCGGCGGCGGCGGCGAGGACCCCTTCGAGGTAGAGCGGGCCGAGCAGGGTGATGCCGGGGAGCTCGACGCTGGGCAGCGAGTAGAGCCGCATGGTGCCGAACTTGAAGCCCACCAGCACGTGCAGCACGACCCGCAGCACGATGATGAACCCGCCGAGCACGAGGTAGAGCCGGAACGCCCGCGACCAGGGCGAGCTGCCGCGCCTGGCCGCGACGACCAGGCTGGCGACGCTCACGGCCAGCAGCAGCAGGAGCGGGTTGTTCGTGCGCGAGCAGGCCACCGCCAGCCCGATCGCCCACACCCACCAGGCGACGGGGTGCAGGTGACGGGACAGGGGTGTGCCTGCTGCGCGCACGAGCGGCTACGTGGTTCCTCGGCGACGCACCGCGAGGTATGCCGCGCCGGCACCGACCAGCCCCACCAGACCGAGGCCTGCCAGCAGGGTCAGGGGCGAACCGGCGTCGGGGGTGGCCGACGCTGCGCTGTCGGACTCACCGCTCCCGGTGTAGCCGGGCGAGGTGGTGCCCGGCGACGTCGTGGAGGTGGTGGTGCCGGGCGCAGTCGTGGTGGTCGACGGCTTGGCGCCGGGAGTGACGCTGCTCGGCGATCCCGGCCGGGTGCTGGCGCCGGGGCCGGCCGCCGGGGTCGACCCGGACGTGCTGGAACTGCTCGGCCCGGCAGGGGTGGTGCCCGCGGGCTTGGGCGCCGGTGGCCTGCTCGAGGAGCTGGACGATGGGCTCGGCTTCGGTGACGGCTTGGGCGTGCTCGAGCTGGCGGCCGGAGGCGCGCTGCTGGGCGCGCCGCCGGAGCCGAACGCGAAGCCGATGACGGTGCCCGAGGGTGGGTGGTAGCTGCCCGCACCGGTGCTGCTGTAGGTCCACGAGCCACCGCGGGTTGCGTGGAAGAACGCCCAGTAGGCGCTCGCCGGTGGGGTCCGGCGGCAATCCGCCTTGGGGTAGGCGTTGATCTGGCAGATGAACCCGGGCTGGGTCGTCACCTGAGTGACAGAGGCGACCGCTTGCAGCGCAGCCATGGCGCTGGAGGAGTCAGGTGCGCAGGAGGTCGTGCCCGTGGAGCCGTAGTCGATGACGACCGTGACCCCGGAAGTGCCGGAACAGGCTGCAGCCTGGGCGGCCCCACCCGGGAGGGCGAGGCCGCCAAGGACGGCGAGTCCGGCGACGGCGACGAGACGCGTGAGCAGCCGCATCAGGCGTGCACGCCCTTGCGCCGTGCCAGCACGATGGCGCCCACTCCGGCAAGCAGCAGGAGCGTCCCGAGGAGCGTCGCCGCAGCCACGTCGGCACCGGTGAAGGCCAGGTTGCCGGGGGTCGCCGAACCAGGATCGCCGAGGTCGTCCGGGACGGGTGCTGCTGCGGTCGTCGTCGTCGAAGTGGCGGGCCTCGTCGTCGTCGTTGTGGTGGTCACTGGAGGCGCCGGGCACGCCGTCGCTGCAGGTGCGTCCTCTACACCAGCGGCTGCGGCATCGACCAGTGAGCCCCCGGCCAGACCGAGCGCGGCCTGAGGCGTTGCTCGCAGGTCGGTGTCGCTCGGGGTCGTCGTGGAACGGGTGCTCGCGGAGTACGCGATGCCGCCCTGCAGGGCGGCCGGTGTGGTGGCGTCGTACTGCAACGTCACGATGAACGCGGCAGCAGCGTCGCCGGGGGTGGTGCGGCCACCGGCGTAGAACGCCTGGGCGGCGACGCCCGTCGTGTTGGCGTTGAGGGTGCCGTCAGAGCTCGCCAGGCCGCCCGACCCGCCCTGGAGGGCCTCGAGGTGGTCGAGTCCGCGGTCCAGCGCCGTCGCCGCCTGGGTCGGCAGGTCGGCTGCTCCCGTTCCACACAGGAGGGCAAGGCCCGAGGCGACGAGTGCCTGGGTTGCGAAAGCCGTCGCGTCCGGGTCAGAGGTGCAGCCGGCGCCCTCGAGAGCCCCACGGAAACCGCCGTCGACGCACTGCTGGTCGAGAAGGAAGTTGACGGATGCGGCGCTCAGCGGTTCGCCGGCGCGAGCCAGGGCGATCAGGGCCAGCGACTGCCCGATGGTGTTGGAGTAGTCACAGGTCGGGTAGCCGCAGTCCACGGGCAGGTCGGAGAACCGTCCCGGCGTGACGGCGCCCCCTGCTGCCTGCAGCCTGGCGACGAGATCGAGTCCGTCGACGTCGTGCGGGTTGGCGCCGTGGGCGAGAGCCGCCAGCAGTGCCTTGGCAGTGGGGCCCGCGTACAGCGAGTCGTAGTCGGTTCCGATGTACTCGCCAGCGTGCTCATCGAGATACGCGAAGGAGGCGTCGGCCTGGCCTGACTGGGTCCCGATCGCGTCGAGGGCGAGGATCGCATCGATCGTGTTGCCGCCGTCGAAGAAGTCGGGCGCGCCGGGGTACGCATAGTGGTCAGCGTTGGCCGCCAACGTGGTGGCGATGAAGTTAGCAGCGGCCTGCGACTCGGGGACGGCCGCGGCCAGCGCAGCGATCTTGGCCGAGGTCCTGGCCCGTTCAGGGGCCGTGGTCGTCGTGGCGCGGGGGAGGGTGCCGGTGCCTGTGCTGGTCGAGCCCGTGGGGGGCGGGGTCGTCGACGTGTCACCCGAGGTCGGGGTCGTGGTGGTCGACGTGGTCGAGCCGCTGGGCTCGGTCGTGGCGCTGCCGGTCCCGGTGCTCGTCGTCGCGGTGCTCGTGGGGGCGGTGCTCGTGGGGGCGGAGCTCGTGCTCGTGGTGCTGACCGGGGTGGGCTCGGTCGTGCCGGCGAACGCCGCGCCGGGCAGGACCAGGGCGACCCCCAGGGTCAGGGCCAGGGCAGCGGCCGGACGGGCGCTGCGGAGGGTGCGGTGCATGGTGCCTCTTCACTGCGAACGGTGTCGCGACGGGTGCACCGGCACCAGAACGTGAAAGTCCCCCGGCGTCGCAACAGCGACATCGGGGGGCGGCCTCGGACCTGGTGTCCGGGCTCCGCCCCGCGTACCTCGACGGAAATGGAGCCGCTTCGCGATCCAGGTGTTCCGGCTCGCCGCGGTTCAGTGCGGCCTACGGTTGCGGGTCAGCGCCGGAGTTGGACCGGCTTCCCCTGGTGTCGCGTCGTGGTGTTGCCCTGGGGCAACGTCGTTCAGACTACACCGCAGACCCGGCCCCTCCCGCCGTGCGGACGTGCCCTTCGTCACGGCCCGCTAGACTCGGGTGCACAGGCAGTGAACCGGCCATCACCGGGGAGCCTCCGGAAGAACGGTCACGGCACCACGCGGCATACGCGGGGGGTGGTGGCTCACTAGAACCGGACGGGTGGGTCCGTCACAACCTTGAGCAAGAGCGGTCGTGTGCCGCGGGCCCCTTCGGGCGCGTGGGTGCGGCAAGCGAGGTGGTACCGCGGTGCCGCCGGGAATCCCGGCGACGTCGTCCTCGTGTGGGAACACGAGTGATGTGAGGACCGCCGACACCATGACCTATCCGAAGGTCTCCAGCGACACAGTTCCGAGCGACGTGCAGAGCGACGTCCCGGGCGACGTGCAGGGCGACGTGCAGGGCGCTGCCTCCGGCGTGCCCGCGTCGCCGCGCTTCCCCGAGATCGAGGAGCGCATCCTCAAGTACTGGGACGAGGACGGCACCTTCGTCGCGTCCGTGGAGAACCGGTCGGCCGGCACGAACGGCGACAACGAGTTCGTCTTCTACGACGGACCGCCGTTCGCCAACGGGCTGCCGCACTACGGCCACCTGCTGACCGGCTACGTCAAGGACCTCATCCCGCGCTACCAGACGATGCGCGGACGCCGGGTCGAGCGCCGGTTCGGGTGGGACACCCATGGGCTGCCGGCCGAGCTCGAGGCGATGAGCCAGCTCGGCATCAAGACCAAGGACGAGATCCTCGAGCTGGGGCTCGAGAAGTTCAACGCCAAGTGCCGCGAGTCGGTGTTGAAGTACACGGGGGAGTGGCGCGACTACGTCACCCGCCAGGCGCGCTGGGTGGACTTCGACAACGACTACAAGACCCTCAACCCCGACTACATGGAGTCGGTCATCTGGGCCTTCAAGGCGTTGTACGACAAGGGCTACGTCTACGAGGGCTTCCGCGTGCTGCCCTACTGCTGGAACGACCAGACGCCGCTGTCCAACCACGAGCTGCGCATGGACGACGACGTCTACCAGAACCGCCAGGACCCGGCCGTCACCGTGGGCCTGCGCCTGGAGACGGGTGAGCTCGCCCTCGTCTGGACGACGACTCCGTGGACCCTGCCGGCGAACCTCGGCATCATGGTCGGCCCCGACATCGACTACGTCGTGGTGGAGTCCGATGTCACCGGGACGACCGAGCGCTACCTCATCGGTGAGGCGCGGCTCGCGGCCTACGCCAAGGACCTCTTCGGCGCCGATGGGGCTGACAGCGCCGACGCCGTCGACCCCGTCGACCCGCAGTCGCGGGTCGTGGAGCGGCTCAAGGGCAGCGACCTCGTCGGCCGGTCGTTCACGCCGCCCTTCTCCTACTACCTCGGCCACGAGCGGGCGCACCGGGTGTTCCCGGCGGAGTTCGTCACCACCGAGGACGGCACCGGGCTGGTCCACACCGCAGGCGCCTTCGGTGAGGAGGACAAGATCGTCACCGATGCCGCGGGCATCGAGCCGGTCATCCCCGTCGGCCCCGACGGCTGCTTCACCTACCCCGTCACCGACTACGAGGGTGTCCAGGTCTTCGACGCCAACGCGATGATCATCGACCACCTGAAGGCTCGGACGCGCGGTGAGGGCGAGACCGGTTCGGTCACCGAGGGCACCGTGCTGCTGCGCCGGGAGACCTACGACCACTCGTACCCGCACTGCTGGCGCTGCCGTCAGCCGCTGATCTACATGGCCGTCTCGAGCTGGTTCGTCGAGGTCACCAAGTTCAAGGACCGGATGCTCGAGCTCAACGAGCAGATCACCTGGGTGCCCGAGCACGTCAAGCACGGCCAGTTCGGCAAGTGGCTCGAGAACGCCCGCGACTGGTCGATCTCACGAAATCGCTTCTGGGGCAGCCCGATCCCGGTGTGGAAGTCGGACAACCCCGAGTACCCGCGTCTCGACGTCTACGGCTCGTTCGCCGAGCTCGAGGCCGACTTCGCTGTGGAGGTCACGGACCTGCACCGGCCGTTCATCGACAACCTCACCCGACCGAACCCCGACGACCCGACCGGGCAGTCCACCATGCGCCGGGTCGAGGACGTCCTCGACGTCTGGTTCGACTCCGGCTCGATGTCCTTCGCGCAGGTGCACTACCCGTTCGAGAACGCCGAGTGGTTCGAGCACCACTTCCCGGGCGACTTCATCGTCGAGTACATCGGCCAGACCCGGGGCTGGTTCTACACCCTCCACGTGCTGGCGACGGCGCTGTTCGACCGACCGGCCTTCTCGTCCTGCGTGAGCCACGGCATCGTGCTCGGCTCGGACGGCCAGAAGATGTCGAAGTCGCTGCGCAACTACCCCGACGTGCGTGAGGTGTTCGACCGCGACGGCGCCGACGCAATGCGCTGGTTCCTCATGTCGAGCCCGATCCTGCGTGGCGGCAACCTCGTCGTGACCGAGCAGGGCATCCGAGACGGCGTGCGCCAGGTGCTCATCCCGCTGTGGAACACCTGGTACTTCTTCTCCTTGTACGCCAATGCTGCTGGTGGCGGACAGGGCTACGAGGCGAAGTGGTCGACGGCCTCCACCGACCCGCTCGACCGCTACCTGCTGGCCAAGCTGGGTGAGTACGTCCGCACCATGCAGGAGCAGCTGGACGGCTACGAGGTGGCCAACGCCTGCGAGACGACCCGTGGCTTCCTCGACGTGGTGACCAACTGGTACGTCCGCCGCTCTCGCGAGCGGTTCTGGGACACCGGCACGGGCACTGGTTCGGGGTCGGGGCGGGGTGGCGCCGAGCAGGCGTTCGACACGCTCTTCACCGCCCTCGAGGTGGTATGCCGCGTGGCTGCGCCCCTGCTTCCCCTCACCACCGAGGAGATCTGGCGGGGGCTGACGGGAGGTCGTTCGGTGCACCTCACCGACTGGCCGGACCACACCGACCTGCCTGCCGACCACGACCTGGTCTCGGCCATGGACCGCGCTCGCGAGGTCTGTTCCGTGGCGTCGTCGCTGCGCAAGGCCGGCGGGCTGCGCGTGCGACTGCCGCTTCAGGACCTCACCGTGGTCACGGCGGATGCCTTGTCGCTCAAGGACTTCGGCGGAATCATCGCTGACGAGGTCAACGTCCGCACGGTCACGCTCCGTGACCTGGGCGACGCCAGCGAGGCGGACTTCGGCATCACCCAGCGGCTCACCGTCAATGCCCGGGCAGCCGGTCCGCGGCTCGGGCGCGACGTCCAGCAGGCCATCAAGGGCAGCAAGTCCGGCGACTGGTCCGTGGCGGCCGACGGCACAGTGACGGCGGGTGGCCTGGACCTCGTCGAGGGGGAGTTCACCCTCGAGATGGTCGTCGACGCGGAGCAGCAGGGCGGGGCCAAGGCCACGGCGATGCTGCCCGGTGGCGGCTTCGTGGTGCTCGACACCGAGGTCACGGCCGAGCTGGCGCAGGAAGGCCTCGCACGGGACGTCGTGCGGGCCGTCCAGCAGGCCCGCCGCGAGGCCGGACTCGACGTGTCGGACCGGATCTCGCTGACCGTCACCGGGTCCCCAGCCGTCTGGGAGGCGACCGTGGCCCACCAGGCGCTGATCGTCGAGGAGACCCTGGCCACCCAGTTCGGCAGCGCCCCCCAGCTCGACGCGCTGCCCCAGCGCGACGACGTGGCAGAAGCCACGGTCGGCGACGGTGAGCCGGTGCGCATCAAGGTCATGAAGCTCTGACGGAAAGAAGACTGAAACCCATGCCTGCTCCTGACGCCGCCCAGCGCGAGGCCGCGCACAACCTCGAGGTCATCAAGGCGATGCGGGAGGCCGAGGAGGCGATCCTCGCCCGTGCCCCCGAGCACGACCTGCAGCCGAGCCTTGACCGGATCGCCGCCGTCATGGAGCTGCTCGGCGACCCCCAGCGCACCTATCCGGTCATCCACCTCACCGGGACCAACGGCAAGACGTCGACGACCCGCATCATCGACTCGCTCCTGCGTGAGATGGGCCTGAAGACGGGCCGGTTCACCTCGCCGCACCTGCACAGCGTGCGCGAGCGGATCGCCTTCTCCGGCGAGCCGATCAGTGCCGAGAAGTTCCTCGAGGCCTACGACGACGTGCTGCCGATCATCGAGATCGTCGACGCCCGCTCGGTCGCGGACGGTGGTCCGCGGATGACCTACTTCGAGGTCCTCGTCGCGGTGGCGTATGCCGCGTTCGCCGACGCCCCGGTCGACGTCGCGATCGTGGAGGTGGGCCTCGGTGGCAGCTGGGACGCCACCAACGTGGCCGACGGGTCGGTCGCCGTCGTCACGCCCATCGCGCTGGACCACCAGCACTTCCTCGGCAACGACGTCGTCGACATCGCCACCGAGAAGTCCGGCATCATCAAGGCCGACGCGGTCGCCGTCATCGGGGTCCAGGAGCCGGACGTCGCACAGATCCTGGCCGACCGCGCGACGGAGGTCGGCGCCCGGATCGCCTTCGAGGGCAACGACTTCGGACTGCTGACACGGGACGTGGGTGTCGGGGGACAGCAGATCGCCATCCGCGGTCTGGGCGGCGACTACGAGGACCTGTTCCTGCCTCTCCACGGCGCGCACCAGGCGCACAACGCCACGCAGGCCCTCGTTGCGGTGGAGGCGTTCTTCGGTGGGGGAGAGCAGCGGCTGGACCCCGACATCGTCCGGGCGGGCCTTGCTCGGGTCGCCTCCCCGGGTCGTCTGGAGATCGTGCGGCGCTCACCGACCGTCATCGTGGACGCGGCACACAACCCCGCCGGCGCGATGGCCCTGCGGGACGCCCTGGAGGACTCGTTCAACTTCGCGAAGATCGTGGGGGTCATCGCCATCCTCAAGGACAAGGACGCCACCGAGATGCTCGAGATCCTCGAGCCGGTGCTCGACCACGTGGTGGTCTCGCGCACGACCTCGCCGCGCGCCATGCGGCCCGACGACCTGGGTGAGCTGGCCGTCGACATCTTCGGGGAGGACCGGGTCACGGTGGTCCAGGACCTGCCGGACGCACTGGACGTCGCGGCGGGACTCGCCGACGAGGGTGGTGTCGGGGGTGGCGTGCTCGCGACGGGTTCGGTCACCACCGCCGCCGAGGTGCGCATGCTGCTCGGCGCGACCGACGTCTGAACCGGTCGCGCCGACAGCAGGTGGCCGCGGCTACTTCTTGCCGATGTTTCCCACGTCGAGGTGGCCCTTGCCTTCGGCTTTGGCGTGCTTCTCGGCGCGCTTCTCCTTGATGGACTTGCCCGCCTTCTTGGCCAGGTGTTGTCGAGGTGACTTGTCGGCCATGGCTGTGCTCCCAGCGCTAGGAAGCCTGAATGACTCCGTACCCCGACAGTACGCCTCCTCCGCCGACGCGAACGCCCAAGATCCACGACCAACGGGACCGGTCCGGCTCGAGTCCGGCCACACGGCATACCCTCGGAGCATGTTCGGGAAGTTGATCGTCCTCGTCATCGTCGTTGCGGTGGCCTTCTGGCTGCTCACCAAGTTCCGTGACTCGGGCCGGGGCGGTCGATGAAGGGCATCGTCTTCTACGGTGCGCTCGGCAAGTTCACCTGGCGAATGCTCGCGACCGTCCTCGGCAGCCAGGGGGTCGTGGTGTTCCTCGGTGCGCTGGTGGCCCGTGGCCTGGCCAGCGCCGAGGGTGACGACCGCAGCCATGCCTGGTTGTGGACCGGTGTCGGACTCGCCGTGCTCTGCTGGCTCGCCGCGGGGATGATGCGTCGGCCGTGGGGTGTGACGCTCGGCTGGGTCATCCAGGTGCTGACCTTCGCCAGCGCGGTGGTGGTGCCCGCCATGCTCGGCGTCGGGTTCATTTTCCTGGCGCTGTGGGTGGGCTCGCTGGTCCTGTGCCGCCGGGTGGAGGACCAGGTGGCGGCACGTCAGCAGGCCGACGTCGCCCAGCAGCAGTAGCAACTCCAGCTGCGGGAGCTGCGGTCAGGAGGGCCAGCGGGAGCCACAGCTTGGCCGGCCAGATGGCGGCACGCTCGGCGAGCCCTGACCAGTGGTCGGCGCCGAGCAGCCCCGCGAAGCCGACCACGCCGGCGATGGCCACTCCGGCCAGGCCCAGCCCCACCTGCCGGAGCCGGCCGGGGGCGAGCAGCCTGGCGTGCAGCAGGAGGGCGAGCGGCTGGGCCACGAAGACGGGGAGCGCGACGAGGGAATGAGCCAGGGGATGAGAGTCCACGGGCAGCAGTCCCACGCACACCGAACCCAGCCCGGCCACGACCCACAGCCAGCCCGCGAAGGCGGATCGTCCGTGCGCCCTGAGCAGCCGGATGGCCCCCAGGGCCTGGAGGATCCCGAACAGGATGAACGTGAGGTTCATCAGCAGCGGAGCCGACGAGCACCCACCCTCGTCGGGGGAGCAGCTCGTGCCGAGAGCGCTGATCGTGTCGTCGGCCAGCGAGTAGCCCACGCCCGCCAGGAGAGCCAACGCGATCTCGAGGGCGACGTAGCCAGGCTGGACCAGCCACGCGGCATACGTGAGGTCCTTGCTCGTCCCTGCCACCTGTCGCACACCGCGACGCTAGTGCCTGGGGTTCGTCGGTAGGCTGGCGGGCGTGACGACGCAGACCGAACGCTCCCTTGTCCTGGTCAAGCCCGACGGTTTCGCCCGCGGCCTCAGCGGCGAGGTGCTTCGCCGGATCGAGGCGAAGGGCTACACCCTCGTCGCGCTGGCCGTGACCACCCCGACCCGCGAGCAGCTCGCCGAGCACTACGCCGAGCACGAGGGCAAGCCGTTCTACGAGCCGCTCGTCGAGTTCATGTCCAGCGGCCAGGTGACCGCCGTCGTGATCGAGGGCAACCGTTGCATCGAGGGCTTCCGTGCGCTCGCCGGTGCCACCGACCCGACTGCTGCGTTGCCCGGCACCATCCGCGGCGACCTCGGCCGCGACTGGGGCAAGAAGGTCCAGGAGAACATCGTGCACGGCTCGGACTCCCCGGAGTCGGCCGTCCGCGAGATCGCGATCTGGTTCCCGAACCTCTAGTTGCGGGACCCCAGACCCCTAGGACGTCTCGAGGTCGTCGAGACCGCTGATCACCACTTCGAGGAGCGCGGCCAGCTGGTCGCGCTCCTCGCGTGTCAGGCCGGCGAGGGTGTCGGACTCGACGACGTTGGCCTCGCGCACGGCCGCCTCGAACAGCTCCCAGCCCTGGTCGGTGAGCTCGACGAGGACGCGGGTGCGGTTCTGCGGATCGGGGGAGCGGCGCACCACGCCGCGCTCGGTCATCCGGTCCAGCCGGTGCGTCATCGAGGAGGCCGCGACGTTCGTCGCGTCGGCCAGCCGGCTCGGCGTGAGCGGCTTGCCGTCCGCGGTGGCCAGCTGCGCAACCACTGACCACTCGCCGTGGGAGAGGTCGAGGTCCACGAGCTGGCGCGTGTACCACTGCTCGAGCTTTCGGCTCAGGGAGTTCACGGCCGTGATGACGCGTTGCACTGACTCGTCCCCGCCCGCCGCGACGTAGGTCGCGACGGCTTCCCGGTACTGCTCTTGGGCGCTCTGGGCGCTCTGGGCGCGCTGGGCGCTCTTGGACCTCGGAGGCATGCCGTCATCTTCGCATGCTAAGATTTCGATATCGAAATATTCGACCTCGAAGAACTGTTGAAGTGACCATGCGCGCCCGTCTGTTGATCCTCGCCTCCGCCGTAGCCATGCTCGGCTGGGGCACCGTCCTGCCCTACCAGTACGCCTACGCCGCGACGACGCGCGGCTGGGGCTCGCTGGTGGCGGCGGCGGCATCGAGCCTCTTCTCGGTGGGAGCGCTCCTGGCCGCTCCCGTGGGCGGCCGCCTCGCAGACCGCATGTCGCCCGTCCTGGTCGCGGTGGGCGCCAAGGTGGTCGCCGCCGCTGGTGCTGCTTCCCTCATCTGGGCGAACGGCCCGGTGTCGTTCCTCGTCGGCATGTTCGTCTTCGGCCTCGGCATCACCGCCGCAGGTCCGGCCCAGTCCGTTCTCGTGCTGCGCTGGGTCGGCGGCTCCGACCGACGCCGGGTGTTCGCGTGGCAGTTCACCGGCCAGGCCCTCGGCATGGCCGTCGGGGCGTTCGGCGCCGGTTACGTCGTCGACCTCGACCGCACATCCGGCATGTGGCCGGCCTTCGCCGCCGCCGCGGTCGGCTTCCTCGTCTCCAGCCTCCTCCTGCTCGCCGCAGGTGCCCGGCGCTGGGGTATGCCGGTTGCCTCAGCGCAGGATGAGTCCCTCACCTCCCAGGGGATCGGGGCGGCCAGCCCTCGCGAGGCGCTGCGCGCCATCTGGGCCATCCCCGCCCTGCGCTGGACGGCGCTGGTCACGGTCACCCTGGCGCTGGGCTTCTACGCCCAGTTCGAGTCGGGGCTGCCTGCCTATGCGCTCACGGTGCTGCACGTGCAGGAGACCACCATCGGCCTCGCTGCCGCCGTCAACTGCGTGGTCATCATCGCGCTGCAGATGCTGGTCGTCCGGCTGACGGCCCAGCGCAGCGGCGCGACCCTGCTGATGGGCGTCGGTGCCATCTGGACGCTGTCCTGGCTCGTGCTTTCCGCTGCCTCGCTCGCCCCCGAGCTGTCGGCGGCCCTGTTCGTCACGACGTTCGGGATCTTCGCGGTCGGCGAGACGATGTACGCCCCGGTGCTCAACCCGTTGACCGCCAGCCTGGCTCCGTCGGGTCTGGTCGGCACCACGCTCGGGTTGTTCACCGCGCTGCAGACGGGCTTCTCGGCCGCCGGTCCGCTGGTGGCCGGGGTGGTGCTCGGTGCCGGCTTCGGTGGCCTGTTCATCGGGCTGCACGTCGCGATCAGCCTGCTCGCCGTCTTCGGTGCGTGGCGGCTGCGCGCCGCGATGCGCCCCCGCCGGTCGGCCCTGCCGCGCCGCGTCGAGGCCGAGCTCGCAGCCTGAGCCACGCGGCATACCTCGCGCTGCCACCCGCAAAACGGTGGTTGCTCGGCTACACGGGATCTAGAGACCCCGTGTCGTCGAGCAACGGCCGTTTTGCTCGGGGGAGGGAGTCACACCTGTCACACCAGCCTCAGTATCGGGAGGTCTCGGGCGCGGCTCCCGGATCGCGGTGGCGAGCCGACCTAGCATCGCGGGCGTGAGAGGCGGTGCGGGCGGCTGGATGACGTTGGGTCGGGACCTGGCGATCGACCTCGGCACGGCCAACACCCTGGTCTACGAGCGGGGTCGCGGCGTCGTCCTCGACGAACCGTCCGTCGTGGCGGTCGAGGCCGCCACCGGCAAGTTGATCGCGGCCGGGAAGCGGGCCAAGGAGATGCTCGGTCGCACCCCCGGCCACGTCCGAGCGGTACGGCCGCTGGCCGACGGGGTCATCTGCGACGCAGACGTGACCGAACAGATGCTGCGGTACTTCGTCGACCAGGTGCGCCCCTCACGACTGGTCCGTCCGCGGATGGTCGTCTGCGTCCCGAGCGAGGTGACCGGAGTCGAGCGCCGCGCCCTCGAGGACGCGGCGATGCGCTCGGGCGCGCGCCGGGTCTACGTCATCGAGGAGCCCATGGCTGCGGCCATCGGCGCCGACCTGCCGGTCAACGAGACCTCGGCCTCGATGGTGGTCGACATCGGTGGCGGCACGACGGACGTCGCCGTGATCAGCCTCGGCGGCATCGTGACCGCCCGCTCCGTCCGGATTGGTGGCGACGAGATCGACGAGGCGGTGATCGCGCACGTCAAGAGTGCGTACTCCCTGCTGCTGGGCGAGCGCAGTGCCGAGGACATCAAGGTGGCCGCCGGATCGGCCTTTCCCCTGAGTGAGGAGACGAGCACCCGCGTGCGAGGCCGCGACCTGGTGAGCGGCCTGCCCAAGACCGTCACCATCTCCAGCCAGGAGGTCCGCCGGGCGATCGAGGGGCCGGTGCTGCAGATCGTCGAGCTGGTGCGCGCAACGCTCGACGTCTGCCCGCCGGAGCTGGCCGGCGACATCCTCGACAACGGGATCACGCTGACCGGCGGGGGAGCGCTGCTCCGCGGGCTCGACGAGCGGCTCCGGCACGAGCTCGGCGTCCCGGTGCGCGTCGCCGACGACCCGTTGCGGGCAGTGGTTCGCGGATCCGGCCGTTGCATCGAGGAGTTCTCCACCCTCGAGCGGGTCCTCATCGACACCCGCCGCTTTTGACAGGCTCTGGTGACCGATGCGTGCCACCTCCAGACGTCGGCTCCTCGTGGTGCTGCTGGTCCTGACCGTCGTCGCCCTCACCCTGGACGTGTCCGGTGGTCCGGGGGTGGGACCGCTTCGGTCCGCGGGTGGCACCGTGCTCGGACCTCTCGAACGCCTCCTGTCACCCAACGCTCCTCGCGACGTCGCCGATGCCCACCGCGCGCGAGACCAGGTCCTGCACAACCAGACCTCGCAGCAATCCGTTGCAGGGCAACAACTTCAGCAGCTCCTTGACTCACCCGACCTGGCCGGGAGCGAGTTCGTCCCCGCGCGGGTCGTCGCCATCGGTCGCGAGGGGGCAGCGGGACCCGAGCGGGTGACGCTCGACGCCGGGTCACGCGACGGTGTGGGCACCGACCTGTCCGTGGTCGGTGCCGCCGGTCTGGTCGGGCGGGTGGTTGCGGTCTCTCCCTGGACCTGCGACGTGCTGCTCGTCGGCAGTGCCGACCTGGTCGTGGGCGTCCGGGTCGGAGCCACCGGCACGCTTGGTGCGGTGGGCAGCGGCGCACAGGGCGCCCACCGACGTCCTGCGGGCGAGCTCAACCTCACCGTCGTCGAGCGCGGCCAGGTGCGGACCGGTGACACCGTGACCACGCTGGGCAGCGTGGGGGGATCGCCCTTTCCCCCGGGGCTGAGAGTGGGAACGGTGGAGCGCGTCGACGACGCCCCCGGCGACCTCACCCCCACAGCCTCAGTCCGTCCTGCGACCGACGTCACCACCCTGGGAGTGGTCGGCATCCTGCGCACGGGCCCTCGCTCCACCCCCAGGCCGGCCGTCACCGGCGGCGGCTGACCATGCCCCTGCCCAACCTGGCCCTCAGCCTTCGTGGCCTCCTGCTGCTCGTCGCCGCCGTGGCATCGGTGACCCTGGCCGCCCGCTCGCAGCTGGTCCTGCCCGACCTGGTCCTCCCCGTCGTGGTGGCCGGCGCCCTGCGGGCCGGGGCGTCCCGCGGTGCAATGCTCGGCCTCGCGGGTGGTTGGCTGGTCGACCTGATGCCTCCCGGTTCGTCCGTGCTCGGCACCGCAGCCCTGGTGTATGCCGCGGCCGGACTTCTCGCCGGGGCCGGCAGGCGCGAGGGGGAGGCGCCCTTCGGCTGGGTCGCCGTCGTGGGGCTGGGCAGCGCGGTGCTCGTCGCGGCCGGACGACTCGTGGTCGCGGTGCTGTCCGGGGCTGCTGTGGAGTGGCCCGTCCTCGGGCTGCGCGTGCTGCTCACTGCACTCCTGTGCGCGATGTGCGTGCCCGCCCTCATCAACCTCGAGCAGCGACTTGCCCGAGGACGACGATGAAGCGCTGGCGGCGACCGTGAAGCGTTCTCCGGTCGTGCGGGACCACTCGCCTCGCGTGTGGGTGCTCGGACTCGTGGTCCTGTGCCTCATGGGCACGCTCTTCGGTCGGTTGGGGCAGGTCCAGATCGTGGGCCACGAGGACTACCAGCGGGCGGCGGCCACCCTCAACACCCGCACGGTGACCGAACCCGCTGTCAGGGGCCGCATCCTCGACCGCACTGGTCGGCCGCTCGTGGACAACACGACCGAGACCGTGGTCACCGTCGACCGGGCCGTGCTCGTCGGGTCGGAGGACGGCGGACGCGATCTCATCCATCGGGTTGCCGGTGTGCTGGGGGCCGACTTCGACCAGCTGTGGGGGCGCACCCAGCTGTGTGGGGTCGAGGATGCACCGCCCGCCCCCGTCTGCTGGGCCGGGTCCGCCTACGTGCCGATCCCGTTGACCAGCGGCGTCGACCCCCGCAAGGCGCTCAGTCTCCTCGAACGTCCGGATCTCTTTCCAGGAGTAGGGGTTTCGGCTCAGCCAGTGCGGGACTACCCAGCCCAGCGGACCGTCAACGCTGCCCACGTGCTCGGTTTCCTCGCCCGATCGAACGCCGAGGACGTGGCGGCCTCGAAGGGCGCGATCGGCGACCTCGACCTCGTGGGTCGGTCAGGTCTGGAGCAGCAGTACGACACCCAGCTCCGGGGCAGCCCGGGAACGAGCACCGTCGCCGTCGACCCCCGCGGCATCGTCACCAGGAGACTCGGGCAGACCGACCCCGTCCCCGGTCTGGACGTCGTCACGAACCTCGACGCCAGGGTGCAGTCAGCGGCCGAGGCTGCCCTGGCCTCGGCCGTCGCCACCGCGCGCAAGCACGGCCACCCGGCCGACTCCGCCGCAGCCGTCGTCCTGGACGTCACCAACGGCGGCGTCGTCGCGGCCGCGAGCTACCCGTCCTACGATCCGGACGTCTGGACGGGTGGCGTGACTCCTGCCGAGTTCGCGCGTCTCACCGACGCGGCGGCCGGGACGCCCCTGGTCTCGCGCGTGACCTCGGCGGCGTTCTCGCCTGCCTCGACCTTCAAGGTGGTCAGCCTGCCCGCCGCGGTCAGGGCCGGGAACTCGCTCGACGGGACCTACAACTGCACGTCGAGCTACACGATCGGGAACCGCCGGTTCGCCAACTTCGAGTCCCGCGCCTATGGTCCGATCTCCCTGCGCAAGGCCGTCGAGGTCTCCTGCGACACGATCTTCTACGACTTCGCCTACCGATCCTGGTTGGCGCAGGGCGGACTCGCCGCGAAGTCCGATGCGAAGGACCCCTTCATCGCGATGGCCGACGCATTCGGACTGGGCCGGGCCACCGGGATCGACCTGCCCGGCGAACAGGCTGGGCGGATCCCCGACCGCACGTGGAAGCAGCGGCAGTGGGACCAGACCCGCGCCGAGACCTGCAGCCGCGCCAGGTCCGGCTACCCGGAGCTGGCGCGCGCCGACCCCACCCGCGCGGCATACCTCAAGGCACTTGCCGTCGAGAACTGTCAGAGCGGCTTCCAGTTCCGTGCCGGTGACGCGGCGAACTTCGCGATCGGCCAGGGCGACATCACGGTGACACCCCTGCAGATGGCCCAGGTCTACTCGGCCATCGCCAACGGCGGGACGCTCTGGAAGCCGGAGGTCGCGCGCGCCTTCGTGGCTGCGGGCGGGGCGACGGAACCTCTGGCCCCGGTCAGGACGGGAACCGTGGCCTTTCCCGCAGGCGCGCTGTCCTTCCTGCGGGGGGCGCTCGCGGGGGTCGTGACGTCGGGCACGGCCAAGGGGGCCTTCGCCGGCTTCCCGCTCGACCAGTGGCCAGTGGCGGGCAAGACGGGCACCGCCGAGGCCTTCGGCAAGCAGGACACTGCCTGGTTCGTGTCCTACGCACCGGCCACCAAGCCGCGGTATGCCGTGGCGGTGGTCGTCTCGCAGGGCGGCACCGGAGGCGAGGGCGCCGCACCCGTTGCCCGGCGGATCCACGAGGTCCTGCGCACCCTGAAGTAGGGACGGGCGAAGTGGGGCGCTGGTCGGACAGTCAGTAGGCTGACCGCCATGGCTGACTTCGATGTCGTAGTTCTCGGTGCTGGTCCTGGCGGGTACGTCGCGGCGATCCGCGCCTCCCAGCTCGGTCTCAAGGCCGCGGTGGTCGAGTCCAAGTACTGGGGTGGGGTCTGCCTCAATGTCGGGTGCATCCCGTCGAAGGCGCTCCTGCGCAACGCCGAGCTGTCCCACATCCTGACGCACGAGAAGGACAAGTTCGGGATCGAGGGCGACGCGACGATGGCTTTCGGCCCCGCGCACACCCGCTCGCGCGCCGTGTCTGCGGGCATCGTCAAGGGCGTCCACTTCCTGATGAAGAAGAACAAGATCACCGAGATCGACGGCTGGGGCACGGTGACCAGCCCGACCTCGATCGACGTCGCGCTCAGCTCGGGTGAGAAGCAGACGGTCACCTTCGACAAGCTCATCATCGCCACCGGCGCCACGACCCGGCTCATCCCCGGCACGTCGCTGTCGGACCGCGTCGTGACCTACGAGGAGCAGATCCTCACCGACCAGCTGCCCGGCTCGATCGTCATCGCCGGGTCCGGTGCCATCGGCGTCGAGTTCGCCTACGTCCTGAAGAACTTCGGGGTCGACGTGACCATCGTGGAGTTCCTCGACCGGATGGTGCCGACCGAGGACGCCGAGGTGTCCAAGGAGCTGCTCCGGCACTACAAGAAGCTCGGGGTCACGGTCCTGCTCTCGACCAAGGTCGAGTCGATCGACGACAGCGGCGAGAAGGTGAAGGTGACGGTGTCGCCGGCCGCCGGTGGTGAGTCGACGGTCATCGAGACCGACAAGGTGCTCCAGGCGATCGGCTTCGCCCCGCGGCTCGAGGGCTACGGCCTCGAGTCGCTCGGCGTGGCCACCGAACGCGGTGCCATCGTCATCGACGACCACTGCCGCACGAACGTCGACAACGTCTATGCGATCGGCGACGTGACCGGCAAGCTCATGCTGGCCCACACGGCCGAGGCGCAGGGCGTCGTCGCCGCCGAGACCATGGCGGGTGCCGAGACCATGCCGGTCGAGTACGACTTCATCCCGCGGGCGACGTTCTGCCAGCCCCAGATCGCCTCGTTCGGCTACACGGAGCAGCAGGCCAGGGACAAGGGCTTCGACGTCAAGGTCGCGAAGTTCCCGTTCTCCGCCAACGGCAAGGCGATGGGCCTCGGCGACGCCGTCGGCTTCGTCAAGGTCGTGGCCGACGCCAAGCACAACGAGATCATCGGCGCCCACCTCATCGGCCCGGAGGTGACCGAGCTGCTGCCGGCGCTGACCCTGGCGCAGAAGTGGGACCTCACGGCAGACGAGGTCGCCCGCAACGTCTTCGCCCACCCGACGCTGTCCGAGGCGGTCAAGGAAGCCGTCGAGGGCATCGCCGGCCACATGATCAACCTCTGATCGTCCACTGATCCCTGTCGTTCACTGATCCCTGTCGTCTCGCCGTCCGCCCGCGGACAGTTCGGAGTTTCCCGGTATGCCGCGCGTCAGCCTGCCGATCACGACCGAGAGGCTCGTCCTGCGCAGCTTCCGTCCAGGTGACGAGGACGACGTCTTCGCCTACCGGTCGGTGGCGTCCGTCGTGAGGTACATCCCCGGCGAGCCCAAGACCCGCGAGCAGGTGGCGGACCTCGTGGCCGAGCGGGCCACCGCCGGCCGCGTCGACGAGAAGTCACCGATCCTCACCCTCGCGGTCGAGCTCGGCGGTCGCGTCATCGGGGACGTGCTCATCCACCTCGACGGACTCGACGGCCACGACGGACGGCAGGCCGAGATCGGCTGGGTCTTCGCCCCGGATGTGGCGGGTCATGGCTACGCGACCGAGGCGGCCAGAGCCATCGCTGACGCGGCGTTCCGTGAGGTCGGGGTGCACCGCGTGTGGGCCCAGCTCGAGCCGGTCAACACCGGGTCGTCGCGCATCTGCGAACGGCTGGGCATGCGCCGCGAGGCCATGTTCGAGAAGGCCTCGTGGTTCAAGGAGCAGTGGACCGACCTGGCGATCTACGCCCTGCGCGCCGACGAGTGGTTGGCCGAGGCTGACTCCTGAGTTCCCGCACTGCGACTCCGACCTCGGAGCGCCGCTCGCCGCTGCCCGCGCTCACCGGACTGCGCGTCCTGGCGGCCGCCTGGGTGGTGCTGTTCCACTACCGCCCCGACCTCGAGGCGCTCGCCCCGTGGACGGTGCCTGCCGACACCCTGATGCGGGCGGGCTACCTCGGCGTGGACCTGTTCTTTCCGTTGAGCGGCTTCATCCTGGCCTACAACTACGCCGACTCCATGCAGACCTTCTCTGCCCAGGCGACGGTCTCGTTCATCCGCAACCGGTTCGCGCGCGTCTGGCCGGTGCACGTCGTGGCGCTGAACATCGACCTCGCCATGGCCGTCGCCATGGGGACCCTCGGCGTAGGCGAGGGCGGGCAGCGGCGCACGCCCGCGGCATACGGGCAGAACGTGCTCATGGTGCACAACTGGTTCAACGACCGGCCCAGCTTCAACGGTCCGGCGTGGTCGATCGGCTCGGAATGGTTCGCCTACCTCGTGGCGCCCTTGCTCTTCGTGCTCGCCGCGCGGGTGGTCCGGGCCCGCAGCTCCGTGCTGCTCGCCGCCCTGTCGTATGCCGTGATGCTCACCGTCTTCGCGGTGTTCGCCCTGCCCAACGGCAACCTCGAGCACATGTTCTACGTGCGAATCATGGGTGAGTTCGTCGCCGGGGCGTTCCTCTGCCTCGCCTGGGTGCGCGGCGGCGTGGCCCTCGGACGACTGGCTCCGCTGCTGCCTGTCGTCGTGCTCGTGGTGGCCCTGGTCCCGGCGGTCGCGTCCGGCGACTACTGGATGGCCCCGGTGATGGGGCTGGTCGTGGCGGTCGTGGCGACGGCCGGGGGCTCGGTGTGGCGCTGGCTCTCCACGCCGTTCATGGTGGCCGCGGGAGAGGCGTCGTACTGCCTCTACATGACCCACTACCTCCTGCGTCCGGTCATCACGTGGCTGCGTGAGTGGGGCGAGGACGCCTGGTGGACGGCAGGTCTGGCGGTCGTGGCGCTGGTGCTCGTCCTCGGCGGCGCCGCCTGGCTGATGCACGTCCTGGTCGAACGCCCGGCGCGAACGTTCCTGCACGCGCGTTCGCGGGCCGTCGCCCGCCCTGAGCCCGAAGCCGAGATCGAACGTCAGCACGATCGGGAGCCCGAACTGGCGGGTACCCGCGGCTGATCTGGCTACGTGGTTGGCTTTGCTGCCTTCCCGGCGGTTGCCTTCTTGGCCGTTGCCTTCTTGACCTTGGGCGGCAGGGTGGCGATGTGGTCTCGCGCGCGGTCCGTCCAAGCCGACGTCTCCTCATCGGACAGGTCAGAGGGCAGCGACAGCCATCCGTTCATCGGGCGTTCGGCCGGTCCGAACGGACCGCTGCCGGGGAGTGCCTGCAGCTCCTCCAGCCCTGCGGGGTCGAGCTTGACCCCGACGTCCTCACCGAACAACCCGGCATACATGTTGCCGTTGACGAACGCGCCGACACTGCCGAACATCGGCTTGACCTCGACCCCTGGCGCGTCGCTGATCAGGCTCCGGAAGCGGGCCTTGGCCTCGTCACTGTGCTTGGGCATCTGCATGTCCCCATCCAACACCGCTTGCGCCCGCCTGGGGAGCACGCGGAGGAGCACGCGGGGGGAACACGCGGGGCGGCCAGGCGGCGATTAGGGGCCCAACCCGCCCGCTGGTAACCTTGGAACCGCCGTAGACCGGCCGCGGATCCAGAGAGCCCAGGTGAACCAGCCCTGGCGCACCGCGCAACGATCACACAAAGGAGCAGTGCCGACCCATGCCGTTGAGCCTCGACGTCAAGAAGAAGATCATGTCCGAGTACGCCACGCACGAGGGCGACACCGGTTCCCCCGAGGTCCAGGTGGCGATGCTGACGCAGCGCATCCTCGACCTCACCGAGCACTCGCGCCAGCACAAGCACGACCACCACAGCCGCCGCGGCCTGCTCCTCCTGGTCGGCCAGCGTCGCCGGCTCCTGCGCTACCTCGAGAGTGTCGACGTCGAGCGTTACCGCTCGCTGATCAAGCGCCTCGGTCTGCGCCGCTAAGCATTCGACAGGGACGGTCCTCCATGAGGGCCGTCCCTCTCGCATGGGGTAGGCACCACGCCGCCCGCGTTCAGCACCACCCACGAAGAACACCCGTGCACAACGACGATGCACCAGGGTCACCAGAACAAAAGAAGGAGGGCCCAATGGAGGGTCCAGAGATCCACTTCGCCGAAGCGACCATCGACAATGGTTCGTTCGGCACCCGCACGGTCCGGTTCGAGACCGGACGCCTGGCCAAGCAGGCCGGTGGCGCAGTTGCCGCCTACCTGGATGAGGACACGATGCTCCTCTCCACCACCACCGCCGGGAAGCACCCGCGCGAAGGTTTCGACTTCTTCCCCCTGACGGTCGACGTCGAGGAGCGGATGTATGCCGCGGGCAAGATCCCCGGCTCGTTCTTCCGCCGCGAGGGTCGCCCGTCGACCGACGCGATCCTCACCTGCCGCCTGATCGACCGCCCGCTGCGCCCGACCTTCACCAAGGGTCTGCGCAACGAGGTCCAGGTCGTCATCTCGGTGCTCGCGCTCAACCCCGACCACCAGTACGACGTGCTCGCCATCAACGCGGCCAGCGCCTCCACCCAGATCTCGGGTCTGCCGTTCTCCGGTCCGATCGGTGGCGTCCGCGTCTCGCTGATCGACGGCCAGTGGGTTGCCTTCCCGAACTTCTCCGACATCGAGCGCTCGACCTTCGACATGGTCGTCGCGGGCCGCATCGCGGGCGATGACGTCGCGATCATGATGGTCGAGGCCGAGTCCACCGAGTCGACCTGGAACCTCGTCAAGAACGAGGGCAAGCAGGCTCCGACCGAAGAGGTCGTCGCCGAGGGCCTCGAGGCCGCCAAGAAGTTCATCAAGGTCCTGTGCGAGGCCCAGGCCGACCTGGCGAGCAAGTCCGCCAAGCCGGTCCAGGAGTTCCCGATCTTCCTCGACTACCAGGACGACACGTACGCCGCCGTCGAGGCTGCGACCTCCGACGACCTGGCGCAGGCGCTCACCATCGCCGGCAAGCAGGAGCGCGAGGACCGTATCGACGAGCTGAAGGACTCCATGAAGGAGAAGCTCGCCGGTGAGTTCGAGGGCCGCGAGAAGGAGCTGTCCGCGGCCTACAAGTCCGTGCAGAAGAAGCTGATCCGTCAGCGCATCCTGCGCGACAAGGTCCGCATCGACGGCCGTGGCCTCGCTGACATCCGCGCCCTGGGCGCGGAGGTCGAGGTGCTGCCGCGCGTGCACGGTTCGGCCATCTTCGAGCGTGGCGAGACCCAGATCATGGGCGTCACCACGCTGAACATGCTCCGCATGGAGCAGCAGCTCGACACGTTGTCGCCCGTGACGCGCAAGCGCTACATGCACAACTACAACTTCCCGCCCTACTCCACCGGTGAGACCGGTCGGGTGGGTTCGCCGAAGCGTCGCGAGATCGGTCACGGAGCGCTCGCCGAGCGGGCCCTGATGCCCGTGCTGCCGACCCGCGAGGAGTTCCCCTACGCGATCCGCCAGGTGTCCGAGGCTCTCGGCTCCAACGGGTCGACGTCGATGGGCTCGGTCTGCGCCTCCACCCTGTCGCTGCTCAACGCCGGTGTGCCGCTGCGCGCCGCCGTCGCGGGCATCGCGATGGGCCTCATCTCCGAGGAGGTCGACGGTGAGACGCAGTACGCCGCGCTGACCGACATCCTGGGTGCCGAGGACGCGTTCGGTGACATGGACTTCAAGGTCGCCGGTACCCGCGAGTTCGTCACGGCCATCCAGCTCGACACCAAGCTCGACGGCATCCCCGCCTCGGTGCTCGGCAGCGCGCTGACCCAGGCTCGCGACGCCCGCCTGCACATCCTCGACGTCATGAACGAGGCCATCGACGCACCCGACGAGATGAGCCCCTTCGCTCCTCGCGTGATCTCGGTGCAGGTCCCGATCGACAAGATCGGCGAGGTCATCGGGCCGAAGGGCAAGATGATCAACCAGATCCAGGACGAGACCGGCGCGCAGATCTCGATCGAGGACGACGGCACGATCTACATCGGTGCGACCGACGGCCCTTCGGCCGAGGCCGCCCGGGCCCAGATCAACGCCATCGCGAACCCGCAGATGCCGGAGATCGGCGAGCGCTTCCTGGGCACCGTGGTCAAGACCACGACCTTCGGTGCGTTCATCTCCCTGCTGCCGGGCAAGGACGGTCTGCTGCACATCTCCGAGGTGCGCAAGCTCGTCGGTGGCAAGCGGATCGAGGCCGTCGAGGACGTCCTGGCCGTGGGCCAGAAGGTCCAGGTCGAGCTCAAGGAGATCGACCCGCGCGGCAAGCTGTCCCTCGCGGCAGTGCTCGCCGAGGGTGAGGGCGGCGACGCCGAGGCAGGCGACGAGGCCCCGGCCCCGACCGCCGACGCCGACGCCGACGCACCCCGCGACGAGCGCGGAGAGCGTGACGACAGCGGCGAGCGTCGTGACGGTGGTCGCAGCCGCAACCGCCGTCGTGGCGGACGCGGTGAGCGCAGTGGCGACGACCGTGGGGTCGACGTGTCCGACAGCGCGGCTCCGGCCACGTCGGAGGACGCGGCGGGCTGAGCCCACGCACCACCGCACCTGACAGCGGGCCGGCATACCCCATCGGTATGCCGGCCCGGTCGAACGGGCAGTTCGCCAGCTCGAGCTCGGTCTCGTCGTCGGTCGGGGAGGGCTCGTAGCCGTGCCGCGCCAGCAGCTCCGACACGGTGCGCAGCTCAGCCTCGGGGCCACGAGCGCGGGGGGTGCCCCGTGCCAGTGCCCGACCCGCGTCGCTCGCCGCGTCGTCGATCGCCCGGTCGAGCGTCACGTGGTCGCGCCCCACTCGTTCGACGGCGTCGGCGAGGACGGCGGCGGCCAGGTCGTACTGCCGGGCGGGGAGCGACACCGACACCTCGCCCCGGGCGCGGCGGTAGAGCTTGGAGGGTCGGCCCGCGCCCGGCCCCCGGCGGCCGCTCAGGCGGCGGAACTCGACCTCGAGCAGGCCCTCGTCGACGAGCCGGTCGAGGTGGAACTTCACCGAGTGGAGCGGGAGTCCCACGGCCTCGGCCGCCTGCTCGCGACTGACCGCCGTGCGCTGCCTCGCCACGTGGTCGTACAACGCCCGTCGGGACGGCTCGGCGAGGGCGCCCACGGACTCGATGCCGTCGTGCACGTCGTGCACGTCGTGAGCTTCGGGCGACATTCACGCTCCTCGAACGGCTCGTTGACTAATGGGGACACCACTCCTAAAGTCAATCTAACACTCCTTTAGAAAGTGGAGTAGTGAGTGGACCAAAGAGCCGAGCCAGAGGATGACGCATGACTGACGACCGGACCTTCGTCGTGATCGGTGGCGGGCTGGCTGGCGCCAAGACCGCCGAGGCCCTGCGCGAGCGCGGCTTCGAGGGGCGCGTCGTGCTCTTCGCGGGCGAGCCGCACCTGCCCTACGAGCGGCCGCCGTTGTCCAAGGACTACCTCAAGACAGGTGACAAGCTCGAGGACGTCTACGTCCACGACGAGGACTGGTATGCCGGTCACGACATCGACGTGCGCACTGGCACGACCGTGGTGAGCATCGACCGCGACGCCCGAGAGGTGGTGGCCGACACCGGTGAACGCACGGCCTACGACCGGGTCGTCCTCGCGACCGGTAGCGCTCCGCGACGGCTCACCATCCCCGGTGCCGACCTCGACGGGGTGTTCTCGCTGCGCACGATCGAGGACAGCCAGGCGATCCGTGCCGCGCTCGGCCCCGGGCGGCGCATCGTCTTCATCGGCGGCGGCTGGATCGGGCTGGAGGTGGCGTCGGCGGCGCGCGAGGCCGGTGCCGAGGTCACGGTGCTGGAAGCGCTCGACCTGCCGCTGGTGCGAGTGCTCGGGCCGACGATCGCCCAGGTGTTCGCGGACCTGCACCGCGAGCACGGAGTCGACCTGCGGACCGGCGTGACGGTCGAGGCCGTGGAGGGCGACTCTGCCGTCACGGGCGTGCGGCTCGCGGACGGTTCGGTCGTGCCGGCCGATGCCGTCGTGGTGGGGATCGGGGCGACTCCCAACGTCGAGCTCGCGCAGGCTGCGGGGCTGGACGTCGACAACGGCGTGACGGCCGACGCGGTGGGGCGCACGAGCGACGCCGACATCTTCGCGGTGGGGGACGTCGCGAACGTCGAGCACCCGTTCCTCGGGCAGCGGATCCGCGTCGAGCACTGGGCCAACGCCCTCAACCAGCCCCCGCTGGTGGCCGCGGCGATGCTCGACCAGGAGGGGCCGGAGGCGGAGCTGCCCTACTTCTACACCGACCAGTACGACCTCGGGATGGAGTACCACGGCCTCGGGAGTCCGGACGACGACGTCGTCGTGCGCGGAGACCTGGCGACACGGGAGTTCGTGGCGTTCTGGCTGCGCGACGGCCGGGTTTCCGCGGGGATGAACGTCAACGTGTGGGACGTCGGGGACGCGGTCAAGGCCCTGATCCGGTCGAGGAGCGTGGTCGCGCCGGACCGGCTGGCCGACCCCGCGCTGCCGTTGGAAGGGCTCAGCGGGAAACCCTGACCTGACCTTTACCTTCGCGACCTGTCCCAGCCGTTTCCTATTCGCCGTGGCCGTGGTGTGATGCCCCATCGGCCCGGACCACCGTCCCAAGGCTGTCAATCCTGAGTTCGCCTTGGAGGACTGCTGTGCGCCTACCCCGCAAGCACGTGATGGGAGCGGTGGGCGCCATAGCCCTCACCGCCGGAGTTGTGAGCATCGCCCCGATGAGTGCCCTCGCGGCGCCCTCGGTCGGTGCGCCCGTGGTGATCAACGAGGTCTACGGCGGCGGCGGCAACACCGGCGCGACGTACCGCAACGACTTCATCGAGCTGGTCAACACCAGCGCGTCCACAGTGAACCTCAACGGCTGGTCGGTGCAGTACGCCGGGTCGACCGGTGTCTCGTGGCAGGTCACCGGGCTGGCCGGGTTCCTGCCGGCCGGGGGCAGCTACGTCGTCCGTGAGGCCGCGGGCACCGCCGGGACCACCGAGGTCCCGTTCGATGCTTCCGGAACCATCGCGATGGCCGGCGGCGCCGGCAAGGTGGCCCTGGTCAACAACGTCACGCCGCTCGGCGGGACGGCCACCCCGTGCACCGCGAAGTCCGGCCTCAACCCGTGCTCCGCCCAGCCCTCCGTGGTCGACTTCGTCGGCTTCGGCGCGGCGAACGACTACGCGGGGACCGGCCCCACGCCGGCCCCGAGCAACACCGTGTCGGTCAGCCGCAAGGCGGGACCGCAGAACACCGCCGACAACGCCGCCGACTTCGCCGCCGGGGCCCCGAGCCCGGTGGCGTGCGGCACGACCTGCACGACGCCGCCCGGCCCGGAAGAGAAGACGATCGCCGAGATCCAGGGCACGGGTCCGAGCACCCAGCTGTCGGGGCAGACGGTGACCACCAAGGGGGTCGTCACCGCGGCCTACCCCACGGGCGGGTTGCACGGCTTCTACATCCAGACCCAGGGGACCGGTCCCGAGCCGAGCTCGTCCGGCGCCTCCGAGGGACTCTTCGTCTTCCAGACGGGCGGCTCCGGCAGCCCCCTCGACCCCGACGTCGAGGTCGGCAACTACGTTCAGGTGACCGGTGCGGTCAGCGAGTTCCGGAGCGCATCGACCGACCCGGGGACCCTGACCGAGATCACCGCTTCCGCGGCGAACATCAGCGACGCGGGCAGCGAGTTCAGCCCGGTCCAGCCGCTGACCGTGCCGTGGCCGACCACCGGCGCCGGGCGTGAGTCGATCGAGAGCATGCTCTTCCAGCCCACCGGCGACTACACCGTGACCAACACCTTCGGCACCAACCAGTTCGGCGAGGTCGGCCTGGCCGTGGGTGACCACCCGCTGCTGCAGAACACCGAGGTGGGCGCCCCCGGCAGCCCCGAGGCCGCGGCCGTCGTGGCCGACAACGCCACGCGCGCGGTGACCCTCGACGACGGTGCCTCCAGCAACTTCACGGCGAGCAGCTTCAGCGCAGCGACCTGCGCCGGCCGTCCGATCCCGTGCCTGCTCAACGGCGACCTGACGCCCGCCTACGTCTCCAACACCAAGCCGGTCCGGGTCGGCGAGGCGGCCACCTTCACCGCTCCCGTCGTCGTGGACTACCGGTTCAACCTGTGGCGCTTCCAGCCGACGGCCCAGGTCGTCGGCCCCGACAACGCGACGTCACCGGTCAGCTTCGAGAACACCCGCACGGCTGCGCCCGACACCGCCGACATCAACCAGCTCGGCACTCCCGACCTCAAGGTCGCCTCGTTCAACGTCCTCAACTACTTCACCGATCTCGGCGACGCCGACCCGACCTGCGTGGCCTTCTACGACCGCGACGACAACGGCGACACGGTCCGCGGCGTCGACGGCAGCCCCTGCACCCGGCGGGGTGCCTGGGATGCCGGTGACCTCGCTCGCCAGACCGAGAAGGAGGTGTCGGCGATCACCGCGCTCGACGCCGACGTCGTCGGGCTGATGGAGATCGAGAACTCCGCACGGTTCGGTCACGACCGTGACGCTGCCCTGGCGGCGCTCGTTGCGGCGTTGAACGCGAAGGCGGGCGCCGGCACCTGGGCGTTCGTCCCGTCCTCGACCGACCTGCCCTCGCCAGACGAGCAGGACTTCATCACCAGCGCCATCATCTACCAGCCAGCCACCGTCATGCGGGTCGACCGGTCGCGCGCCCTGGGCGACCAGAGCGAGGATGGCCAGGCCTTCGGCAACGCCCGTGAGCCCATCGCCCAGACCTTCAAGGCGAAGACCGGCAAGGGCGACAAGTTCCTGTTCGTCGTCAACCACTTCAAGTCCAAGGGTTCGGCCGGTCCGTTCCCGGGCGACGCCGACAGCGGCGACGGCCAGGGTGCGTCGGTCACCAGCCGCATCCTGCAGGCCCAGGCCCTCCGCGACTGGGTGCCCGGGGTCGCAGCCGAGTACGGCGCCAAGGGGATCGTCATGGCAGGCGACTACAACTCGTACACGATGGAGGACCCGCTGGACGTCCTCTACAAGGCGGGCTACACCGACGTCGGCAGTCGCTTCGACCCGAACAGCTACTCGTACTCGTTCAGCGGGCTGTCCGGTTCGCTGGACCACATCCTCGTCAACGACCACGCACTGCGGATGTCGACCGGGGCCGACCACTGGAACATCAACTCCGGTGAGTCGGTGGCCATGGAGTACAGCCGGTACAACTACCACTCGACCGACTTCCACGACCCGGGGCCGTACCGGTCGTCCGACCACGACCCGGTCGTTCTGGGACTCACGGCCTTCGTGAAGTAGTCGAACCAGCTCCGCGAGCGACGGGGCCCGGTCTCCCGAACGGGGGACCGGGCCCGTCGTCGTGGGCAGGTGGTTACGCTGGCGACCGTGAGTGACACGATCAAGGTGGCCGTGATCGGTGCGGCAGGACGCATGGGCGCCCAGGTGTGCCGGGCGGTCGCCGACGCGCCGGACCTCGAGCTGGTCGGGCAGTTCGACCAGGCCGACGAGCTCGGCGACCTCGGCGGTGCCGCTGTCGTCGTGGAGTTCTCGGTCCCGGCTGCGTCCCCGGCCAACGTGGCGCACTGCGTCGCCCGTGGCGTGCACGTCGTCGTCGGCACGACAGGGTGGGACGAGGGGCGGCTGGCGTCGGTGCGCGACCAGCTCACCGAGCACCCGTCCGTGGGCGTGCTCATCGCCCCGAACTTCGCCATCGGTGCCATCTTGATGATGCGCTTCGCCCAGCAGGCCGCACGGTTCTACGAGTCGGTGGAGGTGGTCGAGCTGCACCACCCCAACAAGGTGGACGCGCCATCGGGCACGGCAGCACGCACCGCCAGCCTCATCGCCGCCGCCCGCGCTGACGCCGGACTTGGCGCCGTCCCGGACGCCACCACCCAGGATCCCGACGGGGCACGCGGCGGGCGCGTCGACGGCATACCCGTGCACTCGATCCGGCTGCGTGGGCTGGTCGCCCACCAGGAGGTCCTGCTCGGTGGTGAGGGTGAGATGCTCACCCTGCGCCACGACTCGTTCGACCGGACCTCCTTCATGCCAGGTGTCCTCGAGGGGATTCGCGGGGTCGCCGCCCACCCCGGGCTGACCGTCGGGCTCGAGCACTACCTCGGCCTGGACGACTGAGTGCGCGAGAAGGTCACCGCTCTGGTCCTGCTCGCGGTGCTGGGGTTCTACTGCGCGACCATCGGCTGGCGGGGAGTCGAGCTGGTCCGGGACGGTCGGCCCGTGGCCGTGCTGTTCGGTATCGCCGTGATCCTCATCCCGGTCGTCGCGCTGCTGGCGATGATGCCACTGGTGAGGCTCGCGCGGGATGGCTCGCGAATGATGGCGCAGGCCCGGGAGTCGGGTGCCCACGGCGCCTGGGCTGACGAGCTCGAGCAGGCGGAGACCTGTCGGGTCGCCAAGGACCGCAAGGGCGAGCAGGCGCACTACCGCGCCGCGGTGCGGGCCTGGCGGACCTCGCGTCCCTGAGACGCGCGGCATACCGTGGTGGCATGCACCGTTCGCGCATCGGCATCGTCCTCATCGACCATCCTGGCGAGCACTACGACGCAGGCCTCGCGTTCTGGGCAGGTGCGCAGGGCGTGCGCCCGGTCGAGGACGGTCCCTATGCGAGCGTCGGCGAGATCGGGACCCTGAACCTCGAGGTCCAGCGACTCGAGGACGGACCGCCGCGCGTCCACCTGGACATCGAGACGGACAACGTCCGTGCCGAGGTCGGGCGGCTGACGGCCCTCGGTGCGACCACGGTGGACGACCGGGGTCGCTACGTCATCATGGCTGATCCTGGCGGAGTGATCTTCTGCGTCGTCGGGATCCAGACCGGTGACAGGTTCCTCGAGGATGCTCGCGAGTGGCCGTGACCGTTGGGGTCGGGGCAGCGACCTCTGGGGCCGGGGCGTGGCTTCGGGGGGTCAGGGCAGGCCGAGGAGCCGCAGTCCCGCCGCGACCGCGGCCGCCAGCACCACCACGACGATGAACGGCGCCCGCAGCACCAGTGCCACCATGGCCACACCGACCGCGGCAGCACGCGAGTCGAGCGTGATCGCCCCCGAGCTCGAGGTCAGGGTCTGCACGCCGACGAGGGCGGCCAACAAGGCGATGGGCAACGCCGAGGTGATCCGCGTCGTCCGTTCGCCGTCGAGCCACGACGCCGGCACGACGTAGCCGAGGTACTTGAGGACGAAGGCCAGCCCGCACGCGATGAGCAGGGCGGTCCACGTGCTCATGGTGTGGTCTCCGGCTTCGCGGTCCCGGGTGGCGCGGTCCCGGTTTGCAGCGCCGCCTCGTCAGGCCACTGGTGCGGTGGCGACGGGTCGTGGTGCGCGCGTTGCCACACGCCCGCCAGCAGTGCGGTGCAGGCGGCGACCAGGACGGGGACGCCGGCAGGAGCATGCGGCGCGACGAGCACGGCGATCACCGCGGCCAGGACGGCGATGGCGACGGCATCCCGCGACTTCAGCCGCGGCCAGAGAAGGGCGCAGAAGGCTGCCGCCGCGGCGGCGTCGAGTCCGTAGCGGCGGGGATCGCCCATGGCATCGCCGACGACCGAGCCGACCAGCGTCGTCGCGTTCCACAGCACGAAGACCCCTACGCCGGTCACCCAGAAGCCGAGTCGCGCGGCGACCGTCTCGGGCTGGGCGACACTGACTGCCGTCGACTCGTCGATGGTCAACTGGGCGGCGAAGACCTTCCGGAGCCCACGCACGTCCAGCATCCGCGCGACCTGCAGTCCGTACAGGCCGTTGCGGACGCCGAGGAGGGTGGAGGTGGCGATGGCGGCGGGTCCGCCGGCCGCCCCAGCCGCCATGACCCCCACGAAGGCGAACTGCGACCCGCCCGAGAACAGCAGCAGCGACAGCACCTGCGTCTGCAGGATGGACAGCCCCGCGGCGACCGACAGGGCACCGAAGCTGATGCCGTAGGTCCCCGTCGCCACCGCCACGGACAGGGCCTGGCGCACGACCCGGGAACGGCGTTCCGGGGTCAGGGTCGTGCTCACCGGCCCGGAGGTTCCGGCGTGATGTCGGCGACCAGGCGGACCTCGCGTGCGGTCTCACCGTCGGGGGAGACCACCCGGTCGCGGAACGCGCCGTCAGGGTTGAGCCCCGCGGCGAGGAGGAAGGCCCGGGTGGCTTCGTCGCCGGCCAGCACCCAGGTGTGCAAGCGGTCCGCACCGGCGCCGCGCAGCGTGTCGACGGCCGCGTTCAGCAGCCGTGACCCGTGTCCGACCCGACGTGCCTGTGGGTGAACCCCGAGGGCCGACAGCTCACCAGTGCCTGGGGACGCATCAGGGTCCTGGCTCGGGCCGATGGCCGCGAAGCCGACGACCTGGTCGCCCGCGCAGGCGGCGAGCAGCCGGTAGACCCCCTGGGGAGGTGCGGCAAGGGACTGCCGCCAGACAGCCGCGAAGGCTTGTGGCTCGAAGGTCTCCAGCACCTCCGCGGGCAGCACCGCGGCATACGCCTCGCGCCACACGGTGGCCTGGACGAGCCCCACGGCAGGAGTGTCGGTCTCGCGCGCCACCCGGACGCTGGCGTCGGCGAGCGGTCCGGGGGAGGAGGTGTGACCGGCGTGGTCGTGCTGGTGAGCCATGCCCTGCATCCTGCCATCGGTGCTGCGCCGCGCTCCGGGCACGGTCGCGTCGTCCGGGGTCAGGCCCGGTCGTATGTCACCCAGCTGAAGCCGTCGCGCCGCTCACGCCGGACCTCGTGCCAGTGGGCCGGGTCGATGTCGGGGAAGCGCACATCACCCTCTGGCGACTGGTCCACCTCGGTGATCAGCAACCGGTGCGCCCACGGCATCGCCTCGGTGTAGACCTGCCCACCGCCGCAGACGAACACCTCGGCCGCGGGACCAGCCAGCGACAACGCCTCGCTGAGCGAGTGCGCGGTCTCGACGTCGGGGTGGCTCCAGTCGGCCTGGCGCGTCACGACGATGGTCCGGCGACCCGGCAGCACCCGGCCGATGGAGTCGAAGGTCTTGCGCCCCATGACCATCGGGTGGCCCATCGTCGTGCGCTTGAAGTACGCGAAGTCGTCGGGCAGGTGCCACGGCATGTCGTTGTCGGCTCCGATGACGCCGTTGCGGCCGACCGCGGCAATGAGCGTCACGTTGGTCATGGGCACAGGTTAGCGACAGCGCGCACGCGGCGGCTGGACAAGACGGCTCGGACCGCGATCGGCACGGCTCAGACCGCGATCGGGGCCTTGATCGACGGGTGTGCCTGGTAGCCCACCAGCTCGAAGTCGCCGAGGTCGAACTGGTCGATCTCCTTGCCGGAGGCGATCTTCATCTGGGGCAGGGGGAAGGGCTCACGGGTCAGCTGGAGAGTGGCCTGCTCGACGTGGTTGGAGTAGAGGTGCGCGTCGCCGAGGGTGTGCACGAAGTCGCCCGGCTCGAGGTCGCAGACCTGCGCGACCATCATCGTCAGCAGCGCGTAGGACGCGATGTTGAACGGGACGCCGAGGAAGATGTCGGCCGACCGCTGGTAGAGCTGGCAGGAGAGCCTGGCCCGGTGCCCGTCCGCCGCAGGGGACACGTAGAACTGGAACATCGTGTGGCACGGCGGCAACGCCATCGAGTCGACGTCGGCGACGTTCCACGCCGACACGATGTGTCGGCGGCTGTCGGGGTTGGTGCGGATCGACTCGATGACCTTGGCGATCTGGTCGACGTGGCCGCCGTCCGGGGTCGGCCAGGATCGCCACTGGTAGCCGTAGACCGGGCCCAGGTCGCCGTTGTCGTCCGCCCACTCGTCCCAGATGCTGATGCCCCGCTCCTGCAGCCACCGCACGTTGGAGTCGCCCCGCAGGAACCACAGCAGCTCGCCGATGATCGACTTGAGGTGGAGCTTCTTGGTCGTGAGCACCGGGAAGCCCTCGGAGAGGTCGAACCGCATCTGGTAGCCGAACACCGAACGGGTGCCCGTGCCGGTGCGGTCGGACTTGTCCGTGCCGGTGGTCATGACGTGGTCGAGGAGGTCGAGATACTGCTGCACGGACGCAGCGTAACCCGAGCCAGTGACAGCTGCCGGGACCCAACCACCACGGCTGGGTATGCCGCGTGGCCGGCCACGCGGCATACCCAGCGGTGGGCTTGGCCGAGGGCCCGATGGCGCCAGGGGGCGGCGCGTTCCCGCCAAAACCGGCGACCGCAGGGTGTGCGGGGCGCGAGCGTTGGCCCCAGGGGCGATAACCTGCCGGTATGAGTGCGACGTCTCCGTTCGGCCGGGTGGTCACGGCCATGGTCACCCCGATGCGTCCCGACGGATCCGTGGACCTGGACGCCGCCCAGCGCGTGGCCACCCACCTGGTCGACCACGGCCACGACGGCCTGGTCGTCAGCGGCACCACCGGGGAGTCGCCCACCACGACCGACGCCGAGAAGGTCGAGCTGCTCAAGGCCGTCCTCGAGGCGGTCGGCGACCGGGCCGCCATCACGGCGGGGGCCGGCAGCAACGACACCGCCCACTCCGTCGAGCTCGCCAAGGCGATGACCCGGGCCGGGGCCCACGCCCTGCTCGTCGTGACGCCGTACTACAACAAGCCACCGCAGGAGGGGATCGCCCGGCACATCGAGGCGGTCGCCGACGCGAGCGACCTGCCGGTCATGGTCTATGACATCCCCGGGCGCACCGGGGTGCCGATCCACACCGAGACCCACCTGCGGCTGGCCCAGCACCCTCGCATCCGGGCGGTCAAGGACGCCAAGGGCGACCTCTTCGCCGCCACCGAGGTGATGCGGCAGACCGACCTGCTGTGGTTCAGCGGTGACGACGCCCTCAACCTCGCCCACCTCACGAACGGCGCCATCGGCGTGGTGTCGGTCGTCGGCCACGTCGCCGGCGACATCTATGCCGAGATGGTCGCCTCCGTCGACAAGGGCGACCTCGCCCGCGCGCAGGAGCTGAACCGGCAGGCGGTCCCGGCCGTCAACGCCGTCATGAACATCACGCAGGGAGCCATCATGGCCAAGGCCGCCCTGGTCGAGCTCGGAGTCATCGACTCCGCGACCGTGCGCCTGCCCCTCGTCGAAGCCACCCCCGACCAGGTCGCGCAGCTGCGCGCCGGTCTCACCGAGTCAGGACTTTTGTGAGTCATCCCCACCCCGAGCTCAACCTCCCGCGGCCGCTTGCCGCCAACGGCGTCCGCATCATCGCCCTCGGCGGCCTCGGCGAGGTCGGCCGCAACATGGCCGTCATCGAGCACGCCGGCCAGCTGCTCATCATCGACTGTGGCGTGCTGTTCCCGGAGGACCACCACCCCGGCGTCGACCTGATCCTCCCGGACTTCGAGTACCTCGAGGACCGGCTCGACGACATCCAGGCGATCGTCCTCACGCACGGCCACGAGGACCACATCGGCGCGGTGCCCTACCTGCTCAAGCTGAAGCGCGACATCCCGGTCGTCGGGTCGATGCTGACGCTGGCGCTCATCGAGGCCAAGCTCAAGGAACACCGCATCACGCCCTACACCCTCGGTGTCAAGGAGGGGATGCGCGAGAAGCTCGGTGTCTTCGACTGTGAGTTCGTGGCGGTCAACCACTCGATCCCCGACGCGCTCGCGGTCTTCGTGCGGACGCCGGGCGGGACGATCCTGCACACCGGTGACTTCAAGATGGACCAGCTCCCGCTGGACAACCGGCTCACCGACCTGCGCGCCTTCGCCCGGCTGGGGGAGGAGGGCGTCGACCTGTTCATGACGGACTCGACCAACGCCGAGGTCCCCGGGTTCACCACTCCGGAGCGCGAGATCGCCCCGGCGATCGACAAGGTGTTCCGCGACGCCCAGCGCCGGATCATCGTCGCCTGCTTCTCCTCGCACGTGCACCGTGTCCAGCAGGTGCTCAACGCCGCAGAGTCGGCCGGGCGCAAGGTCGCCATGGTGGGCCGCTCGATGGTGCGCAACATGGGGATCGCCGCCGAGCTGGGCTACCTCCACGTGCCCGACGGCGTGCTCGTCGACGTCAAGAAGCTCGACAACTTCCCCGACGACCAGGTCGTCCTGATCTGCACCGGGTCGCAGGGCGAGCCGATGGCTGCGCTGTCGAGGATGGCCAACCGCGACCACCGCATCGATGTGGGAGAGGGAGACACGGTCCTCATGGCCTCGTCCCTGATCCCCGGCAACGAGAACGCCGTCTACCGCATCATCAACGGCCTCATGCGGCTCGGTGTCAACGTCGTGCACAAGGGCAACGCCAAGGTGCACGTGTCCGGCCACGCCAGCGCCGGCGAGCTGCTCTACTGCTACAACATCGTCAAGCCCCGCAACGTGATGCCGGTGCACGGCGAGTGGCGCCACCTCGTGGCCAACGCCGAGCTCGCGGTCCAGACCGGTGTCCCCCGCGAGCAGGTCGTGCTGGCCGAGGACGGCGTGGTCGTCGACCTCGTCGACGGTGTCGCGCGGATCGTCGGGGCGGTGCCCTGCGGCTACGTCTACGTCGACGGGTCCTCGGTGGGTGAATTCGACGAGGCGCTGCTCAAGGACCGCCGGATCCTGCGTGACGAGGGGTTCATCTCGGTCATCGTGGTGATCGACTCCGCCACCGGCAAGATCGCCGCCGGGCCGGAGATCCAGGCCCGGGGCTTCGCCGAGGACGACGAGATCTTCAGCCAGGTGCGGCCCAAGATCGAGCAGGCGCTCGCCGAGGCCACCGGCAACGGTGTCACCGACTCCCATCAGCTCGAGCAGGTCATGCGCCGGGCGATCGGCGGTTGGGTCGGCGGCAAGATCCGCCGCCGCCCGATGATCATCCCGGTCGTCATCCAGGCCTGACCTGCGCCGGCTTCACCCAACAAGGTTGCGCTTCACCCGAGAACCGTTCCCGGGTGAAGCACCCCTTTATCGGGTAACCCGATAAAGGGGTGGCGGGTGGGGTGTGAGCTGCCAGCCAACGGCGGGGTATGCCGCGGGGTCGGCTACCAGGGGCGGGCGAGGTCGAGCGCCCGCGGGTCGCCGACGGGCAACCAGCCCTGCGGACCGTTGACGTACTCGGCGCGAGGCCCGTGCTCGGCGAGCTCGGCCACGGCCGAGAGCAACCGCTCGACGTGCTCCGCGGTCGTGGCCAGCCCGACGCTGGCCCGGACGGCGGTCGTGGAGCCCACGGCATAGGGGTCGTCGAGCAGGGCGTCGACGCACAGGTGCGCGCAGAACTTGCCGTCCCGGACGCCGATGCCGTGCTCGGCCGACAGGGCCGCGGACACCAGGGACGAGTCCACCCCGTCGATGGTGAAGGTCGCCACAGCGACCCGCTCGTGGTCGGGACTGAAGAGCGAGTAGGTCTGCACACCGTCGATGGCGGACAGGCCCTCCAGCAGGCGTGCGCCCAGCGCGCGCTCGTGCTCCTCGACGGCGTCGGAGTGCGCGCGCAGGGCGTGGCACGCCGCCGCCAGGGCGATGGCGCCGATGACGTTGGGACTGCCCCCCTCGTGGCGGGCGGCCCCCTGCTGCCATACGACACCGCGCTCGGTCACCGACTTGGTGGCGCCGCCGCCGGCGAGGTAGGGCGCCGCAGCGTCGAGCCAGTCGACCCGACCCGCCAGGACTCCCGTGCCGAACGGTGCGTAGAGCTTGTGGCCGGAGAGCACGGCGTAGTCGACGCCGAGGTCGTCGAGGTCGACCGGGCGGTGCGGTGCGTACTGGGCGGCGTCGAGGACGACCCTCGCACCGGCCTGCCGGGCGATGGCGGCCAGCTCCCGGACGGGCCAGATCTCCCCGGTGACGTTGGAGGCACCGGCCAGCACGACCAGGCGGTGCCGGCCGGGGTGGTCGCGGAGTGCGGTGCGCAGAAGGGCCCTCGCGTCGCTGACGCTGCCGGGAACCGGAAGCCGGTGGGTCCGGTTCGTCGGCCAGGGCAGCAGTGCGGCGTGGTGCTCGGACTCGAAGACGAAGACCTGCGTGTGTCGTGGCAGACAGCGAGCCAGGAGGTTGAACGAGTCGGTGCTGTTGCGGGTGAAGACGACCTCGTCGCCCTCACGTGCCCCGACGAACGCCCGCACCTCGGCCCGCGCCTGCTCGTACCACGCCGAGGTCACCCGGGAGGCCCAGCCGTTGCCCCGGTGGACCGAGGAGTAGGTCCGCAGCGCGGTGTCGACTGCCTTCTTGACGCTCACCAGCGCCGGCGTCGACGCGGCGTGGTCGAAGTTGGCATAGTCGACGGCGCCGTCCACCGTCGGCACGAGCAGCGACTCGGACACCACTGCGGGCAGCGGGCCGACCTCGCCCAGGGAACCGGCGTCGGGGACGGGGCGCAGGTGGCTCTGGGTGCGGGCGTGCGCCAGGGGCGCGCTCCGACGAAAGGCGGGTGGCGGGGTGCTCGCGATCGACATGGGGTACAGCTCCTGGTCCGGGTGGGACCCGAGAGAGCTCCCGAGTCCGCGCTTGCCGGCTGCGGGTGCAGTCGGCCCGGTCGTCACCCGGAGCACCCCACCGCGGAGGAGGGTTGCTGGTCAGCAAGCCGGGGCTTCGCGCTGACACTCATGACCTGTCGTCGAGGGTAGCGGCACGTGCCCAGCGCGATCCAGCACCCGGGCGGGGTTCCCGCGATCTGAGATGGATCCGCGGTCTGCGGTCTGCGGCGTGGAACGGCCGGGCGGCCTTGGCCGAGCGGTCTGGCGGGGTGGGTCGGCACCGCCGTCCCCGCGCGACCTTTTTTCCCCCTGGGTGCGCGCCTGTGCCGACGACCATTCCTGGTCGTCGGCGAGGCCGGAAGGGACACATTGCCCGGCCGTGGAACGCGTGTGACGCGTGTGTCCGGTGTGACCTTCGCGTAGCCTGCGGATCATGGCGACACGTCCGTCCACACCAGCACGATCAACAGCAGGGTCGCGCTCATCCGGGGGCCGGGGCACCGCAACACGCCCCGCCAACCGCAAGAGCAGCGCACCCCGCAAGTCCCCTGCCCGCGGCAAGACCAGCGGGGGCGGACTGCCCCTGCCCCTGCGCGCCGTCCGAGGGACCTGGATGGGCATGGCACACGTTGCCGGGGGAGCCGTGCGCAGAGTGGGCAGCAGCGCTCGCGAGCTCGAGCCCGAGCACCGCCGCGACGGGATCGGCTTCGCCCTCATCGGCCTGTCGATCGTCGTGGCGGCCCGCGAGTGGTGGGCCTTCGAGGGTGCGATCGGCGACGTGATCCACGCGATCGTGGCGGGCACCTTCGGGCGGGTGGCGTATGCCGTGCCGCTCGCCCTGCTCTTCCTCGGCATCCGTCTCCTGCGGGCACCGCAGGACGACTCGGCCAACTCACGTATCGGCGTCGGTCTCGGCGCACTCGCCTTCGCTGCCTCCGGACTGGCGCACGTCGCCGCCGGGGTTCCCGTTCCGCCGCAGGGCGCCGACGGAATGCGCGACGGCGGCGGCATCATCGGCTTCCTCGCCTCCAGCCCGCTGAAGGCGGCGGTGTCGGTCTACGGCACCGTGCCGATCCTGTTGATGCTCGGCTTCTTCGGCCTCCTGGTCATGACCGCGACGCCGCTGCACCTGGTCCCGACCCGACTCTCCGAGCTGCGCGACCACCTCCTGCACCGTGGGGCTGTCGACCCCGGCACCGATGGGCTCACCGACGCGGTCGAGGACAAGCCCAAGCGTCGTCGCCGGGTGATCGACCCGGAGGGTCCCCTCGAGGGGGACGAGGCGTTCGAGCAGGCCGCCCTCGTGGCACCCGACGGTCGGCGGTTCCGCCCGGGCGAGAAGCGCCCGACCTCGCCCGGCGTGCTGGCCCCCTCGGCGACCGCCGAAACCACCTCGCCCGTCAAGGGTCCGGCCATCGAGGTCAAGGCCGCCCTCGAGGCGCCGCCGACGACCCCGTTGCCGCAGCGCGTCGAGCAGCTCGCCCTGGCCGGCGACATCACCTACACGTTGCCCGACAACGCGATCCTCGAGCCCGGCTCACCGCACAAGACCCGCAGCGCCGCCAACGACCGGGTGGTCGAGTCGCTGAGCCAGGTGCTCGAGCAGTTCGACATCGATGCCCAGGTCACCGGCTTCAGCCGCGGACCGACGGTCACCCGCTACGAAGTCGAGCTCGGCCGCGGCACCAAGGTCGAGCGGGTCACCGCCCTCTCCAAGAACATCGCGTATGCCGTGGCCTCCGCCGACGTCCGTATCCTCTCGCCGATCCCGGGCAAGTCCGCGATCGGCATCGAGATCCCGAACGCCGACCGCGAGAAGGTCAGCCTCGGCGACGTGCTTCGCAGCCAGGCCGCGCGGGGCAACGAGCACCCGATGGTGATGGGGGTCGGCAAGGACGTCGAGGGCGGCTACGTCATCGCCAACCTCGCCAAGATGCCGCACCTGCTCGTCGCGGGCGCCACCGGTGCGGGCAAGTCCAGCTTCGTCAACTCGATGATCACCTCGATCCTGATGCGGGCCACGCCCGACGAGGTGCGCATGGTCCTGGTGGACCCCAAGCGGGTGGAGCTCACGGCATACGAGGGGATCCCGCACCTCATCACGCCGATCATCACGAACCCCAAGAAGGCAGCCGAGGCACTCGCCTGGGTGGTGCGCGAGATGGACACGAGGTACGACGACCTCGCGCAGTTCGGGTTCAAGCACATCGACGACTTCAACAAGGCGGTCAAGGCGGGGAAGGTCAAGCCGCTGGCAGGGTCCGAGCGGGTCATCCACCCCTACCCCTACCTGCTCGTCATCGTCGACGAGCTCGCCGACCTGATGATGGTCGCGCCCCGTGACGTCGAGGAGTCCATCGTCCGGATCACCCAGCTGGCGCGGGCGGCCGGCATCCACCTGGTGCTGGCCACCCAGCGGCCGTCGGTCGACGTCGTGACCGGTCTGATCAAGGCCAACGTGCCGTCCCGGATGGCGTTCGCGACGTCCTCGTTGGCGGACAGCCGGGTCGTGCTCGACCAACCCGGTGCCGAGAAGCTGATCGGTCAGGGCGACGCGTTGTTCCTGCCGATGGGTTCCAGCAAGACCATGCGCGTCCAGGGTGCGTGGGTCACCGAGTCCGAGATCCAGCAGGTCGTCAAGCACGTGACCGGCCAGCTCAAGCCCAGCTATCGCGAGGACGTGACCGTGGTCGCGTCCAAGAAGCAGGTCGAGGACGACATCGGCGACGACCTCGAGCTGCTGCTCCAGGCGACCGAGCTCGTCGTGACGACGCAGTTCGGCTCCACGTCGATGCTCCAGCGCAAGCTGCGCGTCGGGTTCGCCAAGGCCGGCCGACTGATGGACCTGCTGGAGTCCCGCGGAGTCGTGGGTCCGTCCGAGGGCTCCAAGGCGCGCGACGTGCTGATCAAGCTCGACGACCTGCCGATGACCTTGGCACTCATGCGCGGGGACGAGGTGCCCGAGATGGAGCCGGTGTTCGACGGGCAGGCCGCTCCGGCCGACGCCGGGGTCGAGCGCACCGACGAGGTCGTCCTGCCCGGCGCCGGCTACACGCCGGGCTACGCACCCGACTCGCGCTACGACAACGACCCGGTCGCCAGAGGCCTGGCCGGTCGCGAGGAGGTCGAGGAGTCGCTCGATGCCTGGGAGCTCACCGGCAGGGACTGACGGCAAGGATTCAAGGCAGGGACGGACCCCTGCGTGGGAGAAATCACCTGAGATCGAAGGGCACGGGATGAAATAGATCCCGTGCCCTTCGTCGTTGCGCAGAGGTGACTGCCGCCCCCGAGACCCTGACTGACGCCACCGCCCCGACTCCGACCGCCCCGACGTCCATTGCATCAACCCCCACTGCAGCGACCCCCACTGCTGCGACAGCCACTGCTGAGGCTTCGGTCAGCACCCGGACACCGCTGCCGGCGAACGGTGTCCAGAGCGCCCCGACGGGCCGTTCCTACGTTCGCTTCGTCCTCGTGCTCGGCGCGTTGATCGCGATCGGCCCGCTGACCATCGACACCTATCTCCCGGCGCTGCCGTCGATCACCCGCGACCTCGCGGCGTCGGAGTCGGCGGTGCAGGGCACCTTGACCGGCATCCTGCTCGGCATGGGGCTCGGGCAGCTCCTCGTGGGCCCGCTCGCGGACGCCATCGGTCGCCGCCGACCGCTGATCGCCGGACTGGCACTGCACATCGCGGCCTCGGTCTTCTGTGCGTTCGCCCCGACCATCGAGCTGCTCACTGTCGGACGAGCCATCCAGGGGCTGGGCAACGCGGCCGTGTCAGTGGTTGCCATGGCGATGGTGCGCGACCTGTTCGCGGGGTCCGCCGCCGCGACGATGCTGTCCCGCCTGATGCTGGTCATGGGACTCGCGCCGGTGCTTGCCCCGACGCTGGGTGGCTTCATCCTCCGCCTCACTTCGTGGCGCGGTGTCTTCGTCATCCTCGCCGTGGCGGGTGTGCTCCTGGTGACGCTGGCCAGCCTCGCCCTGCGCGAGACGCTTCCGGCAGAGCGTCGACGGCCGCTGGCCCTCCGTCCGGTGCTCAACACCTACGGCATGCTCCTGCGGGACCGCACCTTCGTCGGGCTCGTCCTCATCAGCGGCCTGATGTTCGCGACGCTGTTCTCCTACATCGGCGGCTCGTCGTTCGTGCTGCAGGACATCTACGGCCTGAGTGTGACCCAGTTCGGTCTCGCCTTCGGCCTCAACTCGCTGGGCTTCCTGACCGGATCGCAGGCGAACCCCTTCCTGCTCAAGCGGTTCCAGCCGCGCCAGCTGGTCCGCGCCGGGGTGTCGATCGGGGCAGTCGCCGCGTTGCTGCTCCTCGCCTCGGCGGTCACCGGGTTCGGCGGTCTCGCCATGGTCCTGGTGTCGCTCTGGTTCCTGCTGTTCGCCTGCGGTCTCACCCTGCCGAACACCCCCGCGTTGGCCCTGACCCGCCACGGTGAGGCTGCCGGGACTGCCGCTGCTCTGCTCGGCGCCTCGCAGTTCGTCATCGGTGGGGTGTCCGCCCCGCTCATCGGCGCGATGGGTTCGGGCTCAGCCGTGCCGATGGCGCTGGTCATGGCGGTCACCGCCTGCCTGGCTGCCGTCGTGGCCGCCCGGACGCTGCGCGTCAGGATCGTCACGAACTGAAGCACGCCGCCTGGCAACTCGGCGCCCACCCCTAGGGTGTCGCCATGCGTGAATGGTTCAACGCCGTCAAGGGACACCCGAGCGGGGTGCTCCTCGCGGCCCAGCTGCTCGAGGTGATGGCGTACCCCTTTGCCGGGGACACACCGCTCGGGCGCACGCTCATCGGGGTGTTCGGAGTGCTGGTGCTGTCGATCGCGGTCTACGCGGTCAGAGCGACGCCGGCGCTGACGTGGGTCGCGGTGGTGCTGGGCCTGCCGGTCGTGGCGCTGACGGTCGCCGAGGGGCTGGTCCCGGCGAACCAGCAGGTGATCTTCTGGTCGGCGATCCTGCACGCCGCGTTCTACGGCTACACCGGGTACGGCCTGATCCGCTACCTGTTCGACGACTCCTGGGTGACCCGCGACGAGATCTTCGCGGTGGGAGCGAACTTCACGGTGGTGTCGTGGATGTTCGCCCACCTGTTCATGGCCGTGCAGGTGGTCTATCCGGGGTCCTTCACCGCCTTCCAGGGCGAGGGCCACCGCACCTTCCTCGAGCTGCTCTACCTGTCCTTCGCCAACCTCACCAGCGTCGGGCTCTCGGACGTGTCGGCGGTCCTACCGCTCGCGCGGTCGGTCGTGATCATCGAGCAGGTGGCCGGCGTCATGTACGTCGCGCTGATCATCGCCCGCGTCGTCGGCCTGACCATCACCCGCTGGCGCAACTAGCGGGAGAGCTGCAGCTAGCCGTCAGTCGGCTCGCCGTCGAGGTCCTTGATGGTGGCCAGACTGGGCCCGCGCTGCTCCTGCAGCGACCTCGCGCCTGCCTCGGCGTCTCTCATCACCCGGAGGATGTTGCCGCTGGTCAGCTTGCCGAGGTCGTCGTCGGACCAGCCGCGGTCGGCCAGGGCGGTCAGCAACCGGGGGTAGCCGGTGACGTCCTCGAGACCCTCGGGCAGCGTGGCCACCCCGTCGTAGTCGCCCCCCAGGCCCACGTGGTCGACCCCCGCCACGTCGCGGACGTGCTCGACGTGGCGGACGACGTCGGCCAGGGTGGCCTTGGGGGTGGGCTGGGCGAGGCGGTACTCGTCGTAGAACGTGGTGTAGGCGGCGGCGTCGGCCGGCGTGATGCCCTGTGCTGCGGCAACGGCGTTCAGCTTGTCACGCCAGGCTGCCGCTTCGGGGTTCACGAAGGTCGGCACGAACGTCACCATGCAGACCCCGTTGTTGTCACGCAACGACTCGAGCACGTCGTCGGGCGCGTTGCGTGGGCTGTCACAGACCGCTCGCGCCGACGAGTGGCTGAAGATGGCCGGGACCTCGGCCACCCGGAGTGCGTCGCGCATGGTGTCGGCCGAGACATGGCTGAGGTCGACGAGCATGCCGATCCGGTTCATCTCGCGCACGACCTCCACGCCGAAGGCGGACAGCCCTTGGTGCACCGGCACATCCGTGGCCGAGTCGGCCCAGTCGACATTGCTGTTGTGGGTCAGCGTGAGGTAGCGGACGCCCAGGACGTGCAGCATGCGCAGGGTCGCGAGCGAGTTGTTGATGGAGTGCCCGCCCTCGGCCCCCAGCAGGGAGGCGATGCGACCCGACTCCCAGGCGCGGGCCACGTCGTCAGCAGTGCGGGCGAAAGCCAGCTGGCCGGCATACCTCGCCACCATCTGGTGGCCCGCGTCGACCTGCTCCAGCGTGGCGCTCACGGCGTCGTCGCCGCTCAGGGACGCAGGCACGAAGACCGACCAGAACTGTGCTCCGACCCCGCCCTCGCGCAGGCGCGGGAGGTCGGTGTGCGTCGGGGTGCCGCCGGCCTCGATGTCGAGCCGGTCGAAGTCATAGCCGACCTGCTCCCGCGCCTCCCAGAGGAGGTCGTTGTGCCCGTCGATGACGGGGTGGCGCTCGAGCAGCGCGCTGATCCGGGCGGTGGTCGCATCGGCTGTCGCGGTCATGAGGCCACGCTACCCACCCGTAGAGTGGGCGCATGAGTTCGACAGCCCAGCGCAGTGTCGCCCTGGTCACCCTGGGGTGCACCCGCAACGAGGTCGACTCCGAGGAGCTCGCCGGACGCCTCGCCGCGGAGGGCTGGTTGCTCGTCGACGACGCCGACGACGCCGACGTCGCCGTGGTCAACACCTGCGGGTTCGTCGAGCAGGCCAAAAAGGACTCGATCGACGTGCTCCTCGAGGCCTCGGCCCGCAAGGGACACTCCAAGACGCAGAAGGTCGTGGCGGTGGGATGCCTCGCCGAACGCTACGGCCAGCAGCTGGCCGACGAGCTGCCCGAGGCCGACGCCGTGCTGGGGTTCGACTCGTACGCGGACATGTCGACGCACCTGCGGGCCGTCCTCGACGGTCACGCGCCGGCCTCGCACGTCCCCTCCGACCGGCGCCGGCTGCTCCCGTTGTCCCCGGTCCAGCGGCAGGACGGGTCGTCCGGTGTCGCGCTGCCCGGCCACGGCATACCCACTGACCCCACGTCGCCCGAGATGACCGATGGACCGTTCCCGGCCTCCGGCCCTCGGGTGATCCGCGCCCGTCTCGATGGGCGCCCGTGGGCTCCGCTCAAGATCGCCAGCGGATGCGACCGACGGTGTGCCTTCTGCGCCATCCCCATGTTCCGCGGTGCGTTCGTGTCGCGGCGCCCGCACGACATCGTCGCCGAGGCGCGCTGGCTGGGGGAGCGCGGCGTCAAGGAGCTGTTCCTCGTCAGCGAGAACTCCACGTCCTACGGCAAGGACCTCGGGGACATCGGGCTGCTCGAGAAGATCCTGCCCGACCTGGCGGCCGTCCCCGGGATCGAGCGCGTGCGGGTGAGCTACCTGCAGCCCGCCGAGATCCGCCCCGCACTGCTCGACGCGATGGCCTCGGTGCCGGGTGTCGTGCCCTACTTCGACATCTCGTTCCAGCACGCGTCCGCCACCTTGCTGCGCTCGATGCGGCGGTTCGGCGGTCGCGAGGCCTTCCTCGGGCTGCTCGACGAGGTGCGCGCCCGCGTGCCCCTGGCGGGCATCAGGAGCAACGTCATCGTGGGGTTCCCCGGTGAGACGGAGGACGACCTCGCCGAGCTGGAGGCGTTCCTCGTGGCCGCCCGACTCGATGTCGTCGGAGTTTTCGGCTACTCCGACGAGGACGGCACCGAGGCCGAGACCTACGGCGACAAGCTGCCCGATGATGTTGTCGCAGAACGTGTTTCGCGATTCACCGCTCTCATCGAGGAGCTGAACCTCCAGCGTGCCGAGGAGCGCATCGGTGAGATCGTGGACGTGCTCGTCGAGTCGGTTCCCACGGGAGATGACGAGGACGAGGAGACTTCCGTCGTGGGTCGGGCGGCCCATCAGGGACCCGACGTCGACGGCGTGACCATGCTCGATCCCACGGAGTTCCCCGATGTCGTGGTCGGCGACATCGTGCGGGCCGTCGTGACCGGGACCGAGGGGATCGACCTGCTGGCCGCGCCATGCTGAGCGAGTCCGCGCCGGCTCCCGACCCTGCCGCGGCGCCGGTGGCTGTCCCGCCGCCGAGTTCGTGGAACATCGCGAACGCGCTCACGGTCACTCGGATCCTGCTCGTGCCGGTCTACGGCTGGCTGCTGCTGTTCGACGGTGGGGACCGTCCCGTGATGCGCTGGGCGGCCGCGGCCGTGTTCACCTTCGCGACGCTCACCGACCGCGTCGACGGCGACATCGCCCGGCGGCGCGGCCTGATCACCAACTTCGGCAAGATCGCCGACCCGATCGCCGACAAGACCCTGATGGGTATGGCGTTCGTGGGGCTCTCGGTCCTCGGTGAGCTGCCGTGGTGGGTCACCGTCGTCGTCCTGGTGCGCGAGTGGGGTGTGACGGTGCTGCGGTTCTTCGTCATCCGTCACGGCGTGATGCCGGCCGGTCGGGGCGGCAAGGTCAAGACGGCCCTGCAGTTCTTCGGCCTGCTGTTGTTCACGCTGCCGCTGTCGTCGTTCGCCGGAGCGGACACCTGGACGCTCGTCGCGGACGTGGTCCTGGGGCTCGCGGTCGTCGTGACCGTCGTGACCGGTCTGGACATCGCGCTCAAGGCAGTGCGCCTGCGGCAGACCAGCGAGCGGTCCGCGATCAAGCGCGCGCGCCGAGCCGCCCGACACGGATGAGCACCGCATCCGAGGTGGTGGCCGCTCTGGCTGCGGCCTCGTGCAGCATTGCGACCGCCGAGTCGCTCACCGGTGGTCTGGTCTGCGCGGCGTTGACCGATGTACCCGGCGCTTCGGCCGTGGTGCGAGGCTCTGTGGTCGCCTACGCGACCGAGCTCAAGACCCAGGCGCTCGGCGTCGACGCCGGCCTGCTCGCAACCGGTGGTGCTGTCCAGGCCGAGGTGGCTCGTCAGATGGCTACCGGTGTATGCCGCGTGCTCGGGTCCGACGTCGGCGTCGCCACCACAGGCGTGGCCGGGCCGGACCCCCAGGACGGCCGCCCGGTCGGGACCGTGTTCGTCGCGGTGGCGTTCCAGGGCGACGTGGCCGTCCGTGAGCTGACGCTGACCGGGGACCGAGCCTCGATCCGGCTCGAGACGGTGTCGCACGCCCTGGCCCTCGTGGCTGATGTGATCGGTGGGACGGAAGATTCTCACCTCGTGGACCGTTGATCTCGTCGTACCGCGTGTTCTGCGTTCCCGCGCGCGCAGCGTCAGGGGCTCGGGGTAACGTTGGTGTCCTCGCAACCGGCAATCGAGCAGTGAAGGAGGCGTCATGATTCTGCTTCGTCGTGAACTTGGTGACGTGCTCCGTGAGCAACGCCAGTCGCAGGGACGCACCTTGCGCGAGGTGTCCGCTGCCGCTTCCGTGTCACTCGGCTACCTCAGCGAGGTCGAGCGCGGCGAGAAGGAAGCATCCTCCGAGCTGCTCGCCTCGATCTGCGGGGCACTGCGCCTGCCGTTGTCAGAGGTGCTCGGTCAGGTCTCCGAGCGAGTCGCCGAGACCGAGGCGCTGACCGCGCCGGTTTCGCTGCCGCTTCCAGCGGCCGCGATGGTTTCCGCCTCAGCTGCCTGACGGACGATGCGAGCGGCACCGGGTGTCGTGGGAGTCGTTGTGCCGGGAGCGTTGGTGGACCTTCGGGTCAGCTGCGACGTTGACCCGTGGTTCGACCGGTCCCGCGTCCCGTGGCGGCACCGAGCGGACGCTGGGGTCGACCGTCGTCGGTAGGCGCAACGCCGTCCTGGCAGCCGGGGCAGTAGAACATCGTGCGTTCCCGCATCGGGGGACCGATCATCGCGACACGCACAGTGGTGCCGCACCGGCGACAGGGCCGACCCGAGCGGGCATGGACATAGGACTCCTCGCCGTGGCGCCGGCTCCCGGTGCTGGACTGGACGGCGTGGTGTCGAGCCTGGTCGAGCAGCTGCTGGGCCCGGGTGACCACCCGCTCCACGTCCGTGTCGGCGAGGTCGGCGACGGGCGTCCACGGTCCGAGCCGCGACAGGAAGAGCGACTCACTGACCCACAAGGTGCCGAGGCCGGCGAGGTTGCGCTGGTCGAGGAGGGCGGCCCCGATCGTGGTTTGCGACCTCCTCAGGTTGGCCAGCGCCCGCGCGAGGTCCCAGTCGCTGCCGAGCAGGTCGGGCCCGAGATGGCCCACCACCGTCGTCTCGTGGCCGGTCGGGAGCAGTTCGAGCATCCCCAGCCGCAGCCCCAGGGCGGTCCACGAGGAGGTGCCCACGGCAGCACGCAGGTCGTCGCGGCGCAGCCAGCCGGAAGCGTCGCCGGGGGCTTCGACCCGCCACTGACCCTCCATGCGCAGGTGTGAGTGCAGGGTCAGCCCGTTGTCGAACCGGTGGAGCAGGTGCTTGCCACGACTGACGACCTCGAGGGTGGTGGACCCGCGGAGGTCGGCCGTGGCCACCTCGGGGAACCGCAGGTCGCTCAGCACGACCACGGCACCCGCCAGTGCCTTGTCCAGTCGGTGGGCGGTGCGCCACACGGTGTCGCCCTCAGGCACGAGGGACTCCGAAGGCTGCCTGGGACCTCACCGCCGCAGCCGCAGACCGCGCGGAGTGGCGTGGAAGCCCGCCTTGGCGAGAGCGGCTGCGAGCGGGTGGGCAGACCCGAGCACGGCGCCGCCATCGGCCTTCTCGACGGTGAGCCTGCCCAGCGCACCCTCGCGGACGGCGAGTGCGAGCGCATCGGCCGCGCCCTGGAGCGACTGCTCGTCGTCCGTCCACGACAGGAGCGTCTTGCCGCCACGCTCGACGTAGAGGACGAGCTCGCCGTCGACCAGGACCACCAGGGCTCCGGCCTTGCGGGCCGGTTGGTGGCCGCGTTTGGCTGCGGGTGTCTTGACTCCTGACGCGATGCCCGAGGAAGGACCCGCCGGGGGCCTTCCGCGCGACTCGTCGGCACCCGCGTCGGCACTGGTGCCGTCCGGACCAGTTGCCCGGTCCGGCCACGGCAGCGCCGCACCGTAGGCATTGGCCGGATCGGTGGCCGCGAGGACCATCGCCGGGACTGCTCGGTCGGCGTCGTCGCCGACCGGCCGGGCACCGGCGCGGAGCCGGTCGACGGAGCCGGTGGTGGAGAACTGTGAGGCGCCCAGCGACTCGACGAAGTAGCCGCGGCGGACCCGCCCCGACTCCTCGGCAGCGGCCAACACGCGGTACACGCCGGCGAACCCGCCCGGAACGTCCTCGGCGACCACCGAGCCGCGGGTGACCACGCCGTAGCGGTCGAGGAGGACCTCGGCCGTCGCGTAGGCCCGCACCGTTGAGTCCAGCTCGACCTCGGGCAGCAGCGACCAGCGTCCGGCCCCAACCGGCGGCCCACTGCGGGTCGGCAATGGGGGACGACCCAGCCCGCGTTGGCCCGAGAGAGCGCCGAGCGAGCCCCGCCGTCCGGCATACCTCGTGGTGCGTGGGCCGGGACGGCTGCGCTTGTGGCTGGTGCGGCCACCGGCGAGCAGCGCTCGAAGGGGGGTGAGGGTGTCGTTGCTGATCCTGCCGTCCCAGGCGAGCGCCCACAGGTCGGCAAGCAGTGACTCGTCGTCGGTGCTGCCCACGGCGTCGGCCAGGGTGCGGAAGAAGTAGGCCCCGCCGCCCGCGAGCGCGTCCACGATCGCCTGCTCACCGTCGCTCGGCGTGCGTTCGGCAGGCGGCGCCAGCGTCAGGTGGGCGGTGTCGGCGAGGTGCAACGACACCCAGCCGTCGTCTCCGGGCAGTGATCCGTGCCCGCGCCAGAGGACCTCGCCGCTGCTCGTGAGGTCGTCGAGCAGCGCGGGGGAGTAGTCCACGATGCGGCTGGGCAGGACCAGGCTCTCCACGGCACTCGCCGGGAGCACGGCTCCCGCCAGCTGCTCGACGGCGCGCACCAGACCCTCGCGACCGCGCAGGCCTCCACCCACCGACTGCCACTGGGGAAGGAACCTGGCCAGCTCGACGGCTGGGACCGGCTCGACCTCGGCGCGGAGGGCGGCCAGGGAGCGACGTCGAAGGAGGCGCAGCACCTCGGCATCGCAGTAGTCGAGGCCGTGCAGCCCACCACCGTTCTCGGTGGGGAGCAGCTCGCCTTCGACCACGCGACCGGAGGAGACCAGGCGGCGCAGCGCATCGAGGGCGACGGCGGGACCGATGCCCCACCAGGCGGCCACTGCGGCGGCAGGGAAGGGGCCATGGGTGCGGGCGTAGCGGCGGACCAGGTCGCCGAGCGGGTCCGGCACCGACTCGAGGAACGTCTGCGGTATGCCGACCGGCAAGGAGCTGCCCAAGGCGTCACGAAGGCGTCCGGCGTCCTCGATCGCGGCCCAGCGCTCCTGGCCGGCGATGCGCACGCGGATCAGCCGCCGCGCCCCCTCGAGGTCGACCAACCACGCGCCGACCTCGTTGCGCGCCAACGACTCCTGCGACCTGCGGACGATCTCGTCGAGGGGGAGCGGACCCAGGACGCGCAGCAGGTCGGCCACGTCCTCCGCGTCGCGGCAGGCCCGCTCGGGGACCAGGCGCTGCAGCTCGGCGTCGGTGCGGGTGACCTGGGCCGGATCCAGCAGGTCACGCAGCGACAGACCCTCGCCACGGCCCAGCAGCTCGGCCAGCAGCGTCGGGTCGAGCGCGAGCGCGGCGGCGCGCTTCTCGGCCAGCGGGGAGTCGCCCTCGTAGAGGAACTGGGCGACGTAGCCGAACATCAGGGACCGGGCAAAGGGCGACGGCTGGGCCGACTCGACGTCGACGAGGGTGACCTCGCGAGACTCGATCGAGCGCATCAGGGCGGTCAGGCCGGGTACGTCGAACACGTCCTGGACGCATTCGCGGACCGTCTCCAGGACGATCGGGAACGAGGCGTACTGGCTGGCCACCTCGAGCAGCTGCGCCGCCCGCTGTCGTTGCTGCCACAGGGGTTGGCGACGGTCGGGGCGTCGGCGGGGCAGCAGCAGGGCGCGGGACGCGCACTCGCGGAACCGGGCGGCGAACAGTGCCGACCCGCCGATCTCGGACGTGACGAGGTCGTGGACGTCGTCGGCCTCCAGGCGGACCAGCTCCAGGAGCTCGGCCCCGACCCCGCGCGTCCCGGACCCCTCGTCCTCGAACTCGAGGTCGGGCAGCCGGAACACGATCCCGTCGTCGCCATGCATCGCCTGGACGTCGACGCCGTAGCGCTCTCGCATCCGGGCCGACACGCACAGCGCCCACGGGGCGTGCACCTGGCCACCGAAGGGCGAGTGGACGGCCACCCTCCAGTCGCCGATCTCGTCGCGGAACCGTTCGACGACGATCGTGCGGTCGTCGGGGACGTGCCGGGTCGCCTCCTGCTGCTCGGCGAGGTAGCCGAGAAGGTTGTCCGCGGCCCACTCGTCGAGCCCGGCGGCGGTCACGCGGTCTCGCGCCTTGGCGGGCGAGAGCCCGACCACTTCGCGGACGAAGGCACCGACGGCGCGCCCCAGCTCGGCGGGTCGGCCCTGCTGGTCGCCCTTCCAGAACGGCAGCCGCCCCGGCAGCCCCGGCGCCGGCGTGACCAGCACCTGGTCGTGGGTGATGTCCTCGATCCGCCACGTCGAGGTGCCGAGCGTGAACACGTCGCCGACCCGCGACTCGTAGACCATCTCCTCGTCGAGCTCGCCGACCCTGCGCCCGGCGCCCTCGCTGGACGCCAGGAACACGGCATACAGGCCGCGGTCGGGGATGGTGCCACCGGAGGTGACGGCGAGCCGTTGGGCGCCCGGACGGCCGGTCAGCACCCCGGTCACGCGGTCCCACACGATGCGCGGGCGCAGCTCGGCGAACTCGTCACTGGGGTAGCGCCCCGACAGCATGTCGAGCACCGACTCGAGGATCGAGCGCGGCAGCGAGGCGAACGGGGTCGCCTTGCGGACCACCGACTCCAGCTCGTCGACGGTCCACTCGTCGAGCGCGCACATCGCCACGATCTGCTGGGCGAGCACGTCGACCGGGTTGGCCGGCACCCGCAGCGACTCGATGGCGCCAGCCCGCATCCGCTCGACGACGACGGCGGTCTGGACGAGGTCGCCGCGGAACTTGGGGAACAACACGCCCCGCGACACCGCCCCGACCTGGTGACCGGCCCGGCCGACCCGCTGCAGCCCCGAAGCCACCGACGGGGGAGACTCGACCTGGATGACCAGGTCGACCGCGCCCATGTCGATGCCCAGCTCGAGCGAGCTGGTCGCGACCACCGCGGGCAGTCGCCCGGCCTTGAGGTCCTCCTCGATGAGCTGGCGGTGTTCCTTGCTCACCGAGCCGTGGTGCGCGCGCGCCAGCACCGCGGGAGCCCCCGACGACGCCCCCGACTGCGCCATCAGCTGGGCCGGGGTGCGGTTGCCGGTATGCCGCGTGGTCGGCTCGGGCGGCTCGTCGCCTCGCGCCTCACGCATGGTCTCGAGGCGGTCGTCCCAGATCTCGTTGAGCCGAGCCGTGAGCCGTTCGGCGAGGCGACGGGAGTTGGCGAAGACCAGGGTCGACCGGTGGGAGGCGATGAGGTCGACGATGCGTTCCTCGACGTGCGGCCAGATCGAGGCACGGCGCTCGGCTCCCGACGCGGGTCCGGACAGGTCGTCCTCGATGACCTCCCCGAGCGCCGACATGTCGGCGATCGGCACCACGACCTCGAGGTCCCACTCCTTGGTGGACGGCGGTCGCACGATCTCGACCGGCCGACCGCCCGCGAGGTAGCGCGCGACCTCGGCCACGGGCTCGACCGTGGCGGACAGGCCGATCCGCTGGAGGGGCTTGTCGAGCAAGGCATCGAGGCGCTCGAGGGACAGCGCGAGGTGGGCACCCCGCTTGGTGCCGGCCACCGCGTGGACCTCGTCGAGGATGACGGTCTCGACGCCGGCCAGCGCCTCTCGAGCCTGTGACGTGAGGATGAGGAACAGCGACTCGGGCGTCGTGATCAGCACGTCGGTGGGGGTGCGCGCGAAGGCTCGTCGTTCGGAGGCGGGGGTGTCGCCGGACCGCACCGACACGGTGATGTCCGGCGGCGTCAGCCCCAGACGGGTTGCGGCGTGGCCGATCCCGACGAGTGGTGAGCGCAGGTTGCGCTCGACGTCGACGGCCAGCGCCTTCATGGGGGAGACGTAGAGGACCCGGCAGCGCTTGATCTTCTCCGCGGGCGGAGGCTCGGCCGCGAGCCGGTCGAGGGCCCACAGGAAGGCCGACAGGGTCTTGCCCGATCCGGTCGGTGCCACGACCAGGGCGTGGTGGCCGGAACTGATCGCATCCCACGCACCCGCCTGTGCGGCAGTGGGTGCGCTGAACGAGCCCCTGAACCACTCGGCAGTGGCTGGGGAGAACCGGTCGAGGACGTCCGTTGCCATGAGGGCTACAGCCTCTCACCCCGCACTGACACTCCTCTGGCCGAGCGCCGCGCAGGCGGCGGGCTCCGACGCGAGCGTCGGCGTGGATTCGCGCGCCCCTCGACCCTCGGGGGCGGAAGGGAGGGGCGCGCGGTGACCTGCCTCGGGTGGCGAACGAGAGTCTGGGGATGCGCACGAGCCCCGGACTGTCACTCATTCGCAACCATGGTCCGGGGCAGCGCGACCACTCTACTCCGGGCCTTGCCCGAGGTGAAGATGTGCGCGCGCGTTCCTTGAGGGCAGCCACGCCGTAACCTCTACGGCATGGGCACGATGCGGTCTGGGGGCGGCCGCCTTGGCTGACGCCGAGGACGTCCGCAGACTCGCCACCTCGCTGCCCCACGTGGTGGAGGTGCCCAGTTCCGGATTCGACTTCCGGGTGGGCGACAAGGGGTTCGTCTGGTCCTACCCGGAGCGCCGACCGGGCAGGCCGCGGCTGATCCGCACCGACATCGCGGTGCTCTTCGTCGGCGACGAGAGTGAGAAGCAGGCGTTGCTCCTCGGCGAGCCCGACGTCTTCTTCACCGCGCCCGGCTACGAGAGCGTGCCCCTGGTGATGCTGCGACTGGCCCAGGTGGAGGTCACACGTCTTCGCGAGCTCGTGACCGACGCGTGGCGGATGCGAGCACCAGAAGCCCTCGTGGGCGACCTCCACCTGCAGAGCGACTCCTCCAACCCCGGCTGAAGGAGCGACCACCGGCGCTGGGCGGGCCTAGCTTTGGACGGGGGGGCCGGCATGACGCCGAGCCCAGAGCCCACGAAGGGAGCCCGAGAAATGCCTGCGAAGAAGCCGACAACCGCGCCCGACGGATTCAGCGCCGTCGAGCAGGTGATGGCCGCGAACTCCTGACCGTGGAACGACCACCCTTCTCGGGGCACGTGGTCGCGCCCGCCGCAATCGCCCAGGCGATCGTGCTGACGCTGGGCTCCTTCGGTTACGGATTCCACCGGGACGAGCTCTATTTCCGGATGCTGCCGGGCGCTTGGGGCTACGTCGACCAGCCGCCCCTCACACCGTTTCTGGCGCGGCTCAGCACCCGCCTCGCAGACGAACCGTGGGCTCTGCGGCTCCCGGCCACCATCGCGACCGTGCTCTCGGTCGTCGTGGTCGCGCTGATCTGCCGTGAGCTCGGCGGGGGCCGTGGCGCCCAAGGGCTCGCCGCATGGGGCTACGCGTTCGCCGCGATGCCCCTCATGCTCGGCCACATCCTGCTCACTTCGACCATCGACCTCCTGCTCCTTGCCCTCGTGGTGTTCGCCGTTCTCCGAGCGACTGCCGGCTCGTCGCGCTCGTGGCTGGCGGCCGGAGCGATCGCAGGAATCGCCACCTACAACAGACTCCTCGTCGCCGTCGTGGTTGCGAGCCTCGTGCTCGGGATCGCCCTGCTCGGCCCCCGCAGCTCCTTCCGATCGCCCCACCTCTGGTCTGGTGGCGCGTTGGCTGTCGTCGTCGGTCTGCCCAACCTCGTCTACCAGGTCGCCCATGACTGGCCTCAGCTCTCCATGGGCGCGGCGCTGGCCGACAACAACGCCGATGAGGTCCGCACCCAGCTGCCCTTGTTGCTGCTGGGCATGCTCGGGCCACCGCTCGTGGTCGTGTGGGCCATCGGCATCGTCTGGCTGCTCCGGCCCCGGCGCCGTGCCACTGTCGGCTACCTCGGCGTCGGTGCAGCAGCAATGGTCGCCTTCACCTTCGTCTCTGGGGCCCAGCCGCACTACCCGATCCACCTCCTGGCCGTGGTGTACGCCGCGGGCTGCGTTCCGGTGTCGCGTTGGCTCGCGTCGCGGCGAGCCGCTCGGGCGGTCGCGATCGGACTGCTCGTCGTCAACGGGGCTGTCGCCGTCGTGCTCGCCCTGCCCGTGGTGCCCCTGGCCAGCGTCGGCCGTACGCCCCTGCCCGACATCGGTCCGCTCGTCGCCGACCAGATCGGCTGGCCGCGCTACGTCGACCAGATCGCCGCGGCATACCGGGACTCTTCGCTGCACCCCACGGAAGTGATCACGTCCAACTACGGCGAGGCCGGCGCGATCGCGCGCCTCGGACCGGCCCGAGGCCTACCGCGACCCGTGAGCGGGCAGAACTCCCTCGCCGAGGTCGCCCGCCCCGCGGACGCGAGCACCGTTGTGGTGTTCGTCGGTTACCAGCTCGACGACGTGCTCGACCTGTTCGCTGCGTGCCAGGTGGTCGACCAGCTGGACAACGGCATCGGCGTGGACAACGAGGAACAGGGGGCGCCGGTCGCAGTGTGCAGCGGTCCCATCGCGCCGTGGGCAGCGCTGTGGGCACGGTTCCACCACCTCGACTGAGCAGCGGCCCGCAGCCGCCTACACTCACTCCGTGCGGCTGAGCCATTTCTGGGTGTTGATGAACGACGAGTTCGGGGAGGGCTACGCCTCCTCGCTCGGGCAGCACCTCGTCCTCGGGGTCCTCGGCGAGCGCACGGTCGTCCAGGCGCTCGAGGCGGGGGAGAGTCCTCGTCGGGTCTGGCTGGCGCTGTGCGACGCGATGGACGTGCCAGAGTCGCGCCGGCTCGGCATCGAGCGGAGACCGGCGAAGTGACGTCCGTCGACTGGTCCGCCCACCCCTTGGTCCTTGCACCGATGGCCGGCGGGCCGTCGACAGTCGCGCTCGCCGCAGCAGCTGTCGAGGGCGGAGTGTTCCCCTTCCTCGCGGGCGCCTACCTCACCCCGGAACGCCTCCGCGACGACGTCGTCGCCCTGCGGGCAACGACGCCAGAACCCTTTGGTGTGAACATCTTTGCGCCGTCACCGGACACCCCGTCCATGCAGCAGGACGCCCTCGAGTATGCCGCGCTGCTCGCACCGTGGGCGGCGTCGGCGGGCGTCGAGCTGGGGGCGCCGCGCTACGACGACGACGCCTTCGATGCGAAGGTCGACCTCCTCGTGGAGGCTGCGCCCGCCCTGGTGAGCTTTGCCTTCGGGTGGCCGCCCGCGGAGGTGGTCGCGCGACTGCAGGCCGCCGGGGTCGAGGTGTGGGTCACCGTCAACGAGGCCATGGAGGTCGAGTGGGCGCTGGAGCTCGGCGTCGACGGCCTCGTCGTGCAGGGTTGGGAGGCGGGAGGTCACCGTGGCGGCCCCGTCGACACGGGCTCGACCCAGTCCGAGCTGCTGCCACTGGTGGCGGAGGTCGTCCGCCACACCTCCCTGCCGGTGATGGCCGCCGGTGGGGTCATGACCGGGACCGACGCAGCCGCCGTCCTGCGCGCGGGCGCGACTGCAGTGGCCCTGGGCACGGCGTTCCTGGACTGCCCCGAGGCGGGGACGGCGCCCGTGCACCGGCACGCACTGGCCCACCGGTCCGGGACCACCGTGACCCGCGCCTTCACCGGACGCAGTGCCCGTGCCCTGACCACGACGTGGACCGAGCTGTTCAGCGAGGCTGCGCCCGCGGCATACCCGCACGTCCACCACCTCACGGCACCCTTGCGGGCGCACGGAAAGGCGACCGGTGAGGCCGAGCTGGTCCACCTGTGGGCCGGAACCGGCCACGGGCGACTGCGCCGGCTGCCGGCGGCCGACCTGGCCCGGACCCTCCTCGCCGAGCTCGAGGCCGCCCGGACCACCTGACCGGAAATGCGCGTGAGTCTGTCGGTGGACCTCGCTAGGTTGGGGCGAGTGACTGGTGACGAAGAGATCCTGCTGAGCGCGACCGGACTGACCAAGCGGTTCGGGGAGTTCACGGCGGTCGACGGGATCGACTTCGCCGTCCGCAAGGGCGAGTGCTTCGGGTTCCTCGGGCCCAACGGCGCCGGCAAGTCCTCCACGATGCGGATGGTCGGCTGCGTGTCGCCGGTCACGAGCGGCGAGCTGCGGCTCTTCGGGCTCGACCCAGCGGACAACGGCCCCGCCATCCGCGCCCGGCTCGGCAACTGTCCGCAGCGCGACACGCTCGACGAGGAGCTCACCGTCGAGGAGAACCTCTGGATCTACGGGCGTTACTTCGGCCTCTCCCGCAAGGAGGTTCGCTCCCGCGCGGCCGAGCTGCTCGACTTCGCCCAGCTCACCGACCGCGCCAAGGACAAGGTCGAGCCGCTGTCGGGTGGGATGAAGCGACGTCTCACGATCGCCCGCTCCCTCATCAACTCACCCGAGATCCTCCTGCTCGACGAACCGACCACCGGTCTGGACCCCCAGGCCCGACATGTGTTGTGGGACAGGCTGTTCCGACTCAAGCGGTCGGGTGTGACGCTCGTGCTGACCACGCACTACATGGACGAGGCCGAGCAGCTCTGCGACCGGCTCGTCGTGATGGACCACGGACGGATCGTCGCTGAGGGGTCCCCGCGCTCGCTCATCGACGAGTTCTCCACGCGAGAGGTCCTCGAGCTGCGCTTCGACGCCGAGGACCACCAGGACTTCGCCGAGCAGGTCGTCGGGATCGGCGAGCGCGTCGAGGTGCTGCCCGACCGGCTCCTCGTCTACGCCGACGACGGTGACCAGGCTGCGGCCGTCGTGCACTCGCGCGGGATCGCGCCCCTGTCCTCGCTCGTGCGCCGAGCCACGCTCGAGGACGTGTTCCTGCACCTCACCGGCCGGACCCTGGTGGACTGATGGCGCTCCACGAGCCGCAGCCGCAGCTTCATCACCAGTCCCGGGCCGACCACGGCATCCGTCCGCCCCTGTCGGCCACTGAGCGGGCCCTGGCCGTCTTCACCTACTTCCTCACGGTCTACCGGCGCACCTGGCGAGGGAGCATCATCGGCCGGTTCCTGTCGCCGCTCTTCTTCCTGCTGGCCATGGGCATCGGGTTGGGCTCGCTCGTCGACGACCGGGTGGGCGGAGTCGGCGGCCTGCCCTACCTGCAGTTCGTCGTCCCGGCCATCGTCGCCACCCAGACGATGTGGGTGGCGATGGGGGAGTCGACCTACCAGGTTCTCGGTTACATCAAGTGGAACATGGGCTACCACGCCATGCTCGCGTCACCGATGTCCGTGCGCGACGTGCTGCGAGGCCACTTCCTGGCGGTGGCTGCCCACCTCACGACGGCCACGGCGATCTTCATGGCGGTGGCGTCGCTGTTCGGTGGCTTCGGGTCCGTGGCCGCGGTCCTGTGCCTGCCGATCGCGATCCTCACCGGGATGGCGTTCACCACCCCGATCTTCGCGTTCACTGCCAGGCAGGAGGGTGATGACGGTTTCAACATCCTGTTCCGCTGGATCGTGACGCCGTTGATGCTGTTCTCCGGCACGTTCTTCCCCATCGAGCAGCTGCCCGGCTGGATGCAGCCCATCGCGTGGGTCACTCCGCTGTGGCACGGGGTCGAGGCGTGTCGTGCGGTGGCCACGGGTGCCGAGGTCGGGGCGCCGTTCTTCGGTCACCTGCTGGTGCTGGCGGTCTATGCCGCTGGGGGCTGGTGGCTCGCGGAGAAGTCCTTCGCGAGGCGGCTGGTCCCGTGAGCACCTCTACCTCCAACCCCCGGTCCGCATCCAGGTCCGCGCGCGGACAGGCGTCGGCGCGGCTGGCCAGGCTGGTGCCGATGCCTGCCGGGGCCGGACTGGCCAGGATGCTCATCGAACGCAACGTCACGTCGTTCCGTCACGGCTGGATCGCGCTCGTGACCGGGTTCGCCGAGCCGGTGTTCTACCTGTTCTCCCTCGGCATCGGCATCGGTGCGCTGGTGAAGACCGTCACGACCGACTCGGGGGCAGTGGTCTCCTACCCCCAGTTCGTGGCGCCCGCGCTGCTGGCCGCCTCGGCCATGAACGGCGCCGTGTTCGACTCGACCTTCAACGTGTTCTTCAAGCTGCGCTACGCCAAGCTCTACGACGCGGTGCTCGCGACCCCGATGGGCCCGCGCGACATCGCGGTGGGCGAGATCGGCTGGTCGCTCATCCGCGGCGGCCTCTACTCCGCTGCGTTCCTCGTCGTCGCGCTGCTCGCAGGGGCGGTCGGGTCGTGGTGGGCGCTGCTGGCCCTCCCGGCGGCGGTCTTCATCGGGTTCGCCTTCGCCGCGCTGGGGATGTTCGCGACGACCTTCATGAAGTCCTGGGTGCATTTCGACTACATCACCTTGGCCATCCAGCCGATGTTCCTGTTCTCCGCGACGTTCTTCCCGCTGTCGACCTATCCCGAGGCTCTCCAGTGGCTGGTGCGGGTGACGCCGCTCTACCACGGGGTCGCCCTCGAACGCGCCCTGATGCTCGGTGAGGTCGGGTGGGGGGTGCTCGCGCACGTGGGCTACCTCGCGGTGCTGGGAGGGATCGGCGTCGTGGGGACGGCTCGCCGCCTGGAGAAGCTCCTGCTTTCGTAGTCGTTCGGGCGCCTAGCATCGATGATGTGCTGGAGCGTGCGGACGGTGTGCGGCTGGCGGGCTTTGCCGACCTCGACCCGCTGACGGCCTATCGGTTGTGGGCGCTGCGTGCCCAGGTGTTCGTCGTCGAGCAGGACTGCCCCTACCTCGACCTCGACGGCCGTGACCTCGAGCCGGCGACCCGCCACCTGTGGGTCGAGCAGGAGGGTGTGCCGGTGGCCACGCTTCGGTTGCTGGACGACGGGGAGGCCTGGCGCATCGGCCGGGTGGCGACGGCGCCGCAGGCGCGCGGCCACGGTCTGGCCCGGCGGCTGGTGCGCGCAGCGCTCGACGTGGCGGGGGAGCGGCCCGTGGTGCTCGACGCCCAGTCGCACCTCGTGGACTGGTATGCCGCGTTCGGCTTCGCACCCAGCGGGCGCGGCTTCGTGGAGGACGGCATTCCGCACACGCCGATGCGTCGTCCTGCCTCGCCCTGAAGCAGATCGGACTCGCTGCGGCGTGTCGCGCGCCGGATTCAATATTTCGAACAGGTGTTCGGTATGTTCGTCCACAGGTGGAACCGCGACAGAACCCCCGTCCACAGGCCGCGAGAGCGTCCCGGGCGGCTGTCGGTGCCGACACCTAGCGTCTGACCCGACAAGCAGATCAGCTGCCCGAGGGTCGAAGGCAGGCGCGCCCGACTCGAAGCGAAAGAAGGAACGGTGGCCAGAATGGCTGGAGCGAACACTCCCACTGTGGACCAGAAGACAAAGTCCCTCGACAGCGTGATGGGGCAGATCGAGAAGTCGTTCGGCAAGGGCGCGGTCATGCGCCTCGGCGACGACGTCCGCCCCCCGATCGACGTGATCCCCACCGGGTCGATCGCGCTCGATGTCGCGCTCGGCATCGGTGGCCTCCCCCGCGGCCGCGTCGTGGAGATCTACGGCCCGGAGTCCTCGGGTAAGACGACGGTCGCGCTGCACGCGGTGGCCAGTGCGCAGAAGGCTGGCGGTATCGCGGCGTTCATCGACGCCGAGCACGCCCTCGACCCTGACTACGCAAAGAAGCTCGGGGTCGACACCGACGCACTCCTGGTCAGCCAGCCCGACACGGGGGAGCAGGCGCTCGAGATCGCCGACATGCTGATCCGCTCGGGCGCCATCGACATCATCGTCATCGACTCCGTCGCCGCGCTCGTGCCACGTGCCGAGATCGAGGGTGAGATGGGTGACAGCCACGTCGGCCTGCAGGCCCGGCTGATGTCCCAGGCCCTGCGCAAGCTCACCGGTGCCCTCAACAACACCGGCACGACGGCCATCTTCATCAACCAGCTGCGCGAGAAGATCGGCGTCATGTTCGGCTCGCCCGAGACGACGACGGGTGGCAAGGCGCTGAAGTTCTACGCCTCGGTGCGCCTGGACGTGCGTCGCATCGAGACCCTCAAGGACGGCAGCGACCCGGTCGGCAACCGCACCCGGGTCAAGGTCGTCAAGAACAAGGTGGCGCCGCCGTTCAAGCAGGCCGAGTTCGACATCCTCTACGGCCAGGGCATCTCCCGCGAGGGTGGGCTCATCGACATGGGCGTCGAGCAGGGCTTCGTCCGCAAGGCCGGAGCTTGGTACACCTACGAGGGTGACCAGCTCGGACAGGGCAAGGAGAACGCGCGTCAGTTCCTCAAGGACAACCCCGATCTCGGCAACGAGATCGAGAAGAAGATCAAGGAAAAGCTCGGGATCGGTCCGCAGGTCGACAAGCCGGCCGACGCGGTCCCCGAGGTGCCGGTCGAGTTCTGAGCCACGGCTCGAGCGACCCACCACTGAGCGAGCAATGACTGATCTGCAATGACTGATCTGCAATGACTGAGCGACACGACGCGGCCAGGGCCGCCCTTGAGGCGGCCCCGGCCGCGCCGGCCCCCCCCCCCCCCCCACCCCCCCCCGAACCGGACGCCTATGACGTCGCGCGCCAGATCGTGCTGAGACAGCTCGCGCTCTCGCCCAAGAGTCGCCAACAGCTGCGGGACAAGCTGCGCCAGCGCAACTGCCCCGACGACGTCGCGGAGGCGGTGCTCGACCGGATGGCCTCGGTCGGGCTGGTCGACGACGAGGCCTACGCGGGGATGCTCGTCCGGTCCCAACAAACCGGTCGCGGGCTGGCCCGGCGCGCGCTGGCCCGCGAGCTGCGGACCAAGGGCGTCGACGACGAGACGGCCAGGGCGACCCTCGAGTCGATCAACCCCGAGGACGAGCGGGATCGTGCCGCCCAGCTCGTGGCCAAGCGGCTCAGGTCGATGCACGGGCTGGAACCCGTTGTCCAGAAGCGGCGACTGGCCGGGATGCTGGCCCGCAAGGGCTATCCCGCTGACCTCGCGATGGCGGTCATTCGCGAGGCGGTTGCCGCCGCGCCCGAGCACCAACGCGACTGAGCCGGCGCGTTCACCACGTACCCTTGGCGTGCGATGAGTACCACCACGACTTCACCCAAGACCTACGACGTCCGCACGCACGGCTGCCAGATGAACGTGCACGACTCGGAGCGGCTCGCCGGCCTGCTCGAGACCGCGGGCTATGTCGACGTCAACAGCCTGCCCGCGACCGCGCGGCCCGAGGCGGCCGACGTCGTCGTCTTCAACACCTGTGCGGTGCGTGAGAACGCCGACAACAAGCTCTACGGCAACCTCGGCCAGCTGCGTCCCGCCAAGACGAGGAACCCCGACATGCAGATCGCGGTCGGCGGCTGCATGGCGCAGAAAGACCGCTCCACCATCGTGCAGCGGGCTCCGTGGGTCGACGTCGTGTTCGGTACCAACAACATCGGCAGCCTGCCTGCCCTGCTCGACCGAGCCCGCCACAACAAGCGTGCCGAGGTCGAGATCCTCGAGAGCCTCGAGGTGTTCCCCAGCACGCTCCCCACCCGGCGCGACTCGGCCTACGCCGGATGGGTGTCGATCTCGGTGGGCTGCAACAACACCTGCACGTTCTGCATCGTCCCCAGCCTGCGCGGCAAGGAGGCCGACCGTCGCCCGGGTGACGTGCTCGCCGAGGTCCAGGCCCTGGTCGAGCAGGGCGTCGTCGAGATCACCCTGCTGGGGCAGAACGTCAACACCTACGGCGTCGAGTTCGGCGACCGGTACGCGTTCGGCAAGCTGCTACGCGCCTGCGGCGACATCGACGGGCTGGAGCGGGTGCGCTTCACCAGCCCGCATCCGGCGGCCTTCACCGACGACGTCATCGCAGCGATGGCTCAGACCCCCAACGTCATGCCGAGCCTGCACATGCCGTTGCAGTCGGGGTCGGACCGCGTCCTGAAGCAGATGCGGCGGTCCTACCGCAGCGAGAAGTTCCTCGGCATCATCGACCGGGTACGTGCCCAGATCCCCGACGCCGCGATCACGACCGACATCATCGTGGGTTTCCCGGGCGAGACCGAGGCGGACTTCGAGGAGACCTTGCGCGTGGTGCGCGAGTCCCGGTTCGCCAGCGCGTTCACCTTCCAGTACTCGATCCGGGCGGGCACGCCGGCCGCGACGATGGCGGACCAGGTGCCGAAGGCCGTGGTCCAGGAGCGGTACGAGCGGCTCATCGCCGCACAGGAGGAGATCTCCTGGGCTGAGAACCGCACCGTCGAGGGCCGGGACGTCGAAGTCCTCGTCGCCACCGGCGAAGGTCGCAAGGACACTGCCACGCACCGCCTCTCGGGGCGCGCTCGTGACAACCGGCTGGTCCACTTTGCCGTCCCTGATGGCGCCGAGCGCCCTCGCCCGGGCGACATGGTCACCGTCGGCGTCACCTACGGCGCGCCGCACCACCTCGTGGCCGACGCGGCCCTGGAGGGCGGTGCCTACTCCGTGCGGCGCACCGCGGGCGGCGACGCGTGGGCAGCCCTGCAGGACGCGCCGGTCCCGGGCAAGCCGCGGGTGTCCCTGGGTATGCCGGGCGTGGGCCGGCCGGCCCCTGTCCCGGCGGCGTCGTGCGGCTGACCACTACGACACCCGGAATCGGGTGCGACCAGCGACGTCTGGAAGACTTCCGGCCATGACCGTCCGCCCCATCGTCATCACCGGTGAGCCCGTGCTCCACCGCCGGGCCGAACCCGTGGCGACGTTCGACGACGACCTGCGCACGCTCGTCGCTGACATGTTCGACACCATGGATGCCGCCCACGGAGTTGGCCTGGCCGCTCCCCAGATCGGCGTCGGCCTACGCGTCTTCACCTGGCAGATGGACAACGAGGACGGCGTCCCCCCGCGGGGGGCCATCGTCAACCCGTACGTCACCTCGACCAAGGCCTCACTCGATGAGCCGGACCCCCACGACGAGGCCGAGGGGTGCCTGTCGGTGCCGGGGGAGAGCTTTCCGCTCAAGCGCGGGGAGGCGGCGACGGTGACCGGTTTCGACGTCGACGGTGGGGAGCTCTCCTTCGAGGCCACCGGCTGGTTCGCCCGCTGCATGCAACACGAGTACGACCACCTCAACGGTTTCCTCTACGTCGACCGGCTGGGCGAGCGGTGGGGCAAGAAGGCGCGCAAGGCGGTCAAGAAGCAGGGGTGGGGCAAACCCGGGTTCGCCTGGCATCCCGGTGTCGATCCCGACCCGTTCGGCCACGACCATGACCACGACGATCCCGACAGCGAGCACTGGCACGACCACGAGCACGACCTGTGACCCGAGCACGACCTGTGAGCCGATGACGACGCCCCTGGTGGTCGGCGTCGTCGGGCCCACCGCGTCGGGCAAGTCCGACCTCGCCCTCGACCTGGCCGAAGCCCTCGGGGGTGAGGTGGTCAGTGCCGATGCCAGCCAGCTCTACCGCGGCATGGACATCGGGACGGCCAAGGTCCCGCTCGCCGAGCGACGCGGCATACCCCACCACCAGCTCGACGTGCTGGAGGTGACGCAGGAGGCGAGCGTCGCCGCTTACCAGATGGCGGCGCGAGCCGACATCGCCGCCATCCAGGAGCGTGGTCACCACCCGGTGCTGGCAGGCGGGTCGGGACTCTATGTCCGAGCCGCCCTCGACGTCCTCGACATCCCGCCGACCGACGCCGCCGTGCGTGCGAGACTCGAAGCCGAGGCCGACGCAGTCGGTGCGGCCGCGAGCCATGCACGCCTCGAAGCGCTGGATCCCGTTGCGGCACAGGCGATGGAGCCTGGCAACGTGCGCCGCATCGTGCGCGCCCTCGAGGTCATCGAGCTGACCGGGCGACCGTTCTCGGCGACGATGCCCACCCGGACCTACGTGCAGCCGACCGTCGTGGTCGGGTTGCGCGTGCCGCGCGCCCGCCTCGACGAGCGGATCGCCGCCCGGGTGCGTGGCATGTGGGAGCAGGGGCTGCTCAGGGAGGTGCGCCACCTCGAGTCCGTGGGGTTGCGCGAGGGCCGGACTGCCTCGCGGGCGCTGGGCTACGCGCAGGCCCTGGCTGAGCTCGACGGCATCCTCACCACCGCGCAGGCCCAGGAGCAGACCACCGCGCTGACGCGGCGTTTCGCCCGCCGTCAGGAGTCGTGGTTCAACCCCGACCCGCGCATCACCTGGCTCGACGCGCTCGCCCCGGACGTGACCGGACAGGCAGTTGCGCTGGTCCGTGCGGCGATCAGGGACAATGGGGCGCATGGCTGACCAGACCTCCTTCACCAAGGGCCACGGGACCGAGAACGACTTCGTGCTCGTGCCCGACCTGGAGGGCGTCCGCGACCTGACCGCGCAGCAGGCGGCCCGGCTGGCCGACCGCCGCGCCGGCATCGGTGGTGACGGCGTCATCCGGGTCGTTCCGACGGCGTTGGCCACCGAAGGCGGCATCCTGGCCCAGGCCCACGCAGCCCGGTGGTTCATGGACTACCGCAACGCCGATGGCAGCGTCGCCGAGATGTGCGGCAACGGCACGCGCGTCTTCGCGGCCTACCTGCGCCGAGAGGGCCTCGAGACGGCGGACGAGTTCGCCATCGCGACCAGGGCCGGCACCAAGCTGGTGCGGTTCGAGTCGCCCGACCTCATCGCGGTCAACCTCGGACCGTGGCGACTGGCCCAGCAGGTCATCGCCGACGAGGAGGGTTTCGACGCGCTGGTCCACCTGGACGGCCACGAACCGCTGTCGGCACTCAGCCTGGACCTCGGCAACCCCCACACCGTGGTGGCGCTGCCGGAGCGGATCGACCTGGATTCCCTTGACCTGCACCGACTTCCGCTGGTGAACCCACTTCCTCCCCACGGCACCAACATCGAGTTCGTCCGGCCCATGGGCGTCGGACACATCCGCATGCGGGTGCACGAGCGTGGCGTGGGGGAGACCCGGTCGTGTGGCACCGGCGCAGCAGCAGCGGCTCTGGCCACCCGCTTCTGGGCGGGCGACGTCACGGAAACGTGGACCGTGGACGTCCCCGGTGGCCGACTCAGGGTGCGCGCGCTGCCCGACCACGAGGTCGAACTGGCCGGACCCGCGGCCCTCGTCGCAGACGGCACCACCGACCTCGTCTGAGCAGCGGCTGGACCCTTCGGGCGGTTGGCCGCGCGGACGCGTCCTAGGGAGCGCGACGGACTTCCAGGATCCGAAAGCCCCTGTCCGACGTGAACCGGGACACAGCGAACTCCTGCGGATCCAGCTGTTCGGCAAGCCAGCGCTGCAACGAGTCCGACCCGAGGTTCTTCTGCACGACGAGGTGGGCCGCGCCACCGGGCGCCAGACGCGGCAACCAGGTGAGCATGAGGTCGTGGAGCACCGCCTTGCCGACCCGGATCGGGGGGTTCGACCAGATCGCGTCGAACCGCACTCCCTCCGGTATGCCGTCCGGCTGGCTCGCGTGCACCCGGTCCAGCCCCAGCGACGCCGCCGTGGTGCGCAGCAGGTCCAGCGCACGCTCGTTCACGTCCACGGCATACACGGTCGCCTGTGGCGAGCGGAGCGCCAGGGTGAGGGCGATCGGGCCCCAGCCGCAGCCGAGGTCGAGCAGGGCCCCCTCAGGGGGCGGGGCCGGGGCGTGCCGCAGCAGGACAGCGGTGCCCTGGTCCACACCGCCGGGGCTGAAGATGCCCGCTGCGGAGCGCACGTCGACGGTCTGCCCGGCCAGTCGCACCGTGATGGTGCGCTGCTGGGCGGGGCTCGCCGGTGCGGCCGTGAAGTAGTGGTCTTGCGTGCTCATCGGGCCCAACGGTAGACGGCAGGACATAAAGCGGTCGCTGCGGCGGTTGAAAAGGTGAGATTCTTGAGGGGACATGACACTGAAGCGATCAGACATCTTTGACCTGAAGGCCACCGCGCTGGCGACCGAGGACGGATTCCTCGACAGCGACGGGGCCGGCTACGACGGCGACCAGTACGACCGCGAGGACCGCGCTGCCCTGCGCCGTGTCGCGGGGCTGTCCACCGAGCTCGAGGACATCACCGAGGTCGAGTACCGCCAGCTGCGGCTCGAGCGGGTGGTCCTCGCGGCGGTCTGGACCGAGGGCACCGCCGAGGACGCCGACAACTCGATGCGCGAGCTCGCCGCACTGGCCGAGACCGCGGGTTCGACCGTGCTCGCCGGGCTCGTCCAGCGCCGCGCCAAGCCGGACACCGGCACCTACCTCGGCTCGGGCAAGGCCATCGAGCTGCGTGACATCGTCATCGCCGAGGGCGCCGACACGGTCATCTGCGACACCGAGCTCACGCCCAGCCAGCGGCGTGCGCTCGAGGACGTGGTCAAGGTCAAGGTCATCGACCGGACCGCGCTGATCCTTGACATCTTCGCCCAGCACGCGAAGTCCAAGGAGGGCAAGGCGCAGGTCGAGCTGGCCCAGCTGCAGTACCTCCTGCCGCGGCTGCGTGGCTGGGGTGAGTCGATGTCGCGGCAGGCCGGTGGCCAGGCTGCCGGTGGCCAGGGCATGGGGTCCCGTGGTCCCGGTGAGACCAAGATCGAGCTCGACCGGCGCCGCATCAACACCCGGATGGCCAAGCTCCGCCGCGAGATCAAGGAGATGAAGACCAGCCGCGACACGCGCCGCCTCAGTCGCAAGACCCATGAGGTGCCGAGCGTCGCGATCGCCGGCTACACCAACGCCGGCAAGTCCTCGCTGCTGAACCGACTCACCGGCGCCGGCGTCCTGGTCGAGAACCAGCTGTTCGCCACGCTCGACCCGACCGTCCGTCGCGCCGAGACCGAGGACGGTCGGCTCTATACGCTCGCCGACACGGTCGGTTTCGTCCGCCAGCTCCCCACCCAGCTGGTCGAGGCCTTCCGCTCCACGCTCGAGGAGGTGGCCGACGCCGACCTGCTGCTGCACGTCGTCGACGGCTCGCACCCCGACCCCGAGGGACAGATCAGTGCCGTCCGCGCGGTCCTGGCCGACGTCGAGGCCGCCAACGTCCGCGAGGTCATCGTCATCAACAAGGCCGACGCGGCCGACCCGGAGGTGCTCGACCGGATCCAGCGTCACGAGAAGCACTCCATCGTCGTGTCGGCGCGCACGGGCGCCGGGCTGGACGAGCTGCGTGCCCTGATCGCCGACGAGCTCCCGCGACCCACGATCGACGTCGAGGTGCTCGTGCCGTACGACCGCGGCGACCTCGTCAGCCGCCTCCACCAGGAGGCCGAGGTGCTCTCCAGCGAACACACCGGCAGCGGCACCCTGCTCAAGGCGCGCGTGCACCCCGAGCTCGCCAGCGAGCTCGCGGGGTTCGCGGCCTGAGCGGGCTGCCTCCGCCACCCGCGACGGAGATCAGACCGGGCGGCCTGGACACACCCCAGGTGGCGGCCCTGCTGGCCGAGCACGTCGAGGAGATGCGCCGCTACTCGCCTCCCGAGAGCGTGCACACCCTCGACCTCGACCGGTTGCGGACGCCTGACCTGAGCTTCTGGAGCCTGTGGGACGGTGACGAGGTGCTGGGCTGCGCCGCCCTGCGCGAGCTCGACCCCACCCACGGGGAGCTCAAGTCGATGCGCACCGCACCGGCACACCGTCGCCGCGGCGTGGCCGCGAGCCTGCTCGACCACGTCGTGGCCGAGGCCGGGCGGCGCGGGTACACCAGGCTGAGTCTCGAGACCGGCTCACCCGAGCAGTTCGCGCCCGCGCGGACCCTGTATGCCGCGTACGGCTTCACCCTGTGTGGCCCGTTCGGGCCCTACGTCAGGGACGACTTCAGCGTGTTCATGACCCGAGACGTCGCATCGCCGTCGTGAGGACGACCGGTTCGCCGGCCTCGTCAGACGCGTCGAGGTCGACCACCGCCTCGATCACCCAGTCGTGGTCGCCCTCGGGGTCGTGGAGGGTCTGGCGTGCCTGCCAGAGCCGGTGCTCGGTGTCGGGTTCCACCGCGCCCGGCGGGGGGCCCTGCGATGGGGTGATGGTCAGCAGGTGGGGTCCGCGGGCCTCGGCGTCGGTGCCGATCGTGTCGTGGTCGGCGTAGTAGTCGCCGAGGGCCTCGTCCCACGCTGCGCCGTCCATCAGGGTGTTCCGCGGCGGCTCGGGAAGGGCGGCCTGAGAGGCGTCCAGCGCCGCGAGGTCGCCGAACCGGTCCCGGCTGGCGAGCTCGACGCGACGGAACATGGCGTTGCGGACCATCACCCGGAAGGCCCGCTCGTTCGACGTGATCGGGCGCGTGGGGCGGGTGCCGCCGTGTGCTGCCAGTCCTTCGAGCTCCTCCAGGCGTTCGTTGGCGTCGGGGTCGGTCAGGGCCTCCCACTCGTCGAGGAGCGAGGAGTCGGTCTGGCGCACCGTCTCGCCGAGCCACTCGAAGAGGTCGTCGAACTGCTCGCTGTGGTGCGCGTCAGGGACTGTCTGGCGTAGGGTTCGGTAGGCATCGGTGAGGTAGCGCAGGACCAGACCCTCGGACCGGGCCAGCTGGTAGGTCGAGACGAACTCGGTGAAGGTCATGGCGCGCTCGTACATGTCGCGAACCACCGACTTGGGTGACAGCGCCGATTCGGACACCCACGGGTGGCTCTGCCGGAAGATCTCGAACGTCGCCTCGAGCAGGTCGGCGAGGGGTCGCGGCCACGTCACGTCCTCGAGCAGGGCCATCCGCTCGTCGTACTCGATGCCGTCCGCCTTCATCTCACCCACCGCCTCGCCGCGGGCCTTGAACTGCTGGGCCATCAGGACCTGACGGGGATCGTCGAGGATCGCCTCGATGACCGAGACGACGTCGAGGGCGTAGGTGGGGGACTGCGGGTCGAGCACGTCGAGGGCGGCGAGGGCCAGTGGTGCCAACGGCTGGTTGAGGGCGAAGTCGTGCTGCAGCTCGCCGCGCACCTCGATGGTGCGGCCGTCGGGGTCCGGTGGCGAGATGCGACGGAGCACCCCGGTGTCGAGCAGGCTCTTGCCCAGCGTGATGGCACGACGGGACAGCTTGGCCTGCCCGCGGGGGGTCTCGTGGTTGTTGCGCAGGAGGTGGCTGAGGGCACGCACCGGGTCGCCCGGCCGCTGGACGACGTTGAGGATCATCGAGTGGTCCACCCGCATGCGGGAGACCAGCGGTTCCGGTTCGGCGGCGACGAGCTTGTCGTAGGTCTGCTCAGTCCACGACACCTCACCGTCGGCGGGCTTGCGACGCTGGACCTTCTTGAGCTTCTTGGGGTCGTCGCCGGCCTTGGCGATCGCCCGCGCGTTGTCGATGACGTGCTCGGGGGCCTGGACGACCACCGAACCGCTGGTGTCGAACCCGGCGCGCCCCGCCCGTCCCGCGATCTGGTGGAACTCGCGCGCCTTGAGGACCCGTTGCCGCGACCCGTCGAACTTGACCAGCCCGGTGAACAGGACGGTGCGGATCGGCACGTTGATGCCGACCCCGAGGGTGTCGGTCCCGCAGATGACCTTGAGCAGCCCGTCCTGGGCGAGCTGCTCGACCAGTCGCCGGTAGCGCGGCAGCATCCCCGCGTGGTGCACCCCGATGCCGGAGCGGACCAGCTTGGACAGCGTCCGTCCGAAGCCGGCGGTGAACCGGAACCCGCCGATGCGCTCGGCGATCGCGGCCTTGTCCGCCTTCACGGTTCCCTTGAGGGACAGCAGCGCCTGGGCCTGCTCGAGCGCCGCCGCCTGGGTGAAGTGCACGACGTAGACGGGCGACTGGTGCGTGGTGAGCAGCTCCTCGATCGTCTCGGCGAGGGGGGTCAGCGCCCACGTGAAGCTCAGGGGCACTGGCCGTTCGGTTCCCGTGACCATGGTCGTCGGTCGGCCGTTTCGGCTGCTCAGGTCCGCGGCGAGGTCGGTGAGGTCGCCCAGGGTCGCCGACATCAGGACGAACTGCGCCTGGGGCAGCTCGAGCAGCGGCACCTGCCAGGCCCAGCCCCGGTCGGGCTCGGCATAGAAGTGGAACTCGTCCATGATCACCAGGCCCACATCGGCGTCGGCGCCCTCACGCAGCGCGATGTTGGCCAGGATCTCGGCGGTGCAGCAGATGATCGGGGCGTCGGGGTTCACGGAGGCGTCACCGGTCAGCATGCCGACCTCGGACGCGCCGAAGAGCTCGCACAGCGCAAAGAACTTCTCGCTCACCAGCGCCTTGATGGGGGCGGTGTAGAAGCTGACCCTGTCGGTGGCCAGCGCGGCCAGGTGCGCGCCCGTGGCGACCAGTGACTTCCCGGAACCCGTCGGGGTGGAGAGGACGACGTTCTCCCCGGCCAGCACGGCCAGCAGCGCCTCGTCCTGGTGGGGGTACAGCGGCAGCCCGCGGTCCCGCGCCCAACCCTCGAACGCGGCATACACGTCGTCCGGCTCCGCGAGACCGGTCGGCAGGAGGTCGGTGAGCAGTGGCGGGCTCGCGGCCTCGGGGCTCGCGTGGTCAACAGTCATCCCCGCCATCCTCGCAGGGCGTGGTCCCGTCCGCGGCCAGTGCCGCCCCAGGCCCAGCGGTATGCCGTTGGTTTACCTCCGCGTGGCCCAGCGCGCGAGGTCGACGCGGTTCGCGCACCCCGTCTTGGCGAGGAGGTGGCTGACGTGCGAGCTGACGGTCTTCTCACTGACCACGAGAGACCTGGCGATCTGGCCGTAGGTGCGACCGGCCACGATGTGTCCGAGGATCTCGGTCTCACGCGCGGTGAGGCCCACCTTGTGTGCGTCCGCGGCCGCCGGGGCGCTGGTGGCCGGGTCGGCGAGCCGGACGTGGGTGCCCCGGGCGAGCGCCTCGAGCTCGTCCACGAGGGGTTGGGCGCCGAGCGTTCGTGCCAAGGCATACGAGCGTCGCAGGGCGTCGACACCCTCGTCGCGGTTCCCGGGTCCCGCGACCAGCAGCGCCCCTGCGAGCCGCCACAGCGAGTAGCACGCCTCCCAAGGCAGGATCTCGCGCAACGCCGTTGACGCCTCCGCCCACAGGAGGTGCTCGTCAGGGGCGCGACGCGCTCGGGCGACCTCGGCGTGGTACATCGCCCCGAGACCGGTCTGCTGGCGCACGTAGAAGGGACTCATCCCGCCAAGTTCGGCGAGGATGTCCGGAAACCTGGCCGTGAGGGCATCGAGCTCGTCGAGGCAGCCCGCGGGGTCGCCACCCGCATCGCGTGCCTCCTGCGCGAGGTCGGCGAGGGCCCGTGCGGCAAGGGGTAGCAGCCACTCGCACATGGTGGAGGGTGCGCCCGGATCGGCTGTCCCCGTCAGCGCCGCGTTGACGGCGGCCCGGAGATGCCCGCCGCAGAGCAGCACCAGTGCCCGGACGGCGTCGAACTCGAACGCGAGGAAGGTCGACGTCTCGGCAAAGAGCTCGTTCGCGCGGGCCAGGTGGCCCTCCGCCTCGTGCGTGCGGCCCTGGATGGCTGCCATCCACGCGGCACTCAACCGGGTCTGGACGTCGGCGAGCGTTCCCGGCGTGGATCCCAGGGCCACCCTGAGCAGCTGTGAGCAGGCCTCCAGGTTGCCGGCGTGGAGGTGGCCGAACGCCTCGTTGCACGCCAGCCAGGCTGTTACCGGGTGTGGCAGGCCGAGCTCGGTGAGCTCGGCCCTCCGCCGACCGACCACGGCAATCCACTCGGGGCTGATCGGTGCCTCGACGGAGTTCGCCTCCCACAGCGTCGCGTGCACGAACGCAAACCCGTCCCGGGCCTCGACAGCCGCCGCCACGGCCTCGCGCCCCAGGCGCTGCCCATCGTCCGGACGATCTTCGTGCACCGCCAGCATCGCGTTCGCTGTCAGGGCAAAGGTCAGGGCGCGGGGGTGGCCGCAGGCCCTGGCGCAATCCAGTGCGGCTGCCCCGAGCTCTGCGGACGCCGGATCGTCCTGCCACAGTGAGGCGTGGGCCAGCTCGGCGAGGGCAAAGGCGTGCTGCCAGGACTCGGGCTGGCGCCGGGCGAGCTCCACGGCTCGCCGCATCTCGGCGGAGTCGAGGAACCCCCGGCCGGTCAGGAAGCGCAGGTGCTGGCGGCGCACCAGGAGCTCGGCCACGGCGAGCGGTTCCCGGATGTCGTCGAGCCCGCCCAGGAGGGCCTCGACTGCCCGGAGCTCCTCCTCGAAGTCGCCGACGGCCTCGGCCGCCCGCCGCAGTCGCTCCCACAGGGCGGTGGCCGGCTCGGGTGCACTGACGTCGAGCTGCTCCTTGACCTCGAGCGCGCGCCTCAGCAGCCTGACCTGCATGGTCGTCGCGCCGATGCGCTGAGCCAGGTCGGCGGCGCGCAGACCCACGGCGTATGACTCCCGGGTGTGGCCTGCCTGGTGGTGGTGGTCGGCGATCAGGCTGAGGGTTTCGAGCGTCGACTGGTCTGCGGGTGACGGGGAGGTCGAGGTTTCCGAGGACCCTGAGGGGCCCGAGGACCCCGAGGACCCCGAGCCAAGCTCGTGCTCGAGGGCTTCGGCGAAGGCCGCGTGGAGGTGCTCCCGATCCAGTCGGCCAAGACTGCCTGCCAAGGCTTCCGCCTGGAGGGGGTGGTGGAACCAGTAGCCGCCGCTCCCGTCGGCTTCGAGCAGGTTCCCGTCCAGGCAGTTCCGCAGTGCCGAGCGGAGGTCGGTCACACCGGCGAGCCCCGCAATGCGGTCCAGTGCGCTCCCACGCGCAACCCGCCCGTACACGGCCAGGACCCGTGCGAGGTCGCGGGCGGGGGTGTCCAGCCGGTGCCACGCCCGGAGCACCGCCGAGGACAGATCCTCCGGAAGGCCCGGCCCCAGCGCCGTCTCCGTAGGGGCCAGGCCATGGACGAGCAGTCGGTTGAGGTACGAGTTGCCACCCGTGCGGGCGTAGACGTCTCGCACGAGGGCGTCGTGCGGGACGTCGCCCAGCACGCCGGTCAGCTGGTCACGGGTCTCGTCGAGGTCGAGCGGCCCCAAGGTCATCTCGACGAAACCCGGCAGGCGTCGTACGTCGGCCAGCCAGCGCTGCAGCGGATGACCCGGCCCCACCTCCCCGCGGCGGACCGTCATCAGGACCGCGAGGCTGCGGGTGGTGAGTCCAGCGAGGACCCACATCAGCACGTCGAGGGTGGCCGGGTCCGACCATTGCAGGTCGTCGACCACCAGGGCGACGGGACCTTGAGCGCAGCGGTCCTCGAGCCACTGGTCGAACTCGTCCGCGGCCTCGACCCCGGCAGCGCGCCGCAGAGCCGGCCGCTGCTCCGCCGGCAGCCCGGCCACGGCGGCGCGCAGGGGCAGCAACGGGACGCTCAGGGAGGACAGCGGCAGGCAGGCGCCGGTGAGGACGAGGAAGTCAGGGCTCAGCGCACAGGCCCGCTGGGCCAGCCTGGTTTTCCCGACCCCCGCATCGCCGAGGACGAGCACGGCACGCCCCTGGCGCGCCCGTGCCGATGCCAGGGCCGCGGCGAGCTCGTCGAGCTCGCCGGAGCGGCCGACGAAGCCGTCGCTCGTGAGCGGGTCCGCAGGGGGCACGTCCCCAGTGTGTTCCTGTGCCCGGCGGGCCGACACCCGATATTTGAGGGGTTTCGGCGGCGCTTCTGAGGGGGTGCACCCGATGTGGGTCAGGGCCTCCCGGTCGGACCGTGGAGAGGTCAGCACAACACACCTCTCAGCACCAGGAGCACACCGTGAACACCACCCAGCAGATCCGGCGGATCCTCCCCATGGTCACCGCCACAGCACTCCTCGTCGCACTCGGCACCCTCCCGGCCGCGGCCCGCCAGGACGCCGGTCCGGCCCCCATCGAGGAGACGGCCACCTACTTCTGCGCCATCCAGCGCGTGGAGACCCAGTTCGTCGGGTGCGACAACCTGACGGGGAACGGGGTTCCGGCACCCGCCTGGGTGGACGAGAGGTGACCTGACCCGGAACCACCACCGTGACCCCGGCGCCATTCGGCACGTCGAGCGTCCCGGTCAGGTCGAGATGGCGCACGCCGTCGAGGACGCCGTGGCCAAGGACGAGCACCTCCTCGTGCAGGCAGGCACCGGCACCGGCAAGTCGCTCGCCTACCTCATCCCCGCGGTCATGCACGCGCAGAAGACCGGCAAACCGGCCGTCGTCGCCACCGCGACGCTCGCGTTGCAGGCCCAGATCGTCGACCGCGACATGCCGCGGCTGGCCGAGTCGATCGCGCCCCTGCTCGGCAAGCGACCCACGTACGGCCTGGTCAAGGGCCGCCGCAACTACCTGTGCGCCCACAAGCTCGAGGGCGGCTTCCCCGACGACGAGGAAGGGCTGTTCGAGGTTGCCGAGGTCGACCGTGCGGCCTCGCGTCTGGGCCAAGAGGTGGTGCGGCTGCGCGAGTGGGCCGACACGACCGAGTCCGGCGACCGCGACGAGCTGGTGCCCGGGGTGAGCGAACGGGCCTGGCGACAGGTGTCGGTCAGCGCCCACGAGTGCATGGGCAGCAAGTGTCCGGCGTTCGCAGACTGCTTCGTCGAGCGCTCGCGCGACGCGGCCAAGGACTGCGACGTCATCGTCACCAACCACTCGTTCATGGCGATCGACTCCTTCGAGGGTCGTCAGATGCTGCCCGAGCACGACCTGCTCATCGTCGACGAGGCGCACGAGCTGGTCGATCGCGTCACGTCCACGATCACCGACGAGATCACGCCGGGCATGGTCAGCGCCGCGGCAAAGCGGGCGGGCCGCCTGGCCGAGTCGACCGAGGCCGTCGACGACGCGGCCGTCTTCCTCCAGGGTGTCCTCGACCAGCTCCCGGAAGGCAAGCTCAACGGCATACCCGACGCACTGTCCCTGGCGCTCGCCCGGGTGAGGGACACGACGCGACAGGTGCAGTCCGAGCTCAAGCCCGAGAAGGGCGTCGAGCCCGACGGCGCACGCAAGGTGGCGCAGGCCGCGATCGACGAGATGTTCGAGAACTCCTCGCGCGTCCTCGAGCAACGCGACCTCGATGTCGTGTGGGTGAGTCGTGACCAGCGACGCGGTTCGGTGCTGCGGGTCGCGCCCATGAGCGTGGCGATGCTGTTGCGCGACAAGGTCTTTGGCGACCGCACAGTCGTCATGACGTCGGCGACGCTCGAACTGGGCGGGACTTTCGATGCTGTCGCCGGCACGATGGGACTGCGCGGCGACGGTGCTCCGGAGTGGCGTGGACTCGACGTGGGGAGCCCCTTCGACTATCCCCAGCAGGCGATCGCCTATGTGGCGCAACACCTTCCGGCGCCGGGCCGCGACGGCCTGAGCGAGCAGACCCTCGACGAGATCGAGGCGCTGGTGCGGGCGGCCGGCGGGCGTACCCTCGGGCTGTTCTCCTCGATGCGCGCGGCCAAGGAGGCCACCGAGGCGATGCGCGAACGGTTCTCCGACAAGGAGGGCGAGATCGGGTTCCTGTGTCAGGGCGAGGACCAGATCACCACCCTGGTGCGACAGTTCGCGCGAGACCCGCAGACCTGCCTGTTCGGCACCCTCACCCTCTGGCAGGGCGTGGACGTGCCCGGCTCGGCCTGCCAGCTCGTCATCATCGACCGGATTCCCTTCCCGCGCCCCGACGACCCGCTCTCGTCGGCTCGCTCGCAGGCCATCGCCCGAATGGGCGGCAACGGCTTCATGGCCGTGTCCGCGACCCACGCCGCGCTGCGGCTGTCGCAGGGCGCTGGGCGGCTCATCCGCCGCGCGGACGACCGCGGGGTCGTCGCCTTCCTCGACTCCCGCATGATGACGGCGCGGTATGCCGGGTTCCTCCAGCGTTCGCTGCCCCCGTTCTGGCCGACCACCGACCGCGAGCGGGTCCTCGCCGCGCTGAGGCGGCTCGACGAGACGGCGGCTCCGCCGGTGAAGGTGCACGAGCCCGCCCTGCGGGGCATCACCGGCGCACTGGTCGGCACCTCGATGGGCGCGACGGGGGAGGACGTGGCCGAGCATCCCCGACCCGTGGCCGAATCCCCGCCACCCGCCGAGTCGACGCGCACCGCCGTGACCGGCGGCCACGCGTGGACGGCCGAGTCCGACGAGGAGCTGCGCGACGGAGTCGAGCTCGGGTTGTCGCTCGACGAGCTGGCCGAGAGCCTCGAGCTGCCGGCCGACGTCGTGGCCGCCCGGCTCAAGGGGCTCGGCCTCGAGGCGACCGGGGCTGCCACCCTCGCGTTCGAGTAGGGCGCGTTCGAGTAGGGCGCTGTCGAGTAGGGGCGATACTGGCGGGATGGCGGATCCCTGCATTGTGCACGTCGTCGGAGACGGGCCCGTGGCCGAAGCGCTCGTCGCGCTCGGAAGGCCCCTCGGGTGGTCGGTGACGACGTCGACCGACGACCCTTCCGTCCCCGAATCGATCGACGCGCTGGTGGTGACGAGTCACCACGACGGTGTGGACGGCCCGGCCATCCGGGCGGGGCTGGCTGCCGGGACGCCTTACATCGGTGGGATGGGCTCGCGTCGCACCCAGGAACGCCGGCGCGCCTGGTTACTGGACAACGGCGTCACCGTGGAGGCGCTGGCGACCGTGCACGCCCCCATCGGGCTCGACATCGGCGCCAACGACCCGGGAGAGATCGCAGTGGCGATCGTCGCCGAGGTCATCGCAGTGCGCGCGGGGCGCCGTACCGCTGGCTCGGTGAGCGACAGGAAGGGGCCGATCCATCCGGAGCTCGCACCTGGCGACGCCTACTGCCCGGGCGGCTGAAGCTGTCCCCGGCTCGTGGGAGGCTGTGCCCGTGACCGCCACCGCGACGCGCACCGTTCCCCCTCTCGTCCTCATCAGCGGACCCGAGGCAGTCATCGCCGACCGCGCGCTCAGCACCACGCTCGACGAGCTCCGGGCCTCTGCTCCGGAGCTCGAGGTCATCCGGCTCGCGGCCGAGACCTACGAGGCCGGCGCGCTCGGCGTGCACGCCAGCCCGTCCCTGTTCGGTGGCGAGAAGTGCATCGTCGTCAACGACCTCGACGAGGCGCCGGACGAGCTCCAGGAGGATCTGCTCGCCTTCCTCGCCGCACCCGACCCCGACGTGACCCTGGTGGTGACCCACAAGTCGGGGCAGCGGGGCAAGAAGGTCCTGGACCTCCTCAAGAAGTCGCAGGCGCGGGTCCTCGAGGCGCCCGCGATCAAGACCGACCGCGACAAGACCGACTTCGCCATGCACGAGTTCCGCCGGGCCGGGCGCCGCGCCACCCCCGATGCCGTCCGCGCCCTGATCGAGGCGATCGGCAAGGACGTGCGCGAGCTCGCCTCCGCCTGCCAGCAGCTCGTCGCCGACACCACCGGCACCATCGACGAGGACCTCGTCGCCAAGTACCACGAGGGCAAGGTCGAGGCGACCGGCTTCAAGGTGGCCGACGCGGCTGTCGCGGGCAACGCCGGCGAGGCGCTGCGGCTGCTGCGCCACGCCATCGCCACCGGTGTCGACCCGGTCCCGATCGTCGCCGTGCTCGCCCAACAGCTGCGCCAGCTGGTCAAGGTCGGCGCGGCCGGTCGGGGGCGCTCGGCTGACGTGGCGCGCGACCTCGGCATGGCACCGTGGCAGGTGGACAAGGCCCGCCGCGGGCTGTCCGGATGGGGGCCTGAGGGGCTCGCCGAGGCGATCCAGGCAGTCGCGAACGCCGACTTCGAGGTCAAGGGCGGCGGTCGCGACCCGGTCTACGCCGTCGAGCGCGCCGTGCTCACGATCACGCGGGCCCGCAGCGGACGCTGAGCACGCCGCGGCGACCTGACCGCGGCCTGGAGCAGCCGGCATACCCACGTTTTGGGGGAGTGGGCACCTCGCTGGTAGATTTGCCCATCGCGTGCGCGCATGGTCGTGCGCGCATGCAGCACCATCCAGAGCCTCTCAACCACAGGCGCCCCACCAGCCTGGTCCCGAGAGGCTTCTGCCGCCCTCTAACGGCAACCACCGACCAACCAAGAGAGACACACCTGTGGCAAACATCAAGTCCCAGCTCAAGCGGATCAAGACGAACCGCACGGCGACCGAGCGCAACAAGGCCGTCAAGAGCGAGCTCAAGACCTGGATCCGCAAGTTCCAGGCAGCCGTCGACTCCGGCGACGCCACTGCGGCGAATGACGCCCTCGCGACCGCGAGCAAGAAGCTCGACAAGGCCGCGAGCAAGGGTGTCATCCACGCCAACCAGGCCGCCAACAAGAAGTCGGCCATGGCGAAGAAGGTCGCCTCGCTCTGACGCGAGTCGCCTTCCACGGCACACCTCACGAAGGGCCGGTCACCTGCGGGTGACSGGCCCTTCGCGTTGTTCTCGTTGACGCTGTCGAAGCCTGGGCGCCCAGGCCGAGCTCAGCTCGCGGCGCGGACGGCCGCGGCCACCTGGTCGAACCGTTCGCGGTCGAGTACCGCGCCCTCGCGACGCACCGCTGCGGGATCGACGCGCAGGATCCGGTCCACGCGGACCTCGCTGGGACGGCCCTGACGGTCCCAGGCCCCTGGTCCGATGTCCTGCCAGTGCCGACCGTGTCGGGCTTCCTGCTCGTGGTCACGGTCGTGGTCCTTGCTGGTCAGCATGAGAGCCAATAACCACGCGCCGTCCCGACCGACGAGCAGCACCGGTCGGTCCTTGCCCTGACGGTGGTCCTCCTCGTACGGCACCCAGGTCCAGACGATCTCGCCAGGGTCCGGCTCGCCATCGGGCCGAGGTGCGTAGTCGAGGGTTGGCGTGCCGGTGAAGTCGCCCGGATAGACCGTGGCTCCTCGTCCGTGCGTGGCACCGGGCCGGGGAGTCCGTGCATCTCCGGCCGGCGTGGACGCTCGTCGCCAGAGCCGGGTCAGTCGTGATCGCCAGGAGGCCGGGTCCGATGCCATGGCCGTCACGCTATCCGCTCAGAACGGTGGATCACCCTCGCCACTGGTCCGTCGGCGCAACCTCCGACCCGGACAGGCTGCCGCGAAGGCGGGGTCGATCGTGTAGTCATCGAGTCCAGCGCTCAGCTCGGCGCTCAGCCCGACAGCTCGCCCGACGGTTCGCCCAGGTGGCGCGGCGAGCTCCTCGGCGCGCCGGGGGTCGACCCGCCGTCGGTCGGCGTGGCGTTCCGCCCGGGCCAGCTCGTGGGCAAGTTCCTCCTCCCAGGCCGACCAGAGCACGCCGGGTTCATCGACTGGCGCCGCAGTCACGGTTTCGGATCCTGCGCGTTCGGGTCTCGGATGCCCGGGTCCCGCATGCTCGGGTCCCGCATGCTTGGGCCCTCTGATGTTCGCAGGCATGCTGGCTCGACGCACCGGCTCGTTGTCGCGGAGTTGCAGGAAGTCCTGGGGCAGGGTGGTGCGCACCCTGCCGGTGGGGTCGGTCCAGGTGACGGTGGCGTCGGGCTCGATGCGGACCCGCCACCGGACGGTCTGCTTGATGCGGTGGTGGCGGCGGCACAGGCACATCAGGTTCGCTGCCTGGGTCGGGCCGAGGGGCCAGGGTCGGACGTGGTCCAGGTCGCAGAAGCGGGCGTTGACGGTGCAGCCGGGAAAGCGGCATCGCCCGTCGCGGGCCCGGACCAGGTCGATCAGCGCCGCAGGTGGTCGGTAGGCCGTCGACTCGGTGACCGGTCGACGGCCCGGCTTGTCTGGGCTGGTGATGTCAGGGTCGGTCGCGACGGCCATCAGGGCACCGGTCTCGGTGTCGCAGGCGACCACTTCGTGGCGCACCGTCACTCCGCTGTCCGATACGGAGTCGCTCGTGCGGGCGCTCGCAGGGTCGCTCGCAGGGTCGCTCGTGGTGTCGCTCGTGCGGGCGCTCGTGGTGTCGCTCGTGGTGTCGAGGTCGGGGTCGGTGCCGTCCCCGAGGCTGGTCAACCACCCTCGCCGCACCTGGGCGGTGCCCGGCATCCCGAACCCAGCGACCGTCACCAGCGCGTCGGCGTCACTTGCAGCTGCTGCGCTCGCGGCAACTGCCTCCATCGCTGGTGCTCCCTCGGTCACGAGGTCCGGCTCAGCCCTGACCGCGCCGTCGTCGGGATCCACCGTCTCGCTGACCGTGGTCGGCGCCGTGTCGCCAACGGACTCGCCAACGGACTCGCGAGGGGTCGCCGTGAGCTGGTCCGTCGTGGCGAGTTGGTCCGTCGTGRTGGGCTCGGTGAGCTGGTCGGCRGGGACGGCSAGCTGGACGACGAASGTGCCGGTCGCGCGGGCGTGGATCAGGTCCATCAACGCATCCGCCCGGGCCTGCTCCACCCCGGCCGCCCTGCCGTCCTGGACGTACTGACGGGCCAGCCCGTCGACCACCGCCCACCCGCTGCGGGACGCCTCGACCGGGAAGCTGCCCATCCAGGTGTCGACCCCGGGCTCGTCCCCGGGCCAGCGGCGCAGGCCACGCTCGGACCGGGCCCGGGCCGCCCTGGCCCGCAGCAGGTCCGGGTCGACCGCCGCCAGGGCCCGGCGCACCCGGCGCCGCAGCACCGCCGGCGGCTCCGACCCGAGCGAGCCGGCGATCCTGGCCACCACCTGCGCGCACACCTGCGCCGGSGMGTCCCGCAGCTCCTCACCCACGACCCGGGCGCGGTACTCATCGAGCCGACCCGCACCCATCGCCTCGAACACCCCCGGCACCCGGGTCACCACATCCACCGCCGCGGACAGGCGGCTGCTCGCGACCGCGTCGCCGACCCCCAGCTGGTCACTGACCAGGGCCGGCGCATCCAACCGCTGGTGCCCCAGGCCGCGGTGCTGCTCCGCCACCGTCCCGTCCTCCAGCTCGACGTCCTCGACCGCCGCGACGTGCGCCATCGCCA